>JAODBI010000112.1 GCA_025463875.1 Actinomycetes bacterium
CGGATGCCCCGACGAGGGCGATCGTGTCGCCCGGCTCGATCACCAGCGAGACGTCGCGCAGCGTCCAGTCGCTCGGCTCGTCGGCGCCCGGTGTGCCCGGTGCCTCCAGCGACTCGAGGGACACCTCCCGGCCCGGCGGGTGGCGGAACCAGACGTGGTCGAGCTCGATGCGACCCTTCGGATCCACCAGGTCGACGGCGTCCGGGGCGTCGGTGATCGCGGCCGGGAAGTCGATGACCTCGAACACGCGCTCGAACGACACGAGCGCCGTCAACACGTCGACGCGCGAGTTCGTCAGCTGGCTGAGCGGCTGGTAGATCAACGCGACGTACGCGGCAAAGGCGGCGAGCGTCCCGGACGTGATGGTTCCGGAGACTGCGAGGTTGCCGCCGATCAAATACACGATGGCGGTGCCGATCGCGGTGACGAGCCCCAACGCGACGAGCAGGATGCGGCTGTAGATCGCGGTCGCGATCCCGACGTCGCGCACACTCCCCGCACGGGCCGCGAAGGCGTCGCGCTCCCGATCGTGATGTCCGAACAGCTTGGCGAGCATCGCGCCCGCAACGTTGAACCGCTCGGCGGTGATGTTGTTCATCGCGGCGTTCTCTTGCATTCCGGTCCGGGCCAGCTTCTGGATCCGCGGGCCGAGCAGTCGGGCCGGGAACACGAACGCGGGCAGCGCGAGCAGCGTCAGCAACGTGATCGGCGGGCTCAGCCGGAACATGATCACCAGCGTCACGATCAACTGGATGACGTTCTGCAGGACCGTGCCGAGCGTGTTGGTCACCGCCTGCTGCGCGCCGACGACGTCGTTGTTCAGTCGTGACTGCAAGGCACCCGTTTGCGTGCGGGTGAAGAACGCGATCGGCATGCGCTGGACGTGGTCGAAGAGCTTGACCCGCAGGTCGTAGATGAGCCCCTCTCCGATGCGGGCGGAGTAGTACCGCTGGGCGAGCGACAACACGGCGTTGAACAGCGCGAGCCCGACCGCGGCGAGAGCGACGAGCATCACGAGATGGCGATCCTTGTGAGGGATGGCTTCGTCGATCAAGACCTTCAGCAGCAACGGCGTCACCGCGGTGGCGATCGATCCGAGGATCACCGCCACGACGAACGCGACTAGGGGTCGCATGTACGGCCGGACGTAGGTGACGACCCGCCGCATGACCGCGCGATCGATGCGACGCTGCTTGATGTCCTCATCGCGGCGAAAGCCCATCATCGTGCGGTGTTCCATCATCGGCGTTCGAGGGTACCGGCCTCGGCGTCCCGGACGGTTCCGCTCGTAACATCGGGGACCAGGCGCAACCCGGAGGCGCGGCACTCGCAGGAGTCCGCACGGGTGATCGAGCGCCGGAAGGTGAAGCCGAATAATCATGACCACAACGGATCCGGATGTGCGCGGCGAGATGGTCGAGACCGTGCGGCGGTTCATCGCCCGCGAGGTGATGCCCGTGGCGACGGAGATGGAGCACGCCGACACCTATCCCGAGGCGATCGTCGAGCAGATGAAGGGACTCGGCCTGTTCGGGATCACGATTCCCGAGGCCTACGGAGGGCTCGGGCTCGATCTGCTCACCTACATCGGTGTGGTGGAGGAGCTCGCGTACGGCTGGATGTCGTTGTCGGGGATCGTCAACACGCACACCATCGCCGCGCACCTGATCGCGCACCACGGCACCGAGGAACAGAAGCAGCGGTGGTTGCCGCGCATGGCGTCGGGAGAGCTGCGCGGGTGTCTCTCGTTGTCGGAGTCCGACGCGGGCAGCGACACCCGCAACATCTCCTGTCGCGCCGCGCTCGACGGCGACGAGTACGTCGTCACCGGCACGAAGATGTGGGTGACCAACGGGGAGCGCGCGAGCATCGTCGCACTCGCGGTGCGCAGCGAGGAAGGCATCTCTTGCCTGATCGTCGAGAAGGACCCCGGTCCGCGCTTCGGTGGGATCACGGTGAGCCGCAACATCGGCAAGCTCGGATACAAGGGCATCGAGACGGTCGAGATGACCTACGACGATCACCGCGTTCCCGCCGACGCCCTGCTCGGCGACGCCGGTCGCGGTCTCGGCTACATCCTCGGCGCGCTCGAGGTCGGTCGCATCAATATCGCGGCGCGCGCCGTGGGTGTCGCACGGGCCGCGTTCGACGCCGCGCTCGCGTACGCGCAGGAGCGGCGCACGATGGGCAAGCCGATCGCCGAGCACCAGGCGATCCAGATGAAGCTCGCCGACATGGCGACGAAGCTCGAAGCAGCGCGGCTGCTGACGAAGAGCGCGGCCGAGCGCAAGCAGGCAGGGGAGCGCGCCGACGTGGAAGCGGGCATGGCGAAGCTGTTCGCGAGCGAGACCGCGTTCGAGATCGCGACGGAGGCGCTTCGCATTCACGGCGGCGTCGGCTACACCACGGAGCTCCCGGTCGAGCGCTACTTCCGCGACGCGCCGCTGATGATCATCGGCGAGGGTACGAACGAGATCCAACGCCTCGTGATCGCGCGCGGCCTGCTCGCTCGGGCCTCGGGCAAGGTCGCTGGGTAGCCTCGCGGCATGACCGTGCACGAGCGCCCGTTCGGCCGCTACTTCGAGGATTTCGAGCCCGGCGACGTCTACAAACACTGGCCCGGCAAGACGATCACCGAGTTCGACGACCATCTCTTCTGCATGATGACGATGAACCATCACCCGCTCCACACCGACGCGTATTACGCGGAGCGTCAGACCCAGTTCGGCAAGAACGTCGTGGTCGGCAACCTGGTGTATTCGCTGGTGCTCGGGATGTCGGTGCCCGACGTCAGCGGCGTCGCGATCGCGAATCTCGAGGTCGAGTCCCTGCAGCACAAGAAGCCGACGTTTCACGGCGACACCATCTACGCGGAGACGAAGGTGCTCGGCAAGGTGGAATCGAAGAGCAAGTCCGACCGCGGCGTCGTCTCGGTCGAGACCCGGGGCTTCAACCAGCGCGGCGAGGAAGTCTGCTACTTCAGGCGCAGCGTGATGATTCCGAAGCGATCGGCCGCGCAGCCGCGGGAGCGGCCTTACACCTCGCCCGAGTGACCGCCGGCGGAGCAAACCAGAACCCGGCGGCCGACAGTTGCCTGTTCTGCGCAATCGTCGCGGGCGACGCTGCCGCGCACATCGTGCTCGACGAGCCACACGTCGTCGCGTTCCTCGATATCCGCCCGGTGTTCAAGGGGCACATGCTCGTCGTCCCGCGCGCACACGTGGTCACGTTGCCCGAGTTGTCGACACCGCAGGTCACGACGTTGTTCGTCGCGGTGCAGCGTTGCGCGAGCGCGGTCGTCGACGGTCTCGGTGCGCAGGGCTCGTGGATCGCGCAGAACAACATCGTGAGCCAAGCCGTTCCGCACGTGCACGTGCACGTGGTGCCGCGCACCAAGGGCGACGGCCTGCGCGGCTTCTTTTGGCCGCGCCAGAAGTACGCCGACGACCACGAGATGTCGGACTACGCCGATCGTCTGCGCGTCGCGTTGGCGTAACCGCTGGTCAACGACACTCCGTGTCGATGACCAGCAGCTCAGTCAGGTTCGTTCGCGGCCTCGACCGCTTTGCGAACCTCCGACAGGCGATAGCGGCGATGCCCGCCGATCGTCTTGATCGCGCGCAGCCTCCCCGTTCGCGCCCAGCGTGTGACCGTCTTCGGATTGACGCGGAACATCTCCGCCACCTCCGAAGGGGTCAACAATTGGTCGTCGCCGTCTTCTCCCGGCATCATCCTGATCTCCGCCCTTCCCCACGCTCCGGTACCGCCAGACCGGATCCGCGCCCATAGTGGCAGAAAATCGGAAATCAGCGCCATCGAGGCGCCAAATGTCACGAATCGCGGCCGTATTCTGTGGTCGAGACACCACCGCACAGCGGGCGAATTGTGCGAAAACGCTCGGAGCCGGCGCGCTTTCACATCGCTTTCGGGGCCGTTTGCAGGACGCTCGTCGTGTGAGTACCTTCGTGTTTCGACGAGATGTACTCCCGAACCCCGCCAGGGAATGGGACATCTCACAGACGATGCCCCCGACCCCGCACGGGGGCATCGTCGCGTCACGCTGCCGCGACGGGGCCGTCCGTACAGTCTCCTCGGGACAAGGATCGCCCTCCCAGCCCCTGAAGTCCCAGCCCTGACGACGCCCCTCCGTCCCCCCGGCAGGGGGCGTCGTCGCGTCCGCCGGCCTTCCCGTTCCTCGCGCTTGCCATGGATACGAAGTAATGATGTAATGACTGCATGACGAAAACGACAGATCTCAAGACCCTCGAAGGCTGGTTCGCCGGCCGCCTGCCCGACGAGTGGTTCGCCGGGCCGCCCGCCGTGACTGCGGACCGCGAGGAGATCCTCGTCGTCGGCACCCTCGCCGAGCCCGACTATCCGGCCGGCGCGGACGAAGCGGCGATCGGCGCCGCCCGGCGCGCCCGCATCCAACGGTTCCGGGAAGAGACCCGGGAACAGCGCATGCGCATCGCCGACGAGGCGGAGAACCGCACCGGCCGCAAGGTCGCGTGGGGCGCGCGCTGCGGCGACGAGGAGAAGACGTTCACCGCGCTCGCGGTACCGGTCATGACCCGGCTGCGGATGCGGGAGCGTCAGACGCTCGACACACTCGTCAGCGCGGGCGTCGCCCGTTCGCGGTCGGATGCGCTCGCATGGTGCGTCCGCCTGGTGCGCGAGCACGAGGGCGAATGGATCGACCAGCTCCGCGACGCGCTCGTTGCCGTCGAGGCGGCCCGGGCATCCGGCCCGAGCCCGACGTAGTCATCAGTCATCGGGCGTCCGTCATGATGATCACGATGGGTTCGACGACTCGCGATGCGTTTGCCGTCGATGCCGACGCCGTACCCGCACGCGTGCGGACCGTCGTCGTGGTTCCCGACGAGGAACGGGCCGACGTCGAGAACCGCATCGAGGATGCGTTGCGCGGCGACGACCGTTGGTCGGTCACCCGCTTCGACGTCGGCGCGATCCGAGACGACGAGCACGCGCTTGCGGCCCGACTCGCGCAGGTCGCCGGCGACTGACGAGCCCCCGACCGGGCGGACCGGCGGTCTCCCTCCGTTCGGAACCACCCCTTGCGGCCGCGCCGCTCCGCCGTTCACGCGCTGTTCAAACTGCGGGGGGCGTGGGTATCCTCACCGCCCATGTCCGGGGGGATCCGCGTCGTGTTCAATGGGGTCCGGGGCTCGACACCATGCGCCGGACCGGAGTACGCCCGTTTCGGCGGGCATTCGGCTTCGGTCGCACTCGAGACCGACGATGCGTTCCCGATCCTGCTCGACCTGGGCACGGGCCTGCGCCCGTACGCCCGGCGCTGCTCCGGCGTGTTCCACGGCACCGTGTTGCTTTCGCATCTGCATTGGGACCACGTGCAGGGTCTGCCGTTCTTCACGCCACTCCACTGCGAAGGCGCCACACTCGACGTGCACGGACCCCGTCAGGACGATGGGCCGCTGGGCGAGGTGTTCGCGCAGATGATGAGGCCTCCGTTCTTCCCGATCGTTCCGGACCAACTCGCAGGCGATGTGCGGTTCCACGACACGGGCGACGACGACTTTCCGATCGGTCACGCAAAGGTGCGTTCGCGCTGGGTGCGCCACGTCGGCCCGACCCTCGGCTTTCGCGTCGAGCTGAACGGCGTGTCGGTCGCGTACGTGCCCGATCACGGTCCCGGCTGCAAGCCCGAACATCCCGACGACTACATCCCGAGCGAGATGCTCGAGCTGTGTGACGGCGTCGACCTGTTGATCCACGACGCCCAACACACCAAGGCCGAGTACGAGTCGAAACGGCACTGGGGCCACTGCACCATCGAGTACGCAGTCCACGTCGCGCGCGAGTCCGGCGCCCGCCGACTCGCACTCTTTCATCACGATCCCGCGCACGACGACAAGACACTCGAGGGAATCGAGCGGGGCGCAATCGAGTATGCGGCTCGCATCGGAGCGCCGGGCGTCATCGCCGCGTACGAAGGTCTCGAGCTCGACCTCGCTCCCGCGGTGCCGGGAGCCGGATGAGTCCAGCGCGTAAACAAACGCTGGCCGCGGACCCGGCCGCCATGCGCACAGTGCTCGGTCACTTCGCCACCGGCGTCGCGATCATCACGGCGGTGAATGGCGACGAACCCGTCGGCATGGCGTGCAACTCGTTCACGTCGGTTTCGCTCGACCCTCCGCTCGTGTTGTTCTGCGCTGCGAAATCGTCGTCGACATGGCCGCACATCCAGGGTGCGAAGAAATGGGCGGCGAACATCCTGGCCGAGGACGGCGAAGAGATCTGCCGCCTGTTCGCGCAGAAGGGCGCCGACCGGTTCGCGCACATGTCGTACAGCGCGGGCCGGACCGGTGCACCACTGCTCGACGACGCGATCGCGTTCGTCGACTGCGAGACGATCGCGGAGCACGACGCAGGAGACCACCTGATCGTCGTCGGGCGCGTGCTCGAGCTCGGCTACGACCCCGAGTCGAAGCCGTTGCTCTTCTACCGCGGCGGCTACGGCCGCTTCGACATCTGACGCGCGACAGGAGCGGCAGCGGAGCCGACCAGATGTGCGGACGTGCGCGACCGACCAACCGGCGCTCGAGGCGGAGCGCGAGCGACCAGTTTCAACGGTGCCGGCGAAAGCGGTCGGCGACGTGGATCCGCGTCGTGGCGGCGACGATCGCCGCGACGGCGACAATCAGCACGAGGATCCATCCGACGAGCGCGATGCCGATCGGGAAGGCGAAGCTCGCGACGAGGAGGAGGCCCGCCGCGAGCCCGTCCTGGGCCCGGACGGTCGGGAACGGAACCTTCTCCTCGGCGGTGGTGTCGAGCGACGCGCCCCGGGGCGCCGGGAGGCGCGGCGCGATCCAACGCTCGAACACGATGTGGATGGCGTCGGCCTTCGGACCGGCGAGGGCGGCGACCGCGAGCAGTAGCGCCAGCACGGGAACGATCCACGGGATCCGGAAGACGAATGCCGCGAGAAGCGCCACGCCTACGACGCCCTGCGCGACGCGATCGGTGCGGGCCGCGACACCGTCGAGCGGGACACCCTCGACCGGCTGATCCACAGTCGGACCCTAACCCCGCCGGAATTCGGTCAACTCACGACACTCGACGACCACTCACGATCATCGCTGACCGCCAACTGGTGTCACCGGTCTCAGATGCACCGCCCGACTCTTCCCGAAATGCACCCGGTTCGCTACGCTGCGTGTTCAGGCCGTTGCGTTGGGGGGAGTAAGCGTGCGTCGTGGAGACCCGAAGCGCGAGGAGGGCAGGCAGGCCGCCAACGCAGTCGCCTTGGCCGGCATGGGGGGCGCCGAGGTCCTGGCGAACGGACTGGACGTCAGCCGAATTCGTGAGCGAACTCGTCGCGGGCGGCTCCTCAAGCTGTTCTTCGTGCTGCTTCCGATCGCGGTCTACCTGTACTACCGCGTAGCAACCCGGAACTTCTTGCACCTGGGCATGCCTCACGTCTCCCAGACGCAGTTCCAGCTCCTCGTGCCGGTCGGGTTGATCGTCATCCTGTGTCTGGTGATGGTCGTGCCGATGGTCAGCATGGGGAAGTCGCCACACGTTCGCTACGACGCCAGCGAGATCTCCACGACCCTCGATGACGTTGTGGGGATAGGTCCGGTCAAGGACGAGGTCGTCAAGACATTGAACCTGTTCCTCGGGTACCAGACCTTCCGCCAGGTCATGGGCGGTAACCCGCGTAAGGGCGTGCTGTTCGAGGGGCCCCCGGGCACGGGAAAGACCTACATGGCGAAGGCGATGGCTCACGAGGCCGGCGTCCCGTTCCTCTTCGTGTCGTCGACTGCGTTCCAGTCGCAGTTCTACGGTGCGACCGGTCGCAAGATTCGGAACTACTTCAAGGAGCTGCGCAAGGCCGCCGCCGAGGAGGGTGGCGCTATCGGATTCATCGAGGAGATCGACGCCATCGCCGGCGCGCGCAGCGGCATGCGTTCGGCACCGTTCGAGAGCGCGTTCGGGTCGGGTGTCTACGGCACCGACGGCCACGGCCACCGGGTCGAGCGCAACTCGACCGAGGGCATCTCGGGTGTCGTCAACGAGCTGTTGATCCAGATGCAGTCGTTCGACACGCCGACGGGCAGTCACAAGTTGACGAGCTGGTGGATCAACACGTTGAACCGTTTCCTGCCCGCGCATCAACGCATC
>JAODBI010000249.1 GCA_025463875.1 Actinomycetes bacterium
TCCAGGCGCTCAAGAATCTGGTGCAGGCGAAGGGCAAGTCGTACATCAGTCCCGAGAACATTCAGCAAGCGGCGGCCCACATGACGTGGGAGATCAAGGGTCAGATCGGGCCCGTGCAGTATCCGGCGTCGACTGTCATTCCGACACCCGTCTGCAGCGCGGTCGTGGTCGACACCGACGGGACGCAATGGAAGACCGTGGTGCCGTACTCGTGCTCGTCCAAGACGTTTGCGGCTTCCGGGTAGCCACGTGACGGCGGATGCAGCCCCGCTTCTCGTCCTCGAGGGTGTGACGGTTCACTTCGGCGGTATCACCGCGCTCGACGATGTCGATGTTCGCGTGCGCGAGGGTGAAGTGCTCGGCATCATCGGTCCGAACGGGGCGGGCAAGACGACGCTGTTCGACGTCGTGTCGGGCGTGCGCATCCCGAACCGGGGCACGGTGACGTTCGGCGGGTCGAACGTCACGAGGAGATCGTCGGCGAGCCGGGCTCGGCTCGGATTGCGCAGGACCTTCCAGCGCGTGCAGATCTTCGGTTGGCTCACGGTCGAAGAGAACGTCCTCACCGCGCTCGAGGTGCAAGGCGGGGGAGGTGGTTTCGTCGCCGATCTCGTGGCGTCGCCGTTCCGGCGCCGCCGCGAACGAGAGCGCCGACGACGAGTCGACGAGATCCTCGACCGGTGCGGCCTCGCCGCGGTGAAGTCCGAGCTCGCGGGCTCGTTGCCGATCGGCGTCGCGCGGATGGTCGAGCTGGCGCGAGCGATCGTCGACCCGCCCCGGTTGCTGCTGCTCGATGAGCCCGCCTCGGGTCTCGATCAGCAGGAGACCGAGAGGCTCGGTCAGGAGATCCGGGCCGTTCGTCGCGACACCGGGTGCTCGGTGCTTCTTGTCGAGCACGATGCCGGTTTCGTCATGGAACAGTGCGACCGGATCGTCGTGCTGGACCGCGGGGCGGTCCTCGCCGAGGGTCATCCCGACGAGATCCAACAGGACGCGGCAGTCCGCAGCGCGTATCTCGGCGAGCTCGGCCGCACCTCCGCCGATACCGGGCCGGCGGAAGGCACGCCGGCGAAGAGCACGCCCTCGACGCGCACGCCTGCGGACACTCGATGAACGAGTTCCTCAACCTGGCGATGTCGGGCCTGGTCACGGGCGCGATCTATTCGATCATGGCATCGGGACTCGTCCTGACGTACACGACGTCGGGGATCTTCAACTTCGCGCACGGAGCTATCGCATTCGCGGTCGCGTACCTCTACTACCAACTCCACTCCGGCTACGGGCTCCCGATCGTTCCCGCGCTGATCATTTCGGTGTTCGTGTTCGCGCCTCTGCTCGGGCTGTTGCTCGACCGCTTGATGCTGCGCCGCTTGGCGAAGGCGCCCGCATACGCGCGCATCGTCGGCACGATCGGGCTCGTCGTCGCGCTCCCGAACCTCGTGCAATGGCTCGTCATCACCGTCGGTATCAAGGTGCTCGGGCTCGGCGGCCTCATCGACAGCAGCTCGACTGCAGGCGGGTCTCGGGTTCCCGGCATCGGCCCGTCGCCCGCGCATGTGTATCGCGTGTTCCACGGCGTCGTGCTCGACAGCGACCAGCTCGCGGTCTTCGCCGCCGCCGTACTCGCGGGTGTATCGCTCTGGTACGTCATCCGGCGGACGCGCCTCGGTCTCGAGATGCGTGCGGTCGTCGACCGGGATGCTCTCGCGAGCCTTCGGGGCGTGAATCCTGCCCGCGCGTCGGCGACGGCGTGGGTGTTGACGGTGATTCTCGCCGGCCTGGGCGGCGTACTGATCGCGCCGCTCTTCACGCTGACCGACTACGTCTACACGTTGGTCGTGCTCGGGTCGCTGGCCGTGGTCGTGCTCGGGCGCCTGCGCTCGATCCCGATCGCATTCGCGGGCGGACTCGTGCTCGGCGTCGTGCAGAATCTCGTCGCCGGCTACAGCGATCGGATCCTCCCCGGATCGCTGAGCAATCTGACCGGCCTCAAGGCAGCCGTGCCGTTCGTGCTCGTCATCGTCTTGTTGCTCGCGTTGGGTCGCGACCGATCGCGACGAGCGGGCTCCGTCGCGTCGGAGATGCCGCGGCCCGACCATCGGTTGGGTATGTCTCAGCTGCGGCGCCGATTGCCGTGGGTGATCGGGGTCCTGGCACTCGTGGCCTACGCCGAACAATGGTTCTCGGTCTCGTGGCTCCGCGCCGACACCTACGGACAGACCTGGATCGCGCAGGGCCTGGCCATCTCGGTCATCTTCCTCTCATTCGTCGTCGTGACCGGGCTCGGCGGAATGGTGAGCCTCGCGCAGGCGACGTTTGTCACCGTCGGCGGGTTCACGGCCGGTTGGGCCGTCAATCGCAACTGGCACGTGAACATCCCGGGTCTGGCGACGCACGGACAGCTCAACTTTCTCTGGGCGGTGGTGATCGCGGTCGTGGTCGCCGCCGCGGTCGGCGCGCTCATTGCATTGCCGATCACGAAGCTCGGTGGAGTCAATCTCGCGCTCGGCACCCTCGCGTGCGCGTTCATCGCGTCGCTCGTCGTGTTCCCGCTCGACTCGGTGAGCAATCACAACAAAGGGTGGACGATACGCCAGCCCGATCTGAGCATCCCCGGGTTGAATCAGCTCAACAACCTCGTCGTGCCGGGAACCCAGCACAGCATCGACACGAGTCAACTGTCCGAACAGATCCTTCTGTTCCTCGTCGCCTTCGGGATCGTGACGCTCGCGATTCACGCGCTCTGGCGTTCGCCTTCGGGACGGGCGATGCTCGCGGTACGCAGCTCCGAAGTCGCGGCCGCGGCGTCGGGCGTGCGCGTCAACCGCACGAAGGTCATGGTCTTCGCGCTCAGCGCCGGCATTGCCGGTCTCGGAGGTGTCCTCCTCGGGCTGTTCAGCTTCCAGGTCGACAACTCCACCGCCCCGCCGCTCGTCGGGCTCGTGTGGCTCGCGCTCGCGGTTGCATTCGGCATCCGCCGGCCGGGCGGGGCGTTGCTGGCCGGTCTCGTGTACACGGGCGGAACCGCGATGCTCCACGGCCTCGCGCACGTACTGCCCGGCGGGACCGTGAACGACCTCGTGACCTCCGTGTATTTCGTTCCGATCCTCTCGGGGTTGTTGGCGATCCAGCTCGCGCAGGAACCCGATGGTCTCTTGGCGCTCACGTCGGGACGGGTACGCGAACGCCGCCAACGCAAGGAGCACCGTGCCGCGATCCTGGTCGCGGAAGCCCGGATCCACGATGGTGTCGTTCCGGAACATGAACGGGTCCACGCGTATGTGCCGGTGGGTGCGGATGCTCACGACTCCGATCGCGCCACCTTCTCCCTGGCGGGAATCGTCGCCGGATACGGAGATACCGAGGTGTTGCACGGCATCGACATCACCTTGCGGGCGGGCGAGGTGCTGGCGTTGCTCGGAGCGAACGGCGCGGGCAAGTCGACCGTGTGCGCGGTCGCGTCCGGCGCGCTCGCGCCGACCTCGGGTTCGGTATGGCTCGAGGGTGCCGATGTCACGTCGCTCCCGCCGTTCCGTCGTGCCCGCCGCGGTGTGTTGCTGGTTCCCGAAGCGCGCGGCATCTTCCCGGGTCTGACCGTCGAAGAGAATCTCGCGGTCGCGCTGCCCGACGAGAAGCATCGGGGCAAGGCGTACGACCACTTCCCGGTCCTCGCGGATCGGCGGAAGCAGATTGCGGGTCTGCTCTCGGGGGGCGAGCAACAGATGCTCAGCTTGGCGCCGGCCCTCGGCAACCCGCCGGCGGTGTTGATCGCCGACGAACCGTCGCTCGGGCTCGCACCGATGATCGCCGCCGGCCTGATGGATGCGATTCTCGAGTTGCGTGACTCGGGTACGGCCGTGCTCCTCGTCGAGGAGCACGCACACAACGCGCTCCTCGTCGCCGACCGACTCGCTTTGATGGAGTTGGGCTCGGTGGTGTGGGAGGGATCGCGGGCCGACGCCGACGCGGAGGTCCTGGCCAACGCCTACCTCGGCACGCGCGCGGCGGTGTAGCGAACGAAGTCAGGAATTCGACCATGGTGACCAGGACGAGGAACGGCAGATGGCGCTCAACGTGAAGGCCGGAACGAGATTGCACTCCGTCGTGTGCTCGACGGAGGTGATCGTCGTGCGCGCGCCGAAGGAAGCGCTTGATCTTCGGTGCGGCGGCCATGCCCTCGCAACCGAATCCGTCCCGCTCCCGGTGGGCGTCGAGCCCGAACCGGGTTTCGACGCGGGCACGCTGCTCGGCAAGCGCTACACCGACGAGCACAAGAGTTTCGAGCTGCTGTGCACGAAGGCGGGCAAGGGATCCCTCTCGCTCGGTGATGCATTGCTGCAGCTCAGCGGGGCGAAACCGTTGCCCGCTTCGGACTGACTCTGAATATGAACCTCTCCATGCTCTTGGACATGGCGGCAGACGGCGCCGGCGACCGTGTTGTCGTGGGTCCGAGGCAAGGTGGACTATCGGCCGCGCAACTCTGGCGCCGTGCTCACCACGCCGCGACACTGTTCGACCGGGCCGGTGCGAAGCATGTCGGCTTCCTCGACGTGAACTCGGAAGCCGTGCCGGTTGCGTTGTTCGGTGCTGCGATCGCAAACCTCCCGTTCGCTCCGGTGAGCTACCGGCTCGACGACGATCATCTCGACGAGATCCTCGATCGACTCGCTCCCGCGGCGGTTGTCGTGGGGTCGGAAGAGGTGCACCGGGCGGTCGAGCGTGACGGGATTGCAGTAATCACCCGCGATGTGCTCTCCCGCGTTGTCGATGACGATGATCAATCGACAACGCCGCCTGCATCCGATGCGGATCCCGATGCTGTTGCAGTGATGCTGTTCACGAGTGGTACCACCGGCGCCGCGAAGGCCGCGCTCCTGCGCCATCGGCATCTCGTCTCGTACGTCATCAGCAGCGTGGAGTTCATGAGCGCCCACGAGGACGAGGCGCAGCTTGTCAGCGTCCCGCCGTATCACATCGCGGGCGTGTCCACGATCCTGACCTCGATCTACAGCGGTCGACGCATTGTCTACCTGCCGACGTTCGACGCCGAATCGTGGGTCACTGCCGCGATGACGGAACGCATCTCGCACGCGATGGTCGTGCCGACAATGCTCGGACGAATCCTCGACGTGCTCGAGATGCGAGACGCGCGCCTGCCTTCGTTGTGCCATCTGTCTTACGGCGGGGGCCGGATGCCGATGGAGGTCATCGAGCGTGCGATGGAACTCCTTCCCCACGTCGATTTCGTCAACGCGTACGGGCTCACGGAGACGAGTTCGACGGTCGCGCTCCTCGGTCCCGAGGAGCATCGGGCCGCCCGGGCGAGCGAGAGCGATTCCGGCCGGGCCCGGTTGCGATCCGTCGGCCGTCCGCTGCCGAGCGTCGAGGTCGAGATTCGCAACGCAGACGGTGCCGTCGCCCCGGTAGGCGAGCGCGGCGAGGTGTACGTGCGGGGCGAACAGGTGGCCGGCGAGTACCTCGGTCGCAGCCTGCTGACCGAGGATGGCTGGTTCCCCACCAACGACGCCGGCTACCTCGACGAAGGCGGCTTCCTCTATCTCGACGGGCGACTCGACGACGTGATCGTCCGCGGCGCCGAGAATCTCTCGCCGGGCGAGATCGAGGACGTCCTCACGGAGCATGCGGCGGTCGCCGCGGCGTGCGTCGTCGGAGTGCCCGACGCGCAATGGGGCGAGGCCGTCGCCGCCGCCGTCGTGCGCGCGGCCGGTGCGCAGACCGACGAAGCGGAGCTGCGGAGCTGGGTTCGCGCTCGTTTGCGCTCCACGAAAACCCCGGACGTGATCGAGTTTCGGGACGAGCTGCCGTACAACGAGTCGGGAAAGCTGTTGCGACGGGTCGTGCGGCACGAACTCGCGCAGCTGAAGGAATCGCGCCCGAGTCAGATCCCGTAGAGCCGGGCGGCGTTGCCGGCGACGATCAGATCGCGTTCCTCGTCGGGGATGCCGGAGAAGTTCTTCTCGACGACGGCAAGGGAGTTCGGCCACGACGTCGCCGGGTGCGGGAAGTCCGTCGACCACATGATGCGTTCGACTCCGAGCTCGTGTCGGTGCTCGAGCCCGCGCGCGTCATCGACGAAGGTGAGGTACATCTGCCGGTGGAAGTAGGCACTGGGCTTGTCGTCGAGGGCCGGGAAGTCGTACGGGCCGGCGGCCATCGAGTCGAGGGAGTCCAGATAGAAAGGAACCCATCCGAGGCTCGGCTCCACGAGCACGATCTTGAGTTTCGGGAACCGGGCCAGCACGCCCGGCAGGATCCAGAACGCGATCGTCTCGGCCAGGCGGAGCGCGGGCTGCGAAGTGAAGATCGCCTTCTGCGGCGTGGGGTCGCGCTGCAGCAGTTCGAAGAGCGACGACACGAGCCCGAGATGCTGACTGATCGACAGGTCGGCGTCGGAGATTGCCGCCCAGAGCGGGTCGTACCGTTCGTCGTGGTACTCGGGCAGTCCGACCTCGGCCGGGAACGTGGGGATGTGCACCGCCCGTGCACCTTCCGCGGCGAGCGCGGCAACCTGCTTCACCGCATAGTCGATGTCGATGAGCGGCACCTGGTACGCGGGGACGAGTCGCTTCGGGTCGGCGGACGCGAAGTCGGACATGACGCGGTTGAAACCCTCGGACGCCTCCCTCCAGCCCTCGCGCATCAAGGGGTAGTGGCGAAAGGCGCTGACCTCGCTGTAGAGGATCTCGGCGTCGACGCCGTCGCGGTCCATCGCCTTGAGTCGCTCGGCCCCGTCCGAGTAACCGGGATGAGTCATGGCCTCGTGACTGAATCCGGCCGCGAAGATCTTCGGGTCGACGCCTCCGAGCTCTTGCACGTGTTGTTCATGCTCTATGGCGACGGCCTCGTCCCAAGCGCCCTGGAACTTCGTCGGCATGTTCGCCTTGATCCGCTCCGGCTCGATCCTCACGTGCGAATCCACCGAGATCAGTCGCGTCGTCATGGTTGCCTTCCTTCGAAGATCGCCGAGGCCCTTCCCAGGTCCGAAATCCTAGTGCATAGTTCTTACTATGCACTATGGTCCGGCCGCCAGATTCGGCGGTGGTACGCGCAGTGACCCGGACGACTTCCAGGGCTCGTACCAGCGGCACGGCCGGGAATTGACCATCGAGCTGGGTGGGTCGATCACCACCACGATTTCCGCCGGAGTGAGTCGGTTCGTTGCCGACGCATTCGCGTTCGAGGGCGTCGCGGAAGTGACGATCGACCTCAGCCGGCTGCGGCGACTCGACCAGGTCGGTGCGCGCGTTCTCTGCCGCGCCGAGTCGGACGCGCAACTGCTGGGCATAGCAGTGCGGTGGACCGGCGTGCATCGAAGTGTGCGCCGCGCGATGCGGCGCGCCGGCGCGGTCTCGGGGAGCCCTAGTCGACGGCAGCGGGACTGAACTCTCCCGCCGAGTACACGCAGTACTTCGCGCGCGCACTTTTGTACCGGATTGCCAGGATCGGCGGTTGCCGTCAGGGTTCGAGCGTGTCCACGAGACCCCAGCGTTGCGCCGTCGGAGCGTCGAGCGTGCGGCCGGTCACGGCGAGCAACGCCGTGCGCTGTCGTCCGATGCGGCGGGGGATGCTGACGGTTCCGCCCGCACCCGGGATGAGGCCCATTCTGATCTCCGGCAGCCTGAAGGTCGCGTCCCGGTGCGCAATCACGCGGGCGCAGAAGGCCGGGAGCTCGATGCCGGCGCCGATACACGCGCCGTGGACCCTTGCGGTTGCCTTCGGTCCGAGATCGTGCAGGAGCAGACCCGGTGCGCGTGCGGTGCGGATGAGGTGCGCGCGGGTCAGGTCGTCGTTGGCGCCGAAGTCGCCCAGGTCGCCGCCGCTACAGAAGCTGGGCCCGTTGCCGCGTAGCTCCACCCGGCGTACCTCGGCGAGCAACGACGCGGAGCGAAGAAGGTCGGTGAGCGCGTCGCGCGTCGCCGCGTCGTACGCGTTGTGAACCTCGGGCCGGTTCAGCGCGATTGTGAGTGTCTCGCCATCGTCGGTGATCGTGACCGGCTTCTCGGATCGGCGACGTTCTCTGATCGGCTGGGTGGCGCGCCAGCGAGCGAACTCGGCGCCACCGAGCAGCGTCGAATACGCGAGCGATTCCGCGACGAGGGCACCCTCGACGTCGAGACGATCGCTCACGCGCAGGAGTTGTACCAGGGTGATGACGGCGTTCGGATTCGCGGCGCACGCGGACTCGAGCGCCGCGATCTCGTCGTCGGAAGACGTGACCACATCGAACGCAGACACCTGCGCGCCGTCGTCGGTCCCGACGCCGACGAACAGACGGGGTGCTCCTACCGGGATCTCGAGCACATCTGCGCCCGCGATCACGACCGGTGTGAAGGGCGATACATCGTCGGTGATCGGCGCCTCGAGCCATTCGGCATCGGACACGTTGCTGCGCACTGCCTCGCCGGTCAATGCGTTCGTGGTCGAATGCATGCCCTCACTCATCGCGCCGGGGTTGACGTCACGCGATCGTCGCGCAGGGTCCGGGCCGGCGCCATCTCCGGCACGGACTCGCGGCTTCGTCATAGGCTCGCCGGTCTATGAGTCGTCGAGCTCCCGGTCGACTCGTGAGTTCCCCCGCGGTCAACGCGCCGACGGCCGAGCCTTCGAGCTACGCGACATGGCTGCTCGCGCTCGCGGGCCACGCGATCGAGGTACCGCCGACGCCGCAGAGCTCACCGCACGAGGAGTGGGCCGCGAGCGGAGCAATGGAGCTGACCGGCGCGCACGACGGACCACCGCTTTCGCCGGGTTGGACTGTCGCGTCCGCAATGCGGGGTGCCGCGCGGGCGTTGCAGGCGCTCGGCGGTCCAGCGGTCGACGGCCCGGCGTTGCTCGGAGAGCGGGCCGCGCACACCGGTTTCTCTCGCAATGGGGCCACATCCCCGGGTGGGTCGTGCCGCATTCTGTCGACGGCCGACGGTTGGGTCGCGTTGAACCTTGCGAGACCGTCCGACGTCGACGTTGCCAACGCGTGGCTGGACGACGCCCACTTCGACGCGCGCGACCCGTGGCCCGGGATGGCGCGGGCGATCGCCGCGGTTCCGACGTCCGAGCTCATGGAGCGCGCGGGCGGGCTCGGCCTCGCGTTGAGCGCGCTCGACGAGTTCGACCGCGCCGTGCCGTTCACGATCACAGGTCCGGGCGGCGCGCGGGCCGGAGGTGTGCCGTTCGTCGTTGATCTCTCCGCACTCTGGGCGGGGCCGCTGTGCGCAAACCTGCTCGCCGCTTCCGGCGCCCGGGTCGTGAAGGTCGAAAGCCCCGCCCGGCCGGACGCGATGCGACGAGGTTCACCGTCGTTCTTCGAGATGCTGCATCGCGGCCACCAACAACTGGTCCTCGCGATCAGCGAGCCCGACGGGCTGTCCGCCCTCCGTCGCCTCCTCGATGCCGCCGACGTCGTGGTCGAAGCCTCCCGACCGCGCGCGCTCGCGCAGCTCGGGATCAATGCGTGGGACTACGTCGAGCGCGGAGCGACATGGGTCAGCATCACCGGGTACGGGCGCGCCCAACCCGAACGCGTCGGCTTCGGCGACGACGTGGGGGTCGCGGCGGGTCTGGTATCCGGTCACGCCGACGCACCGATGTTCTGCGCCGACGCGATCGCCGATCCGATCGCCGGGCTGCACGCGGCCGTCGCGGCGATGGCCGTGCTCGCCGATGGCGGCGGCCGTCTGGTCGACGTGTCGATGGCCGGCGCAGCGCGCACCGCGCGCGGCGCCCGGTTCGTCGACGAGACGTCGGTCGCCGTGGCGTCGCCTCGGTCCCGACCATGGCGTTGATCGTTCGCGACGCCGAGATCGACGGGCGGCGCGTCGACGTTCGCTGCGAACGCGGATTCGTGACCGGCATCGCGTCGCCCGTTCCTCACCGGCCCGACGACGACATCATCGACGCCGCGGGCGGGGCCGTCATCGCCGGCCTGCACGACCACCACGTGCACGTTCTCGCGCTCGCGGCCGCCCTCGATTCGGTG
>JAODBI010000250.1 GCA_025463875.1 Actinomycetes bacterium
CTCGAACAACGCGTCCGCACCCTCGACGAGGCGGAGCACCAGCTCGACGCCCTCGGGGTTCTTCAGATCCACCCCGATCGACCGCCGGCCCCGGTAGAGCGGTTCGAGGTTCGGCTTGTCGAACTGCGCCGGGTTGACCTGCTGGGCCCGGTCGACGCGGACGATGTCGGCGCCCATGTCCGACAACAACATGCCGGCGAACGGCCCCGGTCCGATACCGGCCAACTCCACGATCTTGATTCCTGCAAGCGGTCCCATGCGCTGCAACCTACGCGCGGCCCCGGGACAAGCGCATGTTGTGCTCGCGCTCCTGCTGATGGGTCGCTCGCGCTCCGCCTCCTGATCACCGGAACGCGCGGCACTTCTCGCCTCCGGCTCCGCTGCCGCTCCTGCTCATGGGTCGCTCGCCCTTCGCCTCCTGATCACCGGAACGCGCGGCACCTCTCGCCTCCGGTCGGCTCCGCTGCCGCTCAGTAGTTCAGCTGCAGGCCGGGGCGGGGCCACGGCATCGAAATCAGGCGTCCGGTGCCGGAGCACGTGACGTACGCGGTGCGTAGGTCGTCGCCTCCCCAACAGACGTTCGTCGTCATCGGATCGCCGGTGAGCGCCTGATCGAGCACCGCGCCATCGGGCGAGATGACCGTCAGCGCGCCGGTGACGAGCGTCGCCACGACGACGTTGCCGTCCGAGTCGATGCCGAGCGAATCGAAGAGCTGCATCCCGGGCAGCCCGCACAGCAATGCGCCGGTCGCGCCCGCCGCGTTGCGCTCCACCTCGCCGGGTCCGGTGACGTTCCACACGAAGACCCGGCCGGTGTGCGTCTCCGCCGCGTACAGACGCGACCCGTCGGGTGACAGACCGATCCCGTTCGGCGCTTCGCTCGGGAACACGACCTCGCGGATCTCGGATCCGTCGGGCTGCGCGTAGAAGATCGCACCCACGTGGTGCACGCGGCCCTGCCGGCGACCATGATCGGTGAACCACATCGCGCCATTCGCGTCGAACACGATGTCGTTCGGCCCGATGAGCTTGTTCCCGGCGCACTCCGTGTAGAGCACCTCGACCTTCCCCGACTCGAGATCGATGCGCTCGATGCGACCGCCGCTGTAGTGCGGCGGGATCTCGGTGTCCGGGATGTTCAGGCCGATGATGTCGTGGAACGCCCACCCGCCGCTGTTGCAGATGTACAGCGCGCCATCCGGCCCGATCGCGGCACCGTTGGGTGACCCGCCCGGCGCGGCGACCTCCGACCTGGTGCCGTCCGGCGCGACCCGGGTCACGCAACCGCCGCCGAGCTCGACGACGATCACGCTGCCGTCGGGCATGGCGACCGGACCTTCGGGAAATTTCAATCCGGACGTGATCTCGGTGATCTCGGGCTGACTCATGCGCGCACCCGCTCTCTCGCTCGACGGCGCTGGCGATCAGTGCGGAGCTGAGCATCCGGTCGCGCCACCGGTCAAGATACGGGCATGCGCATTCGAATGGAGCCCCGAGACGAGTACATGCACGCGCTCGAGGAGGCGTCGAACTTCAACGAGTCGATGTACTTCAACGTGTTCGACCCGTCCGAGCAGATCGGCGGGTTCCTGCGGCTCGGCAATCGTGCCAACGAGGGCTACGCCGAGCTGACGACGTGCCTCTATCTCCCCGACGGCCGGGTCGCGTTCACCTACAACCGTCCCCAGATCGCACACAACGACGCATTCGACGCGGGCGGTACGCGCTTCGAGGTCGTGACACCCTTCGAGGAACTGCGCACCACGTACGACGGCAAGCTCGCGATGCTCACCGAACCGTTGCAGATGGCCAACCCCCGCAAGGCCTTCACCGAGAATCCCTGGGTCGAAGCCCACGTCTCGTTGACGCACCGCGGCGTGTCGCCCATGTACGGCGGTGAGCCGGTCAACGACGACGGCACTCCCCTCGCCCGGGACTACTCCGGCGGTTTCGCACGCGGCCACTACGAACAGCACATGGCGGTCGAGGGCACGATCCGCGTCGGTGACGACGAGTGGCCCGTACACGGCTTCGGTCTACGCGACCACTCGTGGGGCCCACGCTTCTGGCAGGCTCCGTGGTGGTATCGCTGGCTCACTGCGAACTTCGGTGAAGAGTTCGGCTTCGTGGTGTCGATCATCGCGTCGCGCGACGGCGGCCGAAGGTACGGCGGCATGGTGCTGCGCGACGGCGCGTACGAGCACATCCGCCACGCGACGATCGAGACCGAGTGGACCGGCGACGACCAGTACCACGCCCAGGTGCGCGCGACCGCGACGACGGCGTCCGACACCTACGAGATCACGGGCCGCGTGCTGAATCTCATCCCGTTGCGCAACCGGCGCGAGACCCCCGAGGGCGAACAGCTCGTCACACGCATCTCCGAGGGCATGACCGAGTGGTCGTGCAACGGCATGACCGGTTACGGGCTGTCCGAGTATCTCGACCAGATGATCGACGGGAGTCCCGTCGGCGCGGCCGAGGAAGCGGCGCCCGCCGCCTAGCGCAAGCTCCTACAGGAGAAGCGTGCGCCGGGCGCCCGACGCGGCGCCGGACTGTTCGCGGTACTCGACGAGCTGGGCAACCGACACCAAGGCGATGCGGTGCTCCTCCGCAAACAACTCCAAATACGGGAAACGGGCGGGCGAGCCGTCGTCGTGCAGAACCTCGCAGATGACGGCGACCGGCGCGCAACCGGCCAAGCGGGCAAGGTCGACGGCGGCTTCGGTGTGACCGCGACGCTCCAACACGCCACCCTCGCGTGCTCGCAGCGGGAACACATGACCCGGACGTACGAAGTGATCGGGACGCGAGGCGGGGTCGAGGATCTTGCGGATCGTGAGCGCGCGATCCGCGGCGCCGATGCCGCTCCCTGCCTCGCGGTGATCGATGGTCACCGTGAACGCGGTGTCGCAGCCGGCGACGTCGGCCGGGACCATCGGAGCCATCTCGAGCTCGTCGAGGCGCGAGACGCTGCACGGCATGCAGACCAGACCACGGGCCCAGCGCATCATGAAGTTCACGGCCTCGGGGGTCACCCACTCCGCGGCCAGCGTGAGGTCGCCCTCGTTCTCGCGGTCTTCGTCGTCGACCACGAGCACCATCTCGCCCCGGCGGATACGCCGCAGCGCGTCATCGATGGAGGTAAGGGACACCGGCACCGTCCTTCAGTTGATGAGTTCGGGAGTGGGCAGCGGCGAGAGCTCGACGCGGCCCGGAATGGTTGCGATCATGCGACAACCGTGCGGCTCATTGCGAGCCACACGAATGCTCCCTCCGTGGAGCTCGACGATCCAACGTGCGATCGCCAATCCGAGGCCGGCACCACCGTCGCTCGACGAGCGGGCGGAGTCGGCCCGGTAGAAACGCTCGAAGACCCGGCTGACTTCGCTGTCGGGGATGCCGGGACCTTCGTCGGAAACCTCGAGCCGCGCGCCGCCGTCGGGAGTGCCGGCCGCGCGCACGGTGATCGTGCCCTGCGGAGGCGAATGCCGCACCGCGTTCTCGACGAGGTTCGCGACGACCTGGTGCAGCCGCTCGGCGTCGGCTTCGAGGCGGAAATCGCGCGGCACGCTCTGGACCGAGAAGACCACGTCGATGGCGTGCAGCTGTGACTCGCGGATCGCGTGCTCGATCATGGGGCGTACCTCGAAGAGATCACGATCCAACGGCAACGTGCCCGACTCGAGCCGGGAGAGATCCAGCAGCTGCTGCACCAGCCGGCCGAGCCGTTCGACCTGCGCGAGCATCGTGCGCATCGTCTCGGGATCGGCCTCGCCCACCCCGTCGACGAGGTTCTCGAGCACAGCTTGCAGCGCGGTGATCGGCGTGCGGAGCTCGTGACTCACGTTGGCGACGAGATCGCGCCGGAGTCGATCGGTCTCCGCGAGCTCGGCCGCCATCTGGTTGAACGCGTGCGCGAGGGTGCCGATCTCGTCGTGCGAGAGGGCGGTGACGCGCGCCGTGAAATCACCGCGCGCCATTGCTTCGGTGGCGGTCACCATCTCGCGCAGCGGAGAGGTGAGTCCGCGGGCGAGCACCCACACGACGGCAAGCGCGACGAGCCCCGAGAGCACACCGGCAACCGAGGCCCACAGCCCGGCCTTCAGGCCGATGAAGAAGACGCAGACGGTGACGGCGACCGCGGCCAGGATGATGACGCTGATCTTGAGCTTCAGCGTAGGAAGCGGATCCAGGGGCCGCTCGGGAGGACGGGGGCGCTTCAGGTGCACGGCTGCGCCTCCTCGATCGCGTAGCCGACCCCGTGCACCGTCCGCACGATCGACGATCCGAGCTTGCGACGAATCGTGCGGATGTGCGAGTCGACCGTGCGCGCGCCGGACGGGACGTCGTAACCCCAGACCTGGGCCAGGAGCTCCTCGCGCGTCGACACCCGACCGGGACGTCCGGCGAGATAGTGGACGAGATCGAACTCGATCGGCGTGAGATGCACGAGATCGCCGTCGATGCGGACCCGGCGCGTCGTGGCGTCGAGCTCGACGCCGCCGATACGCACCACGGGTTTCGCGGGCCCGTCGGCCGAGCGCTCGGCCCGTCGCAGAAGCGCGTGCACCCGGGCGATCAGCTCCCGCATGCTGAAGGGCTTCGTCATGTAGTCGTCGGCGCCGACCGCGAGCCCGACGAGGAGGTCGCTCTCACCGTCGCGAGCCGTGAGCATGAGCACCGGGACAGCGCGGTCGCGTTGGATGTGCCTGCACACCTCGAGGCCGTCGAGCCCCGGCAACATGAGATCGAGCACCACCAGGTCGGGCCGTACGCGATCGCACAACGCCACGCCGCTCGGGCCGTCGGCCGCGATCTCGACCTCGTAGCCCTCGCTCCGCAGGCGAGCGGCAACGGCGTGGGCGATCGGCTGCTCGTCCTCGATCACCACGACCGTGCGGACCAGCCCCTCTCGCGCCCGGGGTGCAAGCGAGGTCACCCTTGGAGGATACGGACCTGGCGTGCAGGAGGACTGATAGCGCTGTGGAGAAAGTGTGCAGATCGTGAGCGGACTCAGGCAGGACGCCGGGCGGCGGGTGGACCGGCCGCGCAATCGACGCAGGTGCGCGCCGCGGGCTCGGCCTCGAGTCGCGCACGCGAGATCGGCGTGCCGCAACCTTCGCAGATTCCGTATACGCCGCGTTCCAACCGTTCGCGGGCTGCGTCGAGCTCCGTGAGCCGTACCCGGGCGGCATCGAGCAGGGCCTGGATCTGCGCCCGCTCGAACCCGACGGTCGAGCCCTCCGGATCGTGCTCGTCGTCCAGGTTCGCAGAACGCGACGACTCGACGACAGCATCGAAACCCTGCATCAGCTCGGCCGTGCGCCGCATGGCACGCGCCCGGGCGCCCGCGAGGGCCGCCTCGGCGGACAGGTCCGGGTCGGAACGCTCCATCGCGCAACCGGCCTCCTGCTCGCGCGTGACTACTTCTCTTCTTCGGTGTCCTCGCTCCGTACCACTTCTTCGGGGTCGAGAATCGGAAGATCGAAGAATTCCTCGATCTCGACCCCTACTTCGCGGTGGCGGTCTTCGGGTTCGTACATCGTCATGCCACCAGTGTGACGACTGCGGGCCTCGGGAAACACCCGCGTTCGCGTGGTCTCACTCGCGGCAGCACGGCGCACGATGGCCGTGTGACAGCTGGTAGCGATCCCGATCAGGGACCGGTAGACCCGCGTGCCGACCGTGAGGTCGAGCTTCGACGCATCGAGGCGGCGATCGCCACGCTCCGTCCGCAGATCCGAGAGATCAGGGAACGGCTCGCGAACCACTGGGATGATCCGACCGACGGACCCGAGCGCAGCGAGATTCTCACGATGGCCGAAGAACAAGAGGCAATCCTCGCGGTGCTCGAGGCGCGCCGTGAGGAGCTCGGCAACCGCACCGAACAGCCATGACGGCCGCGGCAGGCGACACGGCGGATCCGCCCGACTTGCGGACGGTCAGGCTGCCGAGCGGGGAACGGGTACCGGCCCTCGGCCAGGGAACATGGCACATGGCGGAAAACCCACGCCGCCGGCGCGCAGAGATCGAGTCGTTGCGAATGGGCCTCGACCTCGGTTGCACTCTGATCGACACCGCCGAGATGTACGCCGACGGTCGCGCCGAGCTCCTCGTCGGCGAAGCGATCGAGGGCCGGCGTGAAGAAGTGGTGCTCGTCACCAAGGTCCTGCCGAGCCACGCGAGCCGGCGCGGAACGATCGCCGCGTGTGAGGCGAGTCTCGCCCGCCTCGGTACCGATCGCATCGACCTCTATTTGCTGCACTGGCGCGGATCGGTGCCGCTCGAGGACACGGTCGATGCGTTCACCCGCCTGAGCGACGCCGGGAAGATCCGGTATTGGGGAGTGAGCAACTTCGACGTCGACGACATGATCGAGCTCGCCGGTCTGGCGGCCGGTGACGACGTTGCCACGGACCAGGTGCTCTACAACCTGGAACGACGCGGGATCGAGTTCGACCTGATGCCATGGTGCCTCGCGCGCCGGATTCCCATCATGGCGTATTCGCCGATCGGGCAGGCGCGGTTCCTCGGCCATCCGGCGTTGCAGACGGTTGCCGCACGTCGTGGTGTGCCTCCCGCGCAGGTCGCCCTCGCGTGGGTGCTGCGGAGCGACGGAGTCATCGCGATCCCGAAGGCGGGAAGCGCCGCGCACGTCCGCGAGAACCGCGTCGCGGCCGATCTTCACCTGACCGACGACGACCTCACGCTCCTCGACCGTGTGTTCGCGCCGCCCCGCGCGAAGCAGCAACTTGCGATCCTCTAGCGGAGGACGACGCCGAGGACGACCGGGCCGGTCCCGTCGGAAGCACCGTTCCGTAGTCAGGCGGCAATTGCACGCGCACGTCGAAGTACTCCTCGCCGACGGCCGCCCACAGCGTCGTGAGCACGGCGCGGATCTCCTGCGCGGCGTGGTCGACCGTCGTGCCGGCCCGTTTCGCAACCCGCTCGAGGAACGTCTTCAACGGCATTCGTTTCGACTCGGGCCCGCTCTCGTCGCACCCGCGACGCAGCGGGCCGTGGAGCTGGACGGGAAGCCGCGCAACGAGATCGCGCACCTCGCCCGGCGCGATCCGTTCGCCCAGTGTCTCCAGCACCGCCTCCGTCGCACGAGTCGCGGTGTCCGCATCGTCACCCGCGAGATCCGCGACTCGCTGCAGGAACTCCTCGGCCGGCATCACCGGCCGGGTGTCGAGCATGGCGCGGATGTCCTCGGGCAACTCGTCCCGGAGCAGCTCACACTCATCCCGCGGTAGCGCCTGGCGCAGAGCCCGGAAGACGGCGCGTGCGTATCGCTCCGCGGTCGGAATATCGGCACCGGCTCGACCGGCGACGAAGCGGAGGAAGGTGTCGACGTCGAGCGGGGTGGGATCCGTCGCCGTGTACAGCCAGCCGAAGAGCTCCGGGGGGAGTTGTAGAGCGAGGCTGCGGGCTCGCGCCGGCGTCAGCCGGTCGGCCAGTGTCCTGAGCGTCGCACTCGTCGCGCGCTCGGCGGCCGGACGGTCGACGAAGGTCCAGCGTTGCACGATCGAGATGAATTCGTCGTAGTCCATCGTCGATCACCTCGCGTCCTTCGCCTTCTCGTCCGCGCGCACGACGACGACCGGGCACGGTGCGCTCCTGGTGACACCGCGCGCCGTGCTGCCGAGGATGATGTCGCTCAGACCCAGGCGTCGCTGCGTACCGACGATCACGGCCTGCGCGTCACGTTCCTTCACCACGCGCAACAACGTCTCCGCAACGGTCAGCTGGTCGGCCACGACGAGAGGCTCGGCGACGAGGCCGGCCTTCTCCGCCAGCTGCGCACCCTGGCGCGCGACCTGTCGGGCCGCGTCGTACAAGGCGCGGTCGATCTCGATCGCGGCCCGGACGTCGAGCGGCGCGGGTGGCATCGTCGGAAGGTCGACGAGGTCGAACGCGACGCCGGGCTCGTACACCGTGACGATCAACGCCTCGTGTGAGGTGAGCAGCGCGCCACCTTCTTCGATGGCGCGCTGCGCCGCGCGTGACCCGTCGTAACCGATGATGACCGGACCGACTCCCATGCTCCTGACGCTAGGGAAACGGAGCGCGATTCACATCCCGCGCGCGCGTGGTTCGTATACGACCCACCGCTCGAACACGACCAGGTACGTCGTGCTGCGCGTCACGACCGAACTGCCGTTCAGGTTTGCGAACCCTGCTTCCCCGCAGAGTCCGAGCGCGCCCGCCGCCGGTCGGCGCGCCCGCCCGGGCGGAAGCGGCCTCGTCGTTGCAGCACGCGCCGGCGCGGCGGACGTGGCGTGCGCGGGCAGGAAGATCAGCGCCACGAGCGCGCCCACGAGCGCGACGATCGCACCCACGATCACGGCGCGGCGCATGCCGTCGACGAACGCCTGGTTCGCGAGCATCAGCAGTGCCCGCCCGAGCGGTGCGGGCAACTGCGCGGCGACGGCGTCCGCGCCGCCGACCGAAGCGCGTACTGCCGCCAACCCGGACGGAGGAAGCTGACGGACCGCCGGAACCGAGTCGATGCGCGCGACGTATACCGACTTCATCACCGTCCCGAGCACGGCGACCCCGAGCGCGCCGCCGATCAGCCTGGTCGTGTCATTGACCGCGGAGCCCACCCCCGCCCGCTCGGGCGGGAGCGAACTCATGATCGACTCGGTCGCGGGCGCCATCGCCAGGCCGATACCGAGCCCGAGCACGAGGAGCGCGGCGAGCACGATCGAGTATCCGGAGCTCACGGTCACGCGCGTGAGGATGAACAGGCCTCCCGCGACGACGAGCAGGCCGGCGGTGACGACGAGCTTCGTGCCGAACCGTCGCACGAGGAAACTGCTCGAGGGCGCGGAGACGATGAGCACGCCGGCCACCGGAGTCACCCGCAAGCCGGCCTGCAGCGGCGTGTAACCGGCTACGAACTGGAGGTACTGACTCAAGAAGAACAACGAGCCGAACAGCGCGAAGAAGACGAGGGTGATGGCGACCGACGCCGCCGAGAAGCGCGGGTTCGCGAAGAACCGGACGTCGAGCATGGGACGAGTCGTGTGGCGCTCCCACACGACGAAGGCGCCGAGGAGAACGAAGCCGACGGCGAACGACACCACGATCGTCTGTGAAGACCAACCGCGGGTCGGGCCCTCGAT
>JAODBI010000272.1 GCA_025463875.1 Actinomycetes bacterium
CATTTTCGTTGCAAACTGTTTGCAACAATTCGGACCGCCCGGGATCACTTTTGTTGCAAACTGTTTGCAACAATCGGGGGCTACGGGGGCGGGGTCAGGAGGGCGGTGCGGCCGTGGTCTTCGAAGGCGCGGGTCAACGCGGCGGCGTCGGCCTCGGTGAAGCGCTCGTACCCGGCGCCGCGCGTCGGTTGCCACCACACGTCGCCCGGCGTCGGGCTCCATTGCGCGGTGCGGAGCGGGAGCTTTGCAATCTTGTCGGCGCCGGTGACCGGGATGGCGTCGACGATCCGGACGAACCGCGGCGCCCATTTCGTGCCGAGGTCGGCTTGCCCGGCGAGGAAGCGGCCGAATTCCTCCGCGTCGAACGAGGTGCCCGTGCGCAACTCGATCGCGGCCATCACCTGATCACCGGTGATCGGATCGGGTACTCCGTAGACCGCGACCGCACCGACGTCGGGGTGACGGCCGAGGATGCGCTCGATCGGCGCCGCCGCGAAGTTCTCGCCGTCGACACGGATCCAGTCGGCGGTGCGGCCCGCGAAGTAGAAGATACCGTCGTGGTCGCGGTATCCGAGGTCGCCGGACCAGTACCACCCGTTGCGATTGCGCTCCTCGGTCGCCTCCGCATTGTTGTAGTACCCCTCGAACACCAACCGCGGGTCGCGCCGCACGATCTCGCCGATCGCGACCCCGCCGTTCAACAGACGGCCGTTCTCGTCGAACTCGGCGCGCGGACACTCGGCGCCGGTCGCGGGGTCGACGACCGCGACGTCGGCGTCGCCGGCAGGTAAGCCGAGCGCGCCGGGCCTGCCATCGCGCACCGGCGTGATGATGATCGCGCCTTCGCTGGATCCGTACCCGCCCACGATCGGGATCCCGAAGCGTTCGCTGAACGCAGCCACGTCGGCCGGCGACGACTCGGGCGCGAGCGCGAACTTGACGTGATGGGTGCGGTCGTCGGGCGACGGGGGAGTGGCGAGCACGTACGACAGTGCGCGTCCGACCGTGTTGAAGAACGTGGCGTCCACCGCGCGCAGGTCGGCGAAGAACTCCGACGCGGAGAACTTGCGCCGCAGTGCGATGGTCGCACCGGTGGTCAGCGCGGGGACGAAGTTCGACGCCAGCGCGTTCCCGTGGAACAACGGCATCGAGCAATACAGCACGTCGTCGGATCCGAACGGCATGCGCTCACCCATGCCCCCGTAGCGACCCTGCGTTCCGCGTACGGCCTTCGGTGCACCCGTCGAGCCGGAGGTGAAGATCAGCACGAAGAGCGCCTCCGGACCCGGGCCGGCCGCGGGCACCCGGGCGGCGGAGTGTGCGTCGCACCACGCGCGCCACGTGTCCGATTCGACCGTGACGATCCGGTCGGTGTCGATCCCGAGATCGAGGCCGTCGAGCGCCGGCCGGTGCGCGTTCTCGGTGACGACCAGCCCGCAATCGGTGTGCCGGATGTCGTGCGCGACCTCCTCGCCCCGCCGCGTGGGATTGATCCCCACCACCGCAGCGCCCGCGAGCGCGGCACCTCCGAGCAGAAAGACGTACTCGGGAACGTTGTCGAGCAGCACGCCGACGTGAAACGGTGCGTCGTCCGCGAACCCGGCCCGAGACGCGTGCAACACCGCGGCCCGCACGGCGCACTCGTGCGCGACTTCTTTCCACGTCCACGAACGGCCCTCGAACAACAAGCCGGTCGTCTCGTCGCCGGCGCGCGCCGCGACCAGGTCGGCGATCGTCCGACCACTCACGCCGGCACCGCTACCGGGACACGACGGGCATGCGCGTCGCGCCCCGAACAAGGGTCGAGCGCGAGAGCTCCGGTTCGGCGGTCGACACATAGTCGGGGAATCGGGCGAGCAGCTCCTCCAGGAACACGCGACCTTCGAGGCGCGCCAGCGCGGCGCCCACGCAGAGATGCTCGCCGAAGCCGAACGCGAGGTGTTGCGCGTCGACCGGACGCGCCACGTCGAACTCCGCCGCGGTCGAGCCGAAGGCTTCCTCGTCGCGGTTCGCCGAGGCGTAGAGCATCACGACGAAGTCGCCTTCCGCGATCGACTGACCGTGCAGCTCGGTCGCGCGCGTCGCGGTCCGGCCGAACACCTGGATCGGCGTCACCCACCGCAGGCATTCCTCGACTGCAGCCGGAATCCGCCCCGGCTCGCGTGCCAAGAGCGCGCGCTGCTCGGGATGCTGCGCAAGTGCGTACGCGCCGCCCGACACGAGGTGGCGCGTCGTCTCGTTTCCCGCCACGAGCAACGCGAGCAGGTAGGTGACGGCCTCGGCGGTGGTCATCGGCGCGCCCTCGACCTCGGCGTGGACGACGGCCGAAGCGATGTCGTCGCTCGGAGTCGCGCGGCGTTCCTTGACGTGCGCGATGAGGAACTCGTACAGCGCGGAGAGGTCGGCGAGGTTGTCATCGGGCCGGTCGGGCGAGTCGATCGCGGCGTCGGACCAGCGCCGGAACTTGTCGCGGTCGTGCGCGTCGATCCCGAGGAGCTCCGCGATCACGAGCACCGGGAACGGCGCTGCCACGCGGTCGACGAAGTCGATCTCCTCGTCGGCCGGCACCTCCGCGAGAACCGACCGGGCGACAGAACGCACCCGAGCTTCGAGCGAGCCGACGGCGCGCGGTGTGAACCGCCGGGTCACGAGACTGCGCCACGGCGCGTGCACCGGCGGATCCATGTGCAGGATCGAGCCCTCGATCGCGCCGCCGTTGCGCAGCGGATCGTTCACCAGCACGCCCTTGCCCGAACAGAATCGCTCCGGATCGCGGCTCACCATGCGCACGTCGTCGTAGCGCGCGACCGTCCACGAGTTCGGCGCGTACTGACGCACCGGTTCCTCGCGGCGCAGGCGCGCCAGCTCGTCGTAGTAGCCGGGGCTCGTGAAACTGCCGATGATCTCGGGGTTGAGCGTCATACGAATGATGCTTCCGCGTCGAGGCCCTCGTCGGGCCAGGCTCCGGTGATGGTCGTCTGGAAGTTGCACCAACCCCGACCGCCGCCGACCGGGTCGTCGACGCGCAGCACCGCATCGCGAATCTGATGGAACCGGTGCGCGGTCGCCGGGTCCGTGCAGTCGTCGACGTGTTCGCCGTCGACGTGCAGGGTGCCACGCCATTCGCCGTGGTGATGCCCGTCGAGCCCGAAGTACAGGCCGCCGCCGAGATGGAATCCGGTGTCTCCCATCGCCTCGACACTCACGGGACGCGCGGTGCCGTCGACCATCGTGAAATGCAACGTGCCGCCGAGCACCCGCCGGTTGGTCGGATCGAAGCGCAGCTCCGGATGCAGTCCCGCGAACGGCTCGACGTTCCCGTCGGGATGCTCGACACCGCCTTCGACCATCGTCTCCTCGTACCCGAACCCGCGGATCAGCCGGTGTTGATGGTGAATCGCGTACACGCGGCCGTCGGGTCGTTCGAGCAACATCGGGCTCCAGGAGAACCGGAACGACATGCCGGCCGGGAGCTCACCGCCGCGCCGCGCACCCTCGATGTCGTCGGGTGGGATGCCGACGTCCTGACGCACTCCCCACGAGTGATCGCGGGTCGTGAACCACGTGCCCGGAGTGATCTCGGTGCGCACGCCCTCCACCTCGACCCAACCCGACGCGAGACCCATCTGGTGGTAGCGCAGTACCTCGGCATCGAGGCGTGTTCCGCGGCGCGCCCGTTGCCGGTCGCGTTGCTCGAGCCGCGGGGGAGTGGCGGCCTCGAAGATCCACTCATACGCGATCGGTACCGCGTCGTTGGCCGCGCACGCGAAACGCACGCGCCGGTACGGCTCGATGACTTCGTAGTCGATCGGACCCGCACCGATGCGATCGACGTCGTCGCTCAATCGGCGGCTGGCGCGCACCGTCCACTGTTCCTTGCCGCGGGACACCCCCGCGTAACCGTCGAACACGTTCCGGTTCGCGTACTTGCCGACGCCGAATGCGACCTGCAGCGAACCGTCGCGCGCTGCGGCCATGGCGCAGACCTTCTCGGTCCAGGATCGGTCGGCCTCCGCGACGTGCGCGTGCGTCTCGACGATCTGGTGCGCGAACGCCTCGTCGGTCGCGACGAGCGGGCCGTCGTCGGTGGTCATCGTGTTCCAACGAGTGGGCGGCGTACCGCTCGACCCGCTCGGCGGGGCCGGAGCACCGCGCGGGTCCATTTCCCATGTGACATCTGGGCGTGATTCTGTAACATCTCAGCGCGTATGACAACTCTGGCGCGCCGCGACGATGCCGTGCTCGCCCGGGGCTTCACCGAGTGGTGCGCGCACCGGTGGCCGGATGCGGGATACGTGATCGCCCGGCTCGATCGTCCACGCTCGGGCTGGACCAACGAGACGCTCCTTGTGACCTTGCGCGACCGCGCCGCCCGCGAGCAGCGGTTGGTCGTGCGTCTTCCGCCGGCGGTGCCCACCTGGCCGGTCTACGACCTCGGGGCGCAGGCGCGCGTGCTGGGCGCGCTCGCCAAGAGTGCGGTCCCCGTTCCCGATGTCGTCGCGTACGAAGCGAGCGACGGATGGATCGGCGCGGCCTTCCTCGTGATGTCGCACGCGCCGGGTCGGCCCGGTGCGGAAGCGCCGGCCCTCGACAAGTGGGTGACCGAATCGGCCCCAGATGTGCAGCACGCGTTGCACGCAGGCTTCGTCGACATGCTCGCGACGATTCACTCGGTCGACTGGGTCGCGGGCGACCTCGTCGGAGCGGTGCGCGGCGGCGAGCGTTCGCTCGCGCACGAGGTCGGGTGGTGGGTCGACTATGTCGAGTGGGCCGGCGACGGCGATCCGACCGCCGCGCTGGCCGAGGCCGCGGCGTGGTGCGCGTCGACGATTCCGGAGACCGAACCGCCCGCGTCATTGTGCTGGGGCGACGCGCGTCTCGGCAACGTCATGTTCGCCGACGACCGGTCCGTCGCGGCAGTGCTCGACTGGGAGCAGGCCACGATCGGGCCCGCCGAGCTCGACCTCGCGTGGTACCTCTCGCTCGACGATCTCACGACGCATTTCGTCAAACGAACGGTGCCCGGTTTCCTCACGCGGTCCGAGCTGGTCACGCGCTATGAAGCCGCGCTCGGGCGGAGCGTGTGCGATCTCGAGTGGCACGAGATCTTTGCGCTGGTCCGCTCGACCGCGATCAACGAGCGTCAGGCGCGTCTCGCGGCCGAGAGCGGCGTCGCGTACCCGGGTGTCGCCGGCGACGATAATCCGGTGCTCGAAATCATCGGCGCCCGGATCCGGGCTTTCGCCGGCGACCGCTGAGGCGCGATCCTCTCGTGTTCGCTTCGCGGGGAGATCGTGGGCAATGAGCAACGCGCTCGAGCATCCGGACTGGGTACGGCGGTTCAACCTCTTCGGTGACATCGTCGGCGACCCGCGCCGGCTCGCGGGCCTCGATCCCGACGAGCTCCTGGCGACGGCGCGCACTTCGACCGGGCTCGACGATCTCGGTGAGGCTCAGTGGCCGGGCTGGACCGATACCTACAC
>JAODBI010000388.1 GCA_025463875.1 Actinomycetes bacterium
GACCGGGCGTGGGGCGCGGCGCTGACGCTCATCGTCATCGTGTTCGTGTTCACCGTGGTCGCGCGGATCGTCTCGTCACGTTTCGCAACGGTGAAGCGCTGACGGGCGCGACGCCCGGTCGCACTCGGCTACGGGTTACTCCGGCTCGTCGCCGAGGTCCCACTCGAGGATCAGGTGTTCGCGCTCCGCATCGCGCGCGACGCGTTCACGGTTGCGGCGGAACTGCGGGTCGTACACCGGCAGAAGCTGCAGTCGGGCCATCGCCCGTTGGCGGAACTCGTCGATCGCACGCTGGTCGCCGAACACACGGTGGATCTCCCAATGGGGCGCGACCGGGCCGGTGTACACCACCCGGACGTGTCCTTGCGGCGGGATCTCTTCGAGCTCTTCGGGGTCGATGGCCATCACGTGCTCCTCGTCAGACGACGGATCAGGGTAGCGCCGGGCGGCGAAACGGGCGGACGCGCTGTGGGATGGCAGGGTCGATGTCGATCCATGGTGGTGGTCGGCAACGGATTTTCACCAAATGCCGACATGAATTCTGGAGCCTTCCGGGTCTCCCGTGCGTCTAACCATTCGTCACCGGCGGTATCAAGGCACCGTGTGCTGACGAAACCGCTGACGAAACCCGGCGCTCGCGTCGAACCAACGCTGACCGCGAGCCGTAAGGCTCCATCGAAGGGGAGGTAATCGTGGACGAGACCCCCGAGGAGTACGCATGGATGCTCAACGCGCGGTGCCGGGGCGCGGCGCCGACCGAGTTCTTTCCGTCTGACGGTCTCGGTGTCGAGTCGGCGCAGCACATCTGCCACGACTGCCCGGTGCGTTCGGAATGCCTCGAGTACGCGCTGGCACACCGGATCGAGCACGGCGTATGGGGTGGCGCTTCGGAACGCGAACGGCGCCGAATCCTTCGCCGGCGCCGCGATCTGATCTCCGCGCCGCAGAACTGACGCGCGCCCCGCCCACCTGAGTTGCGGGAGCGGTACACAAGTGTCGCGGCGACGACCGGTGTCAGGTCGCCGTGCAGGTCTCGAGCAACAGCTCGACGTCGTCGGGCGCCGAGACCTGGAACGGCACCGCGCCGACCCCGAGGATGATCGTGTCGACGCCGAGTCCCTCCCAGGTCCGCACCTGGTCGCGGATCTCGTCGACGGTGCCGACCAGGCGGCCGACGCGAAACGTCGCGAGGTCGACGCCGTCGAGCACGCCCGGCGGTGACAACTCCCGGAGCCGGGCGAAGCGCAGTTCGAGGTCCTGTTCGCTCTCGCCGCACAGCGCGTAGAGACCGAGCGTGCGCCACATGGTCGAGGGGTCGCGACCGGCGGCCACGCACGCGTCCTCGAAGACGCGCAGGCGCTCGGCGTAGGCGTCGGGTGTCCACGTCCAACACGTGTTCCAGCCGTCGGCGTGCACGGCGGCGAGGCGCAGGAGCCGGTCGCCCTTCCCGCCCACGAAGACGCGGGGACGAGGATGTTGCGCGGCCGGCGGGTGATTCGTCGCGCCGCGCGCGCCGTGGTGCTCACCCTCGTACGAGAAGGGGCCGCCGCCCAGGAGACCCTTCACGACCTCGACTGCGTCGACGAGCCGGTCGAGCCGCTTTCCGGGAGCGGGCATCTCCATGTTCAACTCGTGGTACTCGGGCTCGTACCAACCCGCGCCCAACCCGACGTCGAGCCGGCCGCCACTCACCCGGTCGACCGTCGCCAACGCCTTGGCGAGCACGGCCGCGGGCCGCAGCGCTTCGAGCGCGACCAGCGTGCCGAGTCGCACGCGCGGAACCGCGCGCGCCAACGCCGCGAGCGTGACGACAGGGTCGAAACAGGCCTCGCGCCGGTCGGGTCCGCCGTACTTCGCGAGGTCGAGGAAGAGATGGTCCGACAGCCAGACGGAGTCGGCGCCACCCCGTTCGGCGATCCGGGAGTATTCGACGATGGTCGCGAACTGCAACGGCGACTCCCCGGCGACCGAATAGTCGTACTGCGGTAGCGCCAACCCGATACGCATGATGGCGAGGCTATCCACGCACCGGATGCGGAGCCCGAGCGGCGAGGCCGCGTGCGGTCCCTCCGGGACCGTCTTGTGAGCCCGTACGCTGGCCGGCGTGTTGGAGTGCGTCGTCAACGTGTCCGAGGGACGCGACATGGCGCGGCTCCTGACGATCGCCCGCGCGTGTGGACCGGCGCTCGTCGACGTCCACGCCGACCGCGATCATCACCGGTCGGTGTTCACACTCGTCGGGCCCCGCGCGCACGACGCAGCACCCGGAGCGCGGTCGCTCGCGGCCGCGGTTGCCGAACAGTGCTCGCTGGCCGGCCACGAAGGCGCGCACCCGCGCTTCGGTGCACTCGACGTCGTGCCCTTCGTCGCGTTGGGCGGCACGCGGGTCGAGCGGGAGCAGGCCGCCGATGAAGCCCGCGCGTTCGCGCGGTGGTGGGCCGACGAGTTCGCGGTCCCGGTGTTCTTGTACGACGACGCGGATCCCGAGCACCGCGACCTGCCCACAGTGCGCGCCTCGAGCTTTCGACATCGCAAGCCGGACTTCGGACCCGCCGAACCGCATCCGCGTCTCGGGGCCACGGCCGTCGGCGCGCGTCGTCCGCTGGTCGCGTGCAACTGCGTGCTCGTGAGCCGCGACGTCAGCGTCGCGCGCCGCATCGCGCGTGACGTACGGGAGCGCAACGGCGGCCTCCGAGGCGTGCGCGCCCTCGGGTTCTTCCTCGCGGAATCGCAGCGCGCCCAGGTGTCGCTGAACCTCGTCGACCTCGAGCACACCGGCGTGCAGGACGCGTGCCTCCACGTCCGTGAGCTCGCACTCGGCTACGGCACCGACGTCGCAGGCGTCGAGTTGGTGGGGCTGATACCCGGCCGCGATCTCGACCGGTGCACCGACGACTTCCTGCGGTGGAGCGGCCTCGACGTGGAGTCGGCGATCGAGGTCAGGGTCGGAAAGGGACCCCGCTGGTGGCCGGGCGAGCCTCTCCCGGGCGGTGTTTGAGCACCGCTTCGAGCAACGCCTCCGGACCGCGGGTTCAGGCGCTGGCGAGACCGCGACGGGCGAGCGCGCGCTGACGGCGGATCCGGCGGCGTTCCCGCTCGGACATACCGCCCCAGATGCCGAACTTCTCGCCGTGGCGCAGGGCGTACTCGAGACACTCGGTGCGCACCTCGCACCCCCCGCAGACGGCTTTCGCCTCTTTGGTCGACGCGCCGCGCTCCGGGAAGAAGAGGTCGGGGTCGACTCCGAGGCAGTTCGCACGCTCCTGCCAACGCCGGTCTCCGGCGTCGACGTCGAGCTGGATCAACATCTCTCTCATCGGCTGCCCCCTCGCTCGCTCGTGATCGGACCTCCCCCGGTGGGCCTCCCGGGGGTGGTTGGGCTGTGAATGCCGCCGATGGAATTACAACGGCGTCATTCTGTCAACCCAGGTCACGGTGCGCAAGGGGGAGTTTTCAGTGCACCCCGCGTGACTCTCCGCCCGGGAGATCAGGAGCTCTAGAGACTGAGCAGGCGGCCCGGGCGCGTCCGGCGGCCCGCGTCGCGGAACTGCACGAAGAGGTCGTAGACCGCGTCGTCGAGCTCGGGTATCGCCAGGGCGGCGCCGAAGCCACGGTTCGGCTCGGCTCGGCCCCACAGCTGGGGGACCCGGACGGTCACCGGTACGCCGAGGGCGAGCTCGACCTCGGCATTCGAGAGCACGGCCGAGCTCTCGTCGCCGGTACAGACCACGGCCAGCCGGACCGCGCCGACGTCGCCGCGGTCACGAGCCGTCTGGAAATGCTCGAGAAAGTGACTCGTCGCCGCGACGGCAGTGGGTTCGGGGGTCACGGCGAGGACCAGCCAGTCGAGCAGCTCGAGGCGTGATCCCAGCGCCTGCCCCGGCCCCGAGGGGCCACCCGGGAGATCGCACACCACGACGTCGAACGCGTCGCGGAGCTCTCGCAGAGCCGGTTCGGCCGCGAGGTGGACGCGGGCGAGGGGGCCGCCGCCGCAGGGGAGGACGGCCATCGAGGGGGAACCGACGCGCCCGAGGCGGGCCATCGACGGCAGTTCGAGGCGGGCGAAGTCCTCCACGACCGGACCGCCGACCGCGAGTCGGGTCGTCACGTCGAGGGCGAGGGGGTCGGCGTCGACCACACACACCCGGGCCGAGATCGCCGCGTGCCGGGCCAGGGACGCGGCGATGTTGGTCGCCAGGCCCCGCTTGCACTCCGGATGCTTGGCGGTGGTCACGCCGACGATGAGAGCCGTCACGAGATGAGATAACGGCGCCGGGGACCGAGGTCCCCAGCATCTCCGGCCGGGCTGTGATGCATGTCACGGCCCTGCCGATCACGGCCCGGCCGAACTCAACTCGCGGTAAGCGTCAGCTCTCGGCGTTCCGGTCGAGCCGGAGGGACGCCGAGTTCATGCAGTAGCGCAGGCCGGTCGGACGCGGTCCGTCCGGGAACACGTGGCCCAGGTGCGCACCACAGTGGCGGCACACGGCTTCGGTGCGGACCATGCCGTGGCTCTGATCCGTCTTCTCCTCCACTGCGTCGGAGTCGAGCGCTGCGAAAAAGCTCGGCCAGCCGGTGCCGGACTCGAACTTCGTGTCCGACGAGAACAGGGGCGCCTCGCAACAGACGCACACGTAGGTGCCGTCGTCGTGGCAGTCCCAGTATTCGCCGGTGAAGGCACGCTCGGTGCCGGCCTTACGGGCGACCTCGAACTGGGTCGGGGTCAGGCGCTCGCGCCAGCCCTCGTCGG
>JAODBI010000014.1 GCA_025463875.1 Actinomycetes bacterium
CAATGGCTGGATGACGTCTTCTCTCTCGTGGAGCCCGAGGACGTTCGCTGGATCTTCCTTTCGCACGACGACGTCGATCACACGGGCAACCTCGACGAGGCTCTGACCGCATGCCCCAACGCGACCTTGGTGTGTAACTGGGCGATGGTGGAACGTCATACGAACTGCTTCGACTTCCCGTTGGAGCGCTGCCGATGGGTCGTGCACGGCGAGACGTTCGATGTGGGTGACCGGACACTGCACGCGTTGCGCCCACCCGTGTTCGATTCGCCGACGACCCGCGGTCTGTACGACTCGACGACCGGCGTGTACTGGGCCGTCGACACGTTCGCGACGCCACTTCCCGATCCGAGCATGACGATTGCAGACCTCGACCAGGACTTCTGGTTCCACGGCTTGTGGCTGTTCGCACTTGGTGCCGTGAGCCCGTGGCTGACGATGCTCGACACCGACAAGTACGGCGAGTACGTCGACCGCGTGCAGAACCTCGACATCACGACGATCGCGAGCTGTCACAGCCCCGTGATCGAGGGCCCGTTCATCGGGCGGGCGTTTGACCGCATCCGCGAGCTGCCGACGCTCGACGTACCGACGTTGCCGGATCAGTCCATCCTCGACCAGATCGTGTCGGCGACCTCGATACCCCAATCCTGATCCCAGTCCTGACCGGCGTCGGACTCGCCGGCATCAAGGCCGCGGCGCGGCGTCCGCCTGCGCATCGGCCAGCTCGTCGATTCTGGGGATCCAGGTCCGGAATCCCAAGGTCCGGCACAGCTCGGATGCCTCGCGGAGCCAGGCCTGTCCCTCGGCGTCGAGCTTGCCGAGCCGGCGACCCCTTGCCTGCGCGAGCGCGAAGAGCGTGGTCGCGCGGTGGTACTGCCATTCGAATGCCTCGGCAACGTCGAGCGCGGCGCGCAGGTGTACCTCCGCGTCGTCATGACGTCCGAGGAGTGACTCGAGCTTCCCGATGTAGGCGGCGATCGGTCCCTGACTCGTCACGCCGTTGAACGCGACATCGTTCGCCAGCGGTTCGATCACTGGCAGCAGCTGGGCCGCGGCGTCGACGTGATCGAGCTCGATCGCGAGGATGGCGTAGGCAATGATGCAGGTGGTCCAGATGTTGTCGACGGGCAGCGCCGCGAAGCCGCTCGCCATCCCGTCGTCCAGGATCTCGCGTGCAGTTTGGTCGCGCCCGACCGCGGTGCAGATGATTCCGTACGCGAGCTTGAACGCGAGGGCCGCCGGGTCGTCCTTCGTCGCCTGCTCCACCAGTGGGAACAGCTCGTGATGGCGGCCGGCGAACGTGCCGATCACGAACAACTCGCCGGCGAAGAACGTGAAGGCGTCGGGCGCCCCGATCTGCATGCCGAGCTCGAGTGTCTTCGTCGCCACCGACTCGGCTTCGACGAGGCGGCCCGCCATCGTCGCCGTGAACGCCTCGGCAATGCCGACCGTCCAGCGCAATCGCGGCTCCCCGACGGTGCGCGCCGTCGCCCGGAGCTTCGCGAGGCTGCGAGCAGCCGTCACATGATCGGCTGATTCGATCGCGATGTCGAAGGCCAGGAGATGGGCACCGAATTCGAGCCGCGGGTCGCCGGACGCTTCGGAAACCGCGACCGCTTTCGCCGCGACGCGGGAACGTACGTCGGCGCTCCCGGGCTCCCACAGTCCCCAGAGCACACCCGGCGCGATGCGCGCGAGCAACGTCGGATCATGATGCGCGTCGGCCAGCTCGAGCGCCTGATGCGCCGACGCGATCCGGCGCTCGGCGTCGGGCGTGAAGACGAGGCACTGTGCCAACAGCGCGAGCAGTCGGGCGTAGGTCGCGGTATCGGCCTGGTCCGCGACCGCGACCGCCGCCTCGACGGTCGCGAGATACTCGGGTGCCCGCGGATCGAGTCGCATGAAGCCGGGGTTCGACGCGAGCGCAGCCCGGATAAGCGCGTCGCGCGCGCCGCTGCGGCGGGCGAGGTCGGCACCTTGCGCGACGGTGTCTTGTGCTTCCGGGTCGCCGGCTCGGAGTTGCGCGTCGCCAAGTCGCACGAGCAGATCGGCGCATTCGGCGTCGGGGCGATGCGTTGCGATCGCCATGTCGAGCGCGATGCGGTAGTGGTGCGACGCCTCGGTCGGTGCGAGCTGTTCGAATGCCTGATCGCCGGCGAGTGTCGACCAGCGCTGTGCCGCATCGGGCCAGCCGGCGCGCGCGCAATGCCGTGCGAGCTGGACCACAACGTCGGGCCCGATGTCCTCGGTGCGCTGTTCGAGTGCGCGGGCAGCTTGTCCGTGCAAGCGGACGCGAAGCGATCGGCCCAGGTCGGCGTACAACGCGTTGGCCACGAGCGCGTGCACGAACCGCGTCGATCGCCGCACCGACCCGGCGTCGACCAGGAGACCGGCGCGCGTCGCGGTATCGAGCGTTTCGACCACGACCGACTCCGGAAGCCCGATCATGTCGACAAGTACCTCCTCGGAGAACTCGATACCGAGCACCGAGGCCGCGGTCAGGATGCGCGACGCATCGGCCCCGAGCGCGTTGACCCGGCTCCACACGACGTCGCGCAGACTCGGCGGTACGCCTTCCTCACTCGTGGCCGGCAGGTCAGATGTGGTGACGCCCGTATCGTCCAAGCGGCCCGACTCGACCCAGTGCCGGATGAGCTGCGATGCGTAGAGCGGGTTACCGGCGGTCTCCAGACGCAACGCGGTGGCAACTGAGCGCGCCTCGACATCGCCGGTCACTGGCGCGGCGATGGCGACCAGATCGGCCAGCTCGTCGTCGTCGAAACCGGCGAGCTGCAAACCACGATGGTCGCCGCGTTCGAGATCGGCAAGCGCGGCTCGCAATTGCGCCGACGCGTGCTCACCCGATTCGCGGCTGCTGGCAACAATCAGAACCGACGCGTCGGCCAGCGCGTGCGTGATGTGACGCAACATCAATGACGCAGTCGGCTCCGCCCATTGGAGGTCGTCGAACATCAGCACGAGAGGCCGCCGCGTCGCGATGCGACGTAGCAGATCGGTCGCGGCCTCGAACACGAGGAATCGTTCGGTGGCGTCGTCTGACACCGTCGGGTCCGGAGCGGTCTCCACTCGCGTTGCGAGCTGTGGGCAGATCCGCGCGAGCTCGCCACCGGACCGCGCGACATGATCGGCCAGGAGGTCGACCGGTGCGTGTTCGACGCAGTCGGCCAGCACGCTGCGGAACGGTTGGAGGGGTACCCCGGTCTCGTCGCAGCGCCCGTAGACGACGGTCGCGTCGGCCATCGACACCACCGATCGCGCGAACGCCGCCAACAAGGTTGTCTTGCCGATTCCCGGTTCGCCTCTGAGCACCACGCCGCGCAATCCCGAACCTCGCACCCGCGCGAGTTCCTCGGCGAGCGCGTCCAGCTCGTTCGAGCGGCCGACGAAGGGAGCCTCGTGAGCCAACGCGCTCGGGAGAGGGACCGTGACTGCGTCGATCGGCGTGGGTGGGTCGGAATTGATATCGATGCCATCCCAGCTCGTAGCGACGCGCCGCTCGATACGGACGACATCCTGGGAAGGCTCGGTCCCGAGCTCCTCGATGAGCAGTGACCGGTACTGCTGGAAGGCGCGGAGCGCGTCGCCCTGGCGACCCGCGCTCGCCAGGGCTCGGATCAAGAGTCCACGCGAGCTGTCGCGATACGGGTGTCGCGCGACCTGGGCTTCGAGCACCGCGACCGCGTCGGCCGACCGGCGCGCCGAGATCAGCTCCTCGGCATAATCATCGACCGTACCGGCATGCAGCTCGGTCAACCGAGCGATCTCGCCGTCAGCCCATTCCTCGCCCGAGAACTCCTCGAGCGCTGGTCCGATCCACAGCCCGAGCGCGCGCTCCAGGCCCCGCAACCGATCGTCGGCATCGGCGGCGGCGGCGACAGCCTCCGAAAACTGCAACACGTCGACGTCGGTCACCACCGAGTAGCCCGTGCTCGCCGTTTGCAGGACGGCTCCGCCGATGGCCGTTCGCAGCCTGGAGACCGACATCCGCAACGCGCCGGGCGCGATCCCCAATATGTCGGCGAGCCACTCCGTTCGCAGCCGACGCGGCGAGTGGAGCGCCAGGATCGCGAGCAACCGCCGCTGGCTCGCACTGGGCAGGTCGATCGCCGAGCCGTCGACCGCGACCGCGTGTACACCGCCCAGCAAGCGCACGCTCTTGATCGCCGGTTGGGAGCCCACCACGAGCGCATTGTCTCATGTCAACTCTTGCGCTCGCAGCCCGCAGCTTGACGGCCGAGGTTACGGCCAAGGAGTCGCACGTCGGCGGGTCTCGGCGCACGTCGGCGAACGTGTCGTCCAGGGCGGCGGACGATCCGGTCGGCCCGGCCGCGACGACTCGGGGAAGACCTGACGGGGCTACGGCGCGGAGGGCGTTCTGGCCAGGTCGTTCGCGACTGGCTCGATGATCAACCGTCCGAGTGGGTCGCGCAGGTCGATGTTGCGGGTCATCGACCCGTTCCGCGGGTATGCGACCGGGCTCACCGACCGGCTCGACGCAACGATCGTGGTCGATCACTTCCACGCGATCCGGTTGGCGAACAAGGCGATCGACGATGCCCGCCGCCGCGCGTGCTACAAGAATCGCTCGGTCATCGTGGTCGACGCGACGATCCGTTGTATCGGATCCGCCGTCAGCTGCTCGTCGGTCACGAACGCCTCACCGATCAACAACACGAACGGCTACTCACGATGTTGGGTCACGGCGACCGACACGGTGACGTCACCAAGACGTACCTCGCCAAGGAACTCCACGTGATGTGTACGACGCGCACGCGGTCCGCGGCGCGCGTCGTCGGCTGCGCCGCTGCT
>JAODBI010000015.1 GCA_025463875.1 Actinomycetes bacterium
CAACCAACTTCGTGATCGCGGGCGACCGATCCACCGACGCCAGGACGACGACCGTCGCGTCGCTCGCACGGTCGGGAAGTTCCTGGTCGGCCGAGGCGGTCACGACGGCGACCCCGGCCGCTTCGAAGTGGTCGACGAATCCGGCGATACGCATCGTCGCGGACACGCCGGGCGCACCCGTCACTATCACGCAACTCGGTCGGCTCGCCGCGGCGCCGGCCCAGTTCTCGCGTACGACGCGCGGTGAAGCCGCCTCGTCGGCGGCCGCGTCGGTCGGTGGTCCGGGTTGCGGCCCGGAGCTGAGTCGAGTGACGAGACGCGCGAGGTTCGGCGCGCCGATCCGCGGGCCGACCAGTGCCCGCACGCGTCCGCGCGCGGCGGCGATCTGCCATGACACCAGGCGTTGAGTGATCTCGACGTCGTCGACGAACTCGATCACAACGGTCGCACGGTTCGAGGCACACCAGTCCGCCGCATTGGACGCCGCGCCCGGATCGAGTGCAACGATCACGTCCGCCGCGAGCGCTTCGATCGATGCCGTACCCACGAGGCACGGTCGCGTGAGATGAAGCCCGTCGGCGACGGACGGGAACGCGAGCCGGCCTTCGACCTCGCGCCGGATCAATCGGTTCACCATGCGCCGCGCCCAGTCCGCCCGCACGGGATCGGTCTCGGTGGCGGCGAAGACCGCGACCGGACGGCGCGGGAACGGCGGTCGACCTTCGGCGGACGCGTCGAGCAAAGCCCCGACCGGCGCCCACGGGTCGTGTACATGCGCGCCCCGATCGACAACGACGCGCCCGTCCGCCGCCACGAGCCCGTCGATGACTTCGAACCGCGCGCCGCGCCGCAAGAGCACTGCACCTCGCACCGGCGCGGTCGACTCCGTGACCGCCGAGCGCGGTTCGAGCGATCGCCACTCGGCGTGCACGCGGTAGCTCGAGCCCGGGGGAAGCTCTCCGACCTCGCCGGCGACGCCGACGACTTCGGGCGGCTGCAGTGCCAGCTGGAGCGCGAGACGTTCCCGCGCGACCTCGTCGATTGCCAGGCCCTCTGGAACGACCAATCGGCCGTCGGTCACTTGTCCCCCACTGCTGTTCGTTCCGACATACGTCCGCGTCGCGAAACGCACAACTGGAATTCGCCTCGTCGCGTCCCGGTCTGACAGCGTAGAGAGAACGGAACGAGCCGTGCCAGAGGCTCGAGGAAGTCCGCCATCGGCAGGATATGGTTTTTGGTCGTCGGCAAGAGACCCGAAGGAGCCTGGCGAATGGGCGAGCGTGAGCTGCCACTTCCCACGTTTCTGATCATCGGCGCGCAGAAGAGCGCGACCCGTTGGCTGCGCCTGAACCTCGGCCTCCACCCGGACGTCTTCAGCGCCGCGCGGGAGATCGAATTCTTCAACAGCGCGAAGAACTTCGACGAGCAGGGCGTCTCTTGGTATCGACGACAGTTCGAGGGCTGGGACGGAGAGCCGTTCGTCGGTGAAGCGACACCCGGATACATGTTCTGGCGTCACCGCCCCGTCGTCATGGCCGAACGGATCCAACGGACCGTTCCGGACGTTCGGCTCCTCGCGATTCTCCGCAATCCGGTCGACCGGGCCGAATCGGCGCTGATCCACCACATCGAGGGCAAGGCGCTTCCACCCGAGACGAACCTGCTCGACTTCGTCCACGACAATCCTGCCGAAAAGGAACGTCTCGGAATTATTGCGGGCGGTTGGTATGCAGCAAGCCTCGAGCCGTTTCAGGCCACGTTCGGTGATCACCTCTTGGTGATGCTGCACGACGAAGCCGACGACGACCCGAGGGGCGTGTACGACCGCGCCGTGCGTCACGTCGGCGCCGTCCCGAACTTCTCGCCGCCGGAGTTGGAACGAGTGCGGTTCAGCTACCAGCAGCGTCCGAGCGGCAGCAGCCATTCCTCTCGCAAGCTCACGCTCGCGCAGCGCGAGCAGGTGTACGAGTCGTTCTTCGCCGACGACATACGCAAGCTCGAGGAGATGATCGGGCGCGACCTGTCGTGCTGGGATCCGCGCAACGCGTCGGGATAGCCGGAGTCAACGCCGATGACCGCCCGGGAGCCACAGCCATCGTCTCCTGGGATGTTCCTGAGGTCCTGCTGTCACCAGTTCCGAGGTCGGCGGTCGATTCCGTCGCGACGTTCCTGACGCCGAATGTCGCGGCGTCGCGCCTGCGTAACGACGAACCACAGCGCGAAGCCGACTACAAGCGCCGCGCCGATCGCCGCCCACGGGTCGTTCTGCGCGTCAATGTGCACGAAGAAGGCGAGAACGGCGAGAGACCACGTCACAAAGACCGCATCCTTTCCGGTAAGACGAGGATAGTTCGGGCGAACCCCCGGCGTCGCGGTTGGATGACGCCCGGACCCGCGCTCGACTGAACGCCGCCACGCACTAGCGTCCCCGCGGCGTTCGCAGGATCTCTCGCTCCGTCTCGGATCGACGCCGACGTTCGATCGGGCGATGCGCCTTCGGGCGGTCGCGCCCTGCAGGCCTTTGCGGCCGTCGAGGCGCTCGCCGCGGCGTTCTACCTCGTCATCGGGCGCGGGATGTGGTTCCACCTCGACGACTGGGAGTTTCTCGTCGATCGCCGAGCGAACAACCTCGGCGATCTCTTCCGTTCACACAACGGGCACTGGGTCACCCTGCCGGTGCTGTTGTACCGGGCTCTCTGGTTCGTCCTCGGAATACGCAGCTACCTGCCGTATCAGGTGTTCGTCGTGGCGGCGCACCTCGGCGCGGCCGCGCTGTTGCGTGTCGTCATGCGCCGCGCCGGCGTTCGGCCCTGGACCGCGACGGTGGTTGCCGCCGCGTTCGTGTTGTTCGGCCGCGGACACGAGAACATCCTGGCCGCCTTCCAGGTGACCATGGTCGGGTCTTTGGTCTTCGGGCTCGTACACCTGATCCTCGCGGACCACGACGGCGGGATCGACCGCCGCGACGTCGCCGGCATGGTGTGCGGCTTGTTCGGACTCATGTGCTCGGGCGTGGGCGTACCACTTGTGATCGGGGTCGGTCTCGCAACACTGCTTCGACGTGGTTGGCGCGTCGCGGCACTGCACGTCATTCCGCTCGGGCTCGTCTACCTGATCTGGTGGGAGGCGATCGGTCAGAAGGCGGCGACGGTGAGCACGGATACGACGTCGGTTGCGGGCTTCGCCGCCAAGACCGCCGTCACCACCTTCGCCGATGTCGGCGATCTCCCCGGCGCCGGGGTGGCGATCGGCCTCGTGCTCGTCGTCGGGTTCACACTCGCGTGGTTCTCGCACTCCAGCCCGTTCGCCCGCCGTGAGCTCGCGGCGCCGACCGGCCTGCTCGGCGCAGGCGTTGCGCTACTCGTCATCACGGCCGTGGGTCGCGCATCGGTGACCGATGTCGTGCAAGGACGCTACGAGCACCTCCTGCTGGCGTTGACGCTTCCCGCCCTGGCTGTTGCCGTCGACGCGATCGGCATCCGCTATCGGACGCTGCTCGTCCCTCTCCTCGCGTTGATCCTCGTCGGAACCCCGGGCAACATTCGCGCCGCCTACACCTTCACGCGGACGTCGGCGGCACGCACGGAGATGGCGCAGTACCGCCGGACGATCCTGACCCTTCCGCGCCTCCCCATCGCCCGGACTACGCCGCGGACACTCACCCCCGAGACGGTTACCGGCTTCCGGATAACGATGGGCTGGCTTCTCGATGGCGTGAAGTCGGGACGAATCCCCGCGCCCCCTGCGCCGAACGCGGGTGAGATCGCGGTCGACACGCTTCGCCTCTCCCTCCTGCACAGCCCGAGCGTGTTTCCCACCGAGGACAGCTGCCGCCAGGTGCACTACGGACCAGGTGCTGTCGTCACGCTTGCGACCGGCGAGGCGGTGTTCTTTCGGCGCGGCGCGAACTTCGTCCGGATACTCCCGGTTCGCGGCCCCGGCCTCGACGCACTTCCGTTCGAGTTGGGTCGGGAGGCGGCGCGCCTTCTCGCCGTGCGCCCGGTGGGGTTCCGCGTCGTGATCGACGTCGACAGCCCAGCCCGGGTTGCGACGGTCTGTACCCCGAGAGGCGACATCACGACGCCTTGACGGGATTCGCACGGTCGGCGCCGCACGGAAGGTCCGGCGCGACGGCGTATAGCGTGTTCGCCACCACAGGGACGAGGTCGATACATCGTCGACGAGAGAACGCGAGGGGCGATCCAATGCCAGCGGTGGATTCGGTCAAGGCCTGGGTGGAACGACGCCCGAAACGCGCGGTGCTCGTCACGGCGATCTCAGCCGTTCTCATCGGCGCGCTGGTCGGATTCGGCGCCGGGTACAAGGTCGAGCACGACCGCGTGGCGAACGATGTCGCGCGCCTGAAGCGCACGTCGAGCACGACGGTCGCGCCCGGCGGCGGTGCGGCGGCCGCCGGCACCGGACGACGGGACGGGCGGGTCACCGCCGCTTCCGCCGGGTCCCTCACCATCAAGTCGCGGCAAGGTCGCGATGTGATCATCACCCTCGGCGCCGGCACGAACGTCGACAACATCGTGAAGGGCACTGCGAGCGACATCGTCGCCGGCAGGCACGTGCTCGTCGTCGCACCGGGAGCCGAGGTCGTCGTGTTACGCGCCGGCAGCACCGCCGGCCGGACCGTCAAGTCGGTGTCGAAAGGGTCGTTCGCGGTCGCGGCGAAAGCCGGGGCCAAGGCCGCCACGGTCAAGATCGGGACGAGGACCATCGTCGAAAAGCTGTCGCCGGCCAAGGCCGCCGACATCAAGGTCGGCGATCAGATCATCGCGTTCGGTCCCACGGGTACCGCGGGCCCGGTGAAGGCGACCGACGTGATCATCGTTCCGGCGTCGAGCAAGCTCGCCGCCGCCTGATCAACCGCGCGTTTCCGCCCTCCGGGCCGCGGCGCCGAAGCGGTTCGCGAGCCGGGCCGGAAGGTGCGGTCGGACGCGACGCCAACCGCGGTGCGCGTAGTCGAGCGAGTGCGTGCGGACCGGCCCGTTCTTCGCGAAGAAGCGTCGATTGCGACGGTCTTCGCGATCACGTGCACTGAAATACTTGTCCATCCAGCCGGCGGCCGCACGCGCGATCAGACGGTTCCGTGCGAAGCGGTCGGGATCACACGTGGAGACGCGCGGAACGACCGCATCGCCACTCCACTTGTCGAGGAAATGCCGTCGATTGCGCGCCCAGAGTCCGCGCCAGTCGTCGAGACGGGAGGCCGAACCCTTCCCGACGTGCTGGACGAGCACGCGCTGGTCGTAGATGACGTCGAGATCGTTCGTCCAAACCTTGAAGCAGAGATCGACGTCCTCGCCGCTCGCGATCTTGTATTCCTCTTCCCATGCACCGAGCTCGCGGATCCGATCGGTCGGTGCGACGTAGACGATCGCGGCGGGCGGCGCGGAGAACGGAGGAATCACCTCGATCTCGTCGCCCGCTTCGGCCCGGACGTTCACGGCGTTGCGCGCGTTCGTGACCGCCGGAACCACGATCGCCGCGTTCGGATGCGCCCGGGCCGTCTCGAGGAGATACTTCGCCCAGTCGGGTGGAAGCACGGTGTCGTTGTTGCAGAAGGCGACGTGGCCGCTGCGGGACTCGGCGAGCCCCTGGTTCATCCCATGGGAGAACCCGAGGTTCGAGGAATTGAGGACGACCCGATCGCCCGCCTCCCGCGCGTAGTTCGCCGCTTCCCAAGCGGAACCGTTGTCGACGATGACGAGCTCGTAGGGCACGTCGGTGTTACGGCGCACCGACTCGACGAACTGCTGCGAGTAGAGGAGATTGTCCCAGGCGAGCACGACAACCGAGATCTCGGGTTCGGCCGGCGCGGGCTCTCGGATCGGGGGCGGCGCGGAGACGGACCCGGCGATGACGCCGTCGAGCACGGCCGCGAACTCGTCCGTACGCTTCTCCCAGTCGAAGTCGCGGTCGACGAGGTCGAGACCGTTGGCCGACAGTTGCGCGGCGAGCTGCTCGTCGTCGAGGAGCCGGCGGATCGCCGACGACATCGCGGCCGCGTCGCGGGGCGGGACCACGAGTGCCGTCTCGCCGTCGATGGCGTACTCGCGACACCCGCCGTTGTCGGTGGTGACGAGCGGCGTGCCGCACGCGAGCGATTCAAGCCCAGGCTGGCAAAAGCCCTCGAACCAACTTCCGACCGCGAAGACGCGCGCGGCGGCGTACTCGCGTCCGAGCGCCGGCTGCTCGAGGTTCTTGCCCGAATAGCGCTCGACCGGCACGCCGATCATCGCGGCCGCCTCGAACACCGTGTCGGTGCCCTTCCAGGATCGCTGCTGCTCGCCGCTGCA
>JAODBI010000022.1 GCA_025463875.1 Actinomycetes bacterium
GTCGCGTCCGGATCGTTGTCGGCCGCGGACGCGGTTCTGCTGCGCAACTTCGTCGACGACGGCTACCTCACGACGAGCATCGGCCTCGATGCGTCGGTCACCGACCAGCTCGACGCCGAGATCGGGCGGCTGTGGCGGGAACGGCCGGCCAACCTCGCGGTCGCCGTGCCGGGGCCGGAAGCGGCGACGGCGCTCGAGGACTTCGAGGGCCAGGAGCGGCAGTACGGCTACCGCCTCCCCGACCTGCACGGGTCGTCGCCGACGGCTTTGAGCTTGTATCTGCAGCCGGAGATCTTCCGTTTGATCGATTTAATCTTCGACCAGCAGTCGATTGCGTTCCAGTCGCTCTATTTCGAGCACGGGTCGATGCAGGGTCTTCACCGCGATCCGATGTTCGCGCCGACGAGACCGGTCCCTCACCTCGTCGCGGCCTGGATCGCGCTCGAGGACATCACGCCCGACAGTGGACCGCTCTTCTTCCTTCCGGGCTCGCACCGCCTGCCCTGGTTCGAGTTCCAGGAGAACTCCGTCGCACTCACCCCCAGGACCCGCGCCCGCCAGCCCGAGTATCAGACCTGGATCCACGAACTGCTCGGACGAGAGCCGCGGGATTGGAAGCGATTCGTGTGCCGGCGGGGCGACGTCATGATCTGGCATGCCGGCCTCATGCACGGCGGCTCGAAGGTCCAGAACCCGGCGACGACCCGCAAGAGCTTCGTCGTGCACTACTCGACGTCGGCGACGTACCGGAAGCGACGCGGTCGCATGCGGGTGCGCGACGGCGCGGAGATGCGACTCTTCCGCTCGTCCACCGACACGATCGCCGAGGTCCCCGGCGCCCGCGGTTTCGAGAGCCCGATGAAGGACGCGCGGATTCAGGACGGGAAACGTCTGGTCGGCGCGTCCTGAGGATCGACCAGTCGCTCAGCCGATCAGCGGATCAGCGGATCAGTCGGGCGTGACGGTGTCGGCGACGTGCCAGCAGTACCACGCGACGAGTGAGCGGTAGGGCCGGAACGGATCGCCGAGGGGCTCGAGCTGCTTGGCCGTCGGCATCTCCTTGAGTCCGTACATCCGCGCGAAACCGTTGCGCACGCCGAAGTCGAGGACGGGCCACACGTCGAGACGCCCCAGCTGGAACATCAAGAACATGTGTGCGGTCCATTCCCCGATACCCCGCACCAACACGAGCTCGCTCACGACCTTGGCGTCGGACAGGCGTGCGACGCGATCGAGCTCGACCACTCCCTGTTCGACCTTGTCGGCGAGGTCCCGAATCGAGGTGGCCTTGGCATTCGACAGGCCGGCCCCGCGCAAGGTCTCGATCGGCAGCGCGAGCACGGCTTCCGGGGTCGGCGGGCCGTCGAAGAGCGCCTCGAACCGGCCGTGGATCGCACTCGCGGCCCGGCCCGCGAGCTGTTGGTAGCTGATCATGCGCGCGAGCTCCGCGAAGTGCGTGCGCGGGCGGCGCCCGCGGTGCAGTTCGGGCACGCCGTGCTCGCGCAGCATGCGCTTCATGACGGGATCTCGGCGCGCGAGCTCGCGCGCACCCGCTTCGACCACAGCTTTGGTCGCCATAGAGGGTCAGTCTGCCTGACGCGGATAGACGAGGAGCGCGTCGGGATCGATCGAGAGGCGCACCCGGTCGCCGGTCGCCGGCGCATCGCGGGGCACGACGACAACCGTCAAGGCGGGCCCGGTTCCGGACACGGCCGCGAGCTCGACCCGGGTCCCGGTGAACGTGGTTCGGACGATCGTCGCCTCGATCGGTCCCGAGTGATCGATGCGAGCTCCGTCGGGCCGAATGATCGCGTCGACCGGACCCGGCCCGAGGCGGTTGGAGGATTGCAACGCGCCCCACGGCGTGTCCACGATTTCGTCGCGCACTTCAGCCGCGACGACGGGTCCGAACCCGAGGAAGGTCGCCGTCCACGCATCGACCGGGGCGCGCCACACGTTCGCGGGCTCACCCAGCTGCACCACCCGCCCGGCGCGCATGATGGCGACGCGATTCGCGACCGCGAATGCTTCGTCGTGATCGTGGGTGACGTACAGGGCCGGCAATGCGGCGCGGTCGAGGATCGACCGGATCTCGGTGAGCAGACGCTGCCGCCACACGCGGTCGAGCGCGCCCAGCGGCTCGTCGAACATCAACAGCCGGGGCGAGACGGCCAGGGCACGCGCGAGCGCGACCCGCTGCTGCTCACCTCCGGAAAGTGACGCGACCCGCCGGGACTGGAAGCCGCCGAGGCCCACGAGATCGAGCACCTCGTCGACCCTCCGGGCGCGCGCGGCCCGATCCGAGGTTGTCATCCGCAAGCCGAACTCGACGTTGCCCGCGACGTCGCGGTGTGGAAAGAGCGCGTACTCCTGGAACATCAGCCCGAAGTGCCGCTCGTGCGCGGCGACGCGCGCGAGGTCGCCTCCAGCCCAGCACACTCGGCCCGCGTCGAGTTGCTGCAGTCCGGCGACGACGCGCAGCAGCGTCGTCTTGCCGGAGCCGCTCGGCCCGAGCACCGCGATCGTCTCGCCCGCCTCGAGCGCGAGGTCGACGCCGTCCAGCGCCCGGTGCTCGCCGTACCGCACCACCGCACGTTCGACCTGGAGCATCTAGAGCTCTCCGAGATCACGCACGCGCACCCGCTCGATCGCGAGCACGACGACGACGGTCAGCAGCATCAGGATCACCGACATCGCCAACGACTGGTTCACGTTGACCTGGCCCGGTCGGCTGAGGAAGCGCTGAATCGCGATCGGCACCGTCGGCCAGTCGGGACGGGCGATGAACAACGTCGCGCCGAACTCGCCGAGCGACACCGCGGCGCAGAAACCGGCCGCGACCGCGAACGCGCGCGCGGTGATCGGCAGGTCGACTTCGCGCCAGACCCGCGCCGGCGACGCGCCCAGCATCGTCGCCGCGTCCCGGAGCCGGGGATCGATGCTGCGCAACGCCGGCACGACCGCGCGTACGACGAATGGGATCGCGACGACGGCGTGCGCGATCGGGACGAGGAGCGGCGACCGCTCGAATCCGAACGGCAGATGGCGGAACGCCAGAAGGAAGCCGAAGCCGACGGTAACGGCCGACGTGCCGAGCGGCAGCATGAGGAACGCGTCGAGGGACCGCGTCGATCGACCCGGTCGCGACGCGATCGCCACCGACGCGAGGCCGCCGACCACGAGCGCGATCAGGGTGGCGATGATCGCGAACTCGATCGAGTTGCGCACCGCCGCCCACGGCGAGACGAACAGGGTCGTGGCCGACGCGCTCGATCCGAGCGCCCGGAAGGAGCCGAGGCTCCAGTTGCCGCCGACGTGGAGCGATCGCCAGACCAGGACTGCGAGCGGGCCGCCGAGGAACACGATCGTGGCACCGAGCACGCCACCGACCACGACGCGCTCGCGCCCGCGGGGCCGGCGCGCCGACTCTGCCCCACCGACCAGGCGCTGCGCGACCGCGCGCCGTTCCTGGGCCCGGGCCAGCGCGAACACGACGGCGAGCACTGCCACGATCTGGACCAGCGCGAGCGCAGCCGCGGTCCTGAGGTCGAACAGGTTGACTGCCTGGCGGTAGATCTCCACCTCGAGCGTGGCGTGCGCGGGATCCGACAGCAGGAGCGCGACTCCGAACGATGTGAAGGTGAAGAGGAACACGATCGAACCGGCGGCGATGATCGACGGTGCGAGCAGCGGCAGCGTGACACTGCGAAACGCCCGGAGCCGCGATGCGCCGAGCATGCGCGCGGCTTCTTCGCGCCGCGGATCCAGGTTCGCCCAGAATCCCCCTACGGTACGGACCACGACCGCGACGTTGAAGAAGACGTGCGCAATGAGCAGCGGTGCGACACCGCGCTGCCAGTGCAGGAACGCGAGGGGCCCACCCGGACGCAGCAGCGCAAGGAACGCGGTCGACACCACTACCGTCGGCAGGACGAACGGCACCGTCACGAAGGCCCGGAACAGCCGCCGACCCGGGAACTCGAACCGGGCCACGACGTACGCGGCCGGTAGGCCGACAACGACGGTGAGGATCGTCGAAACGACGGCTTGCCACAGCGTGAACCACGCCACCCGCCGGAAGACGGGATCGGTCAGCACGTCGGTCAGTGCATTGGCGCGTAGTGAACGTCCGAAGATCGCCGCGAGCGGCCACGCGAAGAACAGCGCGAGGAACCCCACCGGTACTGCAACGCGCGTGACGCGGGCGGCGCGCCCCGCGGCTCGGGTGCCGTTCATCGCACGACGCGGTCGGTCCAGTCCTTGATCCATTCGGTCCGGTGCGCCGAGATCATCGCGGGGTCGACCGAGTACGGATGCGGAGGATCGACCGCCCATTTCGTGAACTCGACCGGGAGCGTGGCCCCGTTCACGATCGGGTTCACGTACATCTGGAGCGGCATGTCCTGCTGAAAGCGCCGCGTCAACATGAAGTCGACGAGCGCCTGCGCGCCCGGAACGTTGTGGGCGCCGTGTAACACCCCGGCGAACTCCATCTGGCGGAAGCACGTTGACGCGACCACGCCGATGTTCGGCGTGTTCCGGTGCGGAGTCGAACCGACGACGTCGGCCGCGGGATCGGAGCCGTACGACACGACGATCGGCCGGTCGCCGGACTTCCCACCCGCGGTGAAGTCGTTCTCGTACGCCTGGGACCAGTCGTCGTCGACCCGCACTCCGTTCTTCTTCAGTGCGTCCCAGTAGGCCTTCCACCCGTCGACTCCGTGCGCGGCGATCGTCGCGAGGAGGAACGCGAGCCCGGGCGACGACGTCGCCGCGTTCTCGACCACCGTGAGGTTCTTGTACGCGGGCCGGGCGAGGTCGTCGAGCGACGCCGGCGCGACCGGCCGGCCGTCGTGACCGAACCACGACTTGTCGTAGTCGACACAGACGTCACTGTCGTCGATCGGCGTGACGCGGTGCTGCGGATCGACCTGCAGCTTGGCGGGCACGGTGTCGAGTCCGCGTGCGGTGTACGGCTCGAAGATCCCGGCGTCGAGCGCACGGGTGAGGAATGTGTTGTCGACGCCGAACAGCGCGTCGGCAACCGGGCTGTCCTTACGCAGGATCGCCTCGTCCACCACCAGGCCCGCGTCGCCCGGCTGCACGAGCTTGACCCGGTAACCGGTCTGCTTGGTGAAGTCGGCCAGGACGGCCGGTGACGCCGCGAACGAACTGTGCGTGAGGAGCCTGACCGTCGTGATGCGAGGAGCCACGGTGGTCGAGGCGCCCGGCTGCGCCGCCGGCTTGCTGCTGCTACTGCACGCCGTCACCGCGACGAGCGAGACCGCGGCGACGGCGACGAGCAATGCCCGCTTGGAATACTTGGAATGCTTCGAACGCCTCGTGCGCGTCATGCCGCGCCTCCCGACGGTTGGATGACGAGCAAGGTCCCGTGCTGCAGCAGGACAGATCCCGGCGCGTCGACGAGCACGTTGCTCACGCCGCGCGTGGTTCCCGGACGCAAGGTCGCGTCGTGCAGTGGGTATTGCAGTCCGGTCGTGGTGATACCGATCGCGTCGCCGCCCGCCGGGAGCAGCGTGAGCAGTGATCCCGGCGTACCGTCGATCACATGCGGAGGCCGGGCGCCTTGGGCGACGGCCACGTAGGCGGCGCCGAGCCGGGCGTCGATTGCGAGGTCGGCGAACCGGGCCGAGGCCAGGAGCATCACGTTGGCGACGAAGTGATCCAGCCGGCCGCCCGTCCCGCCGACGACGGTGACCTGCTGCGCCCCCACGGCGCGGGCCCGGTCGAGCGCGAGCTCGAGGTCGGTGGCGTCCTTGTCGGGCGGATGCCGTTCGACGACGGCGCCCGCGTCCTGCGCCCGCTCGACCGCGTCCGGGTCGGCGGAGTCGAGATCGCCGACGACGTAGTCGACGTGCAGGCCGAGGGGGCCCGCCTGGTGCAGCCCCGAGTCGGCCGCGATGACCACTGCGTCGTCGGGTAGCTGCGTCTTGACCTGAGGTGCCACCGGGTCGCCCCCCGCGAGCACGATCGCCGCGCGTGTCACGCGCATCCCTCCCTCCGCCGGCATTACCCGGTGCAGGTTCGAGGGGTCGGTGGCAGGGCGCGTCGTGCGCATCCACCCTCTCAGCCCGGTATCCCCCG
>JAODBI010000023.1 GCA_025463875.1 Actinomycetes bacterium
CCACTGCGCGAGTGAGGCGCGGCGGCTCCGCGCCTACTGCGGTGCGGGCGACCCGTCGATCCTGACACGAGGTAGAAGACCCTCGATGAGCTCGTCCATTCGATGGATGTAGGCCTCCGCGGTGTACCGAGAAGTGACGTCGTCGTGAAACCGGTCAGCTCCCCGCGCGAGCTCGAGCCGGTTCGCTCCGAGTTGACGCAGAAGGCTCCCGACCGCGTGGGTGTCCCCGACAGGCACGAGGCGGACGGTGTGAGAAGCCACGACGTCTCGATTTGCGGGAATGTCGTAAGCGACGGGGTACATACCTGAAAATCCGGCCTCGAGAAGGACGCGGGGCAGTCCTTCGGCGCGCGACGGGAGAAAGAAGATGTGATGCTCGGCAAATGCCGCGTGCAGGGACTCATCGTGCAGGGGACCGCGGTAGTCGATCGTCCCTTTCGCCTGGAGCCCCTCGACCCGACTCAGAAGCTCTCTCGATCGCGGCGATGGCGGCCCGACGAGCGTGAACTGGAATCGGTCGCCGGCGAGTGCCTCGGCAACGTCGCAGAAGTCACCGACACCCTTGGCCAAACCTACGCGGGCCACGAGAAGTACGCGCAGGACCGGGGTATCAAAGGACCGTTCATGGGTCGGAAACTCGACAGCGCTCGGGACGTAGTGCAGTTTTTTGCGCGAACGCGGGAAGCGTTTCTCGATCAGACCGAGGTCGGCGCGATTCTGGATGACCACGGCGCGGCTGTGTCCGATCGCGTGACGCAGTAACAGCCAGTAGAGGGGCCGAAACAGCGCCAGTCGACGCTCGGAAATGACCCGGCCGAATCCCGTGACGGTCAGTACGTACGGCACTCCGCTGGCGCGCGCCGCGAACGGGCCGGCGAGGTAGAGGAGTGACGAAAAAAAGTGCACTCCGCTCAGCTCACGACGTTCGGCGCGAAGCAGTCGATAAAGCTGGTAGAGGCCAATGCACTGCGACGGGCGGAGGCCCTCGCCGAGCCGAAGTACTCGGTGACGGTCACGGGCGAGCGCGCTTGGACGTGCGGGTGAGGCGAGAAGCACCACAGCCGCGTGGGACCCGCGCGCGTAGAGGACGCGGTAGTCCCCGTCCGGAAGCGGGAAGTTCACGGCGAGGAGAACCCGATATTCGGGCATTTGCCGCGAAAAGGACGACGGTTTCCGCGGGGACTGCGCACTCATCGCGTCGAGTCCATCACCGAAACATTGAGTATTCAAAACGCCGACTCAGTCGCTGAAGAACGCCCTTGCGAAGCGGTCGCGATCACTGCGTAGGATTCGGCGCCTGGCGGGGAAGGGGAGGTTCGCAGATGGCGAGCACGCGGACACGCGGCATTTTGCCGTTCGCGCCTCCAAACATCACCGACGACGACATCGACGAAGTTGTAGCCGCGTTGCGCTCCGGATGGATCACGACCGGACCTCGGACACGACTATTCGAGCAGAAGTTTGCCGAACTCGTGTCGGTTCCGAGCGCGCTCGCCGTGAACTCGTGCACTGCGGCGCTGCACGTTGCGCTGTCGGCGCTCAATATTGGTGAAGGCGTCGACGTCATCACAACACCAATGACGTTCTGCTCTACGGTCCACGTGATCGAGCAGGTCGGTGCGCGCCCAATACTTGTGGATGTTGATCGCGCAACCTTGAATGTCGACCCCGACCTTGTCGCACGGCAGGTCGAGTCGCGAAAGCGCGGAGACCGGCGCATCGCGGCGCTGATGCCCGTTCACTACGCGGGTCAACCGTGTGAGCTCGATCCCTTGTTGGACATAGCGGCCGCGCACGACCTTGCCGTCATCGAGGACAGCGCGCACGCCCTCCCCGCGTGGTACAGAGACCACATCGTCGGCGATGTCTCGCATCCCTCGGTGCGCCGCGCCGTGGCGTTTTCGTTCTACGCAACGAAAAACCTCACTACCGGCGAGGGCGGAATGCTGGTTGCGGCGCCTGACGTACTCGAAGCGGCGCGCGTCTGGTCGCTGCATGGAATGAGTCGCGACGCTTGGCGACGATATGACGTCGAGCGGCAATATGAGGCTGACGAAGACGCGGCTTGGCGCTACGACGTCGGGTTGCCAGGCTTCAAGTACAACATGAGCGACTTGCAGGCGGCGCTTGGTCTCAGCCAGCTTCCTCGGCTGTCGTCCGTTCACCAGCGACGCCGTGAGATCGCACGGCAATATGTCGACGCATTCGAAGATGTCGAGAGTCTCGAGGTGCCTTTCGTCCGCAGCGACGTCAGTCACGCATGGCATCTCTTTGCTCTTCGGCTCAACCTCGAGACCCTGCGGATCGATCGCGCCGAGTTCATCGCACACCTCCTGGAGCGCGGCATAGCGGCGAGCGTGCACTTCATTCCTATCCATGTGCTCTCGTACTACCGCGACCGTTATGGCTATGCGCCGGACGACTTGCCAGTGGCGTGGCGCGAGTACCAGCGACTCGTTTCGCTACCGATCTACCCGCAACTCCATGACGACGATGTCGAGGATGTCATCAACGCGGTCCTCGATGTCGTCGCTTGCAATCGGCGCTGACCGCGGGCGTGTTCCGGAACCGCCGGGCACATTTGAGCGACAGCGCGTCCGAGATAACGGACCCTTGGAGCCATCGACGCAGTGTCGAAGATCGGACGAGGAGCCTGGTGAAGCGTCGACCACGCGGATAAAGTCACCGCGCACGCGGCTGGCGAACGCCGAGCGCGCCGCGAGTGGTCGGTCGGTTTTCTCAGCCGCTTCCCGGACCGGCGTTCCCGCCGGAGGAGCACACGCGTTTTGATGGAAGTCGACAGCCAGCTCACGGAGAACGAGCTCCGCGGCTACCTCGGCGTGCTTCGGCGCCGGAAGTGGTGGATCATCGCGTCCGTACTTGCAACTGTCGGTCTCGCCGTCTTCTACAGCTTCCAAGCCACGAAGGTGTACGCAGCGACCGCGCAAATCACAGTCGTCGATCCTGCGCAAAGTCTCGTCTCGGGCACCGGGTCGAGCGGATCAAGCACGAATGCCGATCGTTACATCGCGACGCAGCTACAGATCATCCCGTCGCAGCAGGTCGCCGGGGAGGTGGGCCGCCGATTGGGGCCCCGCTCACGGCTCATACGGTCCGTGAGCGCAAAACAGATCGCGAAGACCGATGTCGTCTCGATTCGGGCCGAGAGCACCTCACCATCTGTGGCGAGGGATGCAGCCGATACTTATGCGCAGGTTTACGTCCAGCGTCAGCGCGACCAGGCGGCCTCCGGGCTGAGCGAAAACGCTACCGAACTGCGTTCGCTGGCCGCGAAGGTCGACAAGCAGATTCAGAACGCCGAAACGAAGCTCGGCAGCCTGTTTCCAGGTCCGGCTCGCGACCTTGCGGTGACGAATGTGACATCGCTGACGCAAAGCGCGCAGGATCTGCGCGGTCGCGCTGATCAGTTCGACGTCGAAGCCGCGTTCGTCCGCGGCGGCGGATCGCAGATTGTGGCGCAGCCAAGTCTTCCGAGCACTCCGATCAGCCCCAAACCTTCGAGAGACGTGGCCCTGGCGGTCGTACTGGGTCTCCTGCTCGGCACGGGGTTGGCGTTCGGGCGCGAATATTTCGACGACGCGGTGCACGTCGAAGAAGTCGAGCGCAAGTTTCCGACGGTCCCCATCCTCGCCAACATCCCTGTCGTCGACGACTGGCGCGATCCGGCCCGAACTCGCGTCGTCTCGCTCGACCAGCCACACTCAGCTGCCTCGGAGGCCTATCGCTCGTTGCGTACGAGTGTGGAGTTCGCCGGTCTCGGCCAGCGGTTCAGGCGACTGCTCATCACCAGTCCGTCCGCACTCGAAGGCAAGTCGACGACCGTCGCGAACCTCGCGGTCAGTCTCGCGTCCGCGGGTTCACGCGTCATAATCGTCGATTGTGATTTGCGCCGGCCGCGTCAGCACGACTTCTTCATGCTGTCGAACACGTGTGGGCTCACATCGGTCCTCGTTGAGCGAGCCTCGCTTGACGAGGCGCTGCAGACCGTCTCTCGCGTTGCCGGCGGCAAACTACAGCTCCTCGCGTCAGGGCCGTTGCCGCCGAATCCGTCCGAGGTTCTTCGCACGACGCGGTTCGCGCTGCTGCTCGACGATCTCAGCAAGCGCGCCGACTACGTGCTCATCGACTCGCCGCCGGTCCTGGCGGTCACCGATGCGCTGGTGACCTCCCGTTGCGTCGACGGGACAATGTGCGTCGCCCGAGTCCGACTCACCACGAACCGGCGTTTGGCGAAGGCGCTCGAGCAACTCAACCAGTCGACAACGCCATCGGTCGGCGTCGTGATCAACAGCGTCACAACCGGCGCCTCGAGCGGCGCGTACTACTACTACGGCGAGGAGTCCCGTCGGGGACGTCGACACAAGCGATTTGGGCGGCACGGGAAGCGAACCGGCCGGCGGGGGAAACGAACAGGCAGCGGCTACGCAGCAACCGATTGGCAGGAGATTCTCACCGAGAAGACGACCGGCAACGGTGGAGGTCCATCCGAGGAGAACGGCCGCAAGCGGGGCGATCAGAAGGCGGCCGGGGCTGTACCGCCAGTCGACGTGCGGGACCAAAAAGACTGAGCTCCGGTGCGGTCGGCCGTCACGAGCGAACGTCTGTTCCCCGAAAAGGCGCGACGTCCCACATCCCCCTCGACGGCCGAGAGTTCATCGGCGCGTAACGTGGGTGAATGTCTGCTTGGCCGACGCGCGTCGACGTCCGTGAGGTCGGACCACGCGACGGCCTCCAGAACGAAGCGCCCGTCCCGGTCGATCAGCGCGTCCGCCTGATCGACGCCCTCTCCGAAACCGGCCTGCGATTCATCGAAGCCGCATCGTTCGTCTCGCCGACCGCGATCCCTCCGATGGCGGGCGCGGGCGAGGTCATGGCGCGCATCACGCGCCGTCCCGGGGTCGTGTACTCGGCGTTGGTGCCGAACTCGAAGGGCGCCGAGCTCGCCATGGCCGCGGGCGTCGACGAGATCGAGCTCGTCGTGAGCGCCAGCGAGACGCACAACCAGAAGAATGTGCACCGGACCGTGGCGGAATCGCTGATCGGCGCGCACGATGTGGTGGAGATCGGCCATGCCGCGGGCGTCCCGGTCGAAGCGATCGTGTCGACCGCGTTCGGGTGCCCGTACGAAGGTGACGTTGCGTCCGAGCGGGTCGCGCAGATCGCGGGGCATCTCATCGACGCGGGCGCCGATCAACTCTCGTTCGGGGATACGACGGGAATGGCCACTCCCCGGCGCGTCGCGGATCTCCTCGGCGCACTCGATCGGGCCGGGGTCACGACCGATCGGATCGGCTTGCATTTTCACAACACGCGCGGCACGGCGCTGGCAAACGTCGTCTTGGCATTGGGTCGCGGCGTGACCCGTTTCGACGCGTCGATCGGCGGACTGGGCGGATGTCCGTACGCTCCCGGGGCGTCGGGCAACGCGGTGACCGAGGACCTGGTGCACATGCTCGAAGACATGGAGATCGACACGGGTATCGACCTCGACGCGTTGATCCGCTGCGCGGCACTCGCGCAGGACATCGTCAGCCGCGAGCTCCCGAGCGCGTTGCTGCACGCGGGGGCGCGCACGCGGCGGTACGAGTCGTGAGCGACGCCGATCGGATCCGCGAACACGCGGAACGCGCGGTCCATGGGAACGTCGCCAAAGAAGGCGAGAAGCTCGCGCGGCAGAACAAGCTGTTCGTGCGCGACCGGCTCGCGCTCCTCCTCGACGAGGACTCGTTCGTCGAGAACGCGCTGCTCGCCAACGCGCTCGCCGGGGATCTTCCGGCCGACGGCGTGGTGACGGGTGTCGGGCGCGTCGACGGTCGCCCGGTCTGCGTGATGGCGAACGACTCCACGGTCAAGGCGGGGTCGTGGGGCGCGCGTACCGTCGAGAAGATCGTGCGACTCACCGAGTACGCGCTCGAGCACGAGTTGCCGGTCGTCTATCTCGTCGACTCGGCCGGCGCGCGCATCACCGATCAGGTCGAGCTGTTTCCGGGACGCAGGGGAGCGGGCCGTATCTTCGCCAACCAGGTGAGGTTGTCGGGCAAGGTGCCGCAGGTGTGTTGTCTGTTCGGACCGTCGGCCGCCGGTGGCGCGTACATCCCCGCGTTCTGCGATGTCGTGTTCATGGTCGAGGGCAACGCGTCGATGTACCTCGGTTCACCGCGCATGGCCGAGGTCGTGATCGGTGAGCACATCTCGCTCGACGAGATGGGCGGGGCGCGCATGCACGCGACCGTCAGCGGTTGCGGCGACAACCTCTGCTCGACCGACGAGGACGCGATCGCGCAGGCCCGCCGTTTCCTCTCGTACCTCCCCACGAACTGGCTGGAGTCGCCACCGCTGGAAGATGTCGTCGATCCGGTGGCCGATGCGCGTCCGATCGGTGAGATCGTGCCCGCCGAGGAACGACGCGCGTACGACATGCATAAGGTGCTCGACGCGCTCGTCGACGAGGACTCGTTCTTCGAGCTCAAGCCGTTGTGGGCGCGGGAGCTGATCATCGGCTTCGCGCGGCTCGACGGTAAGACCGTCGGCATCCTCGCCAACAACCCCAAGCATCTCGGGGGAGTGTTGTTCGTCGACTCCGCCGACAAGGGGGCGCGGTTCATCTGGTTGTGCGACGCGTTCAACGTCCCGTTGATCTTTCTTGCCGACGTCCCCGGCTTCATGATCGGTTCGGCCGTCGAGCGGGCCGGCATCATCCGTCACGGCGCCAAGATGATCACCGCGGTCGCGGAGGCGACGGTGCCGAAGTTCTCGGTGATCGTGCGCAAGGCGTA
>JAODBI010000026.1 GCA_025463875.1 Actinomycetes bacterium
TCGTTGCCTCGACGCCGCACGCGGCGGCGACGGCGTCGGGCGTGAACGGCGCGGCGAGGCGCCCGACGTCTTCGACGCCGCTCACATGGTCGGCCACGGTGCCGAGGTCGACGAGGCCGTCGGCAAACAGCACCTGGACGACTGCGAACAAGAAGAGTGCGTCGGTCGCGGGGCGGATCGGAAGGTGCTCGTCGGCGGCCTCGGCCGTCCGGGTGCGCCGAGGGTCGACAACGACGAGCTTGCCGCCGCGGTCGCGCAACGCGTCGAGTCGCCCGGGCATGTCGGGCGCGGTCATTAGGGAGCCGTTCGACGCGTACGGATTCGCGCCGAGCATGAGCAGGTAGTCGGTGCGATCGATGTCGGGTACCGGGATCGTGAGTGCCCCGCCGAACATGAGACCGGCCGAGACCTGCTTCGGCATCTGGTCGACAGTGCTCGCGGAGTAGACGTTCTTGGTGCGCGCCGCCTGCAGCAGCACGCGGTTGTAGACGAGGCCGGCGAGGTTGTGCGCACCCGGATTGCCGAGATAAAGCGCGAGCGCGTCCGGGCCGTACTGCTCACGGATCGGTGTGAGTCCGGCGTCGATCGCTTCGAACGCCTCGTCCCACGACACCTCGTCGAAGGCGTCGCCCCGGCGCAGCAACGGCCGGCGAATCCGATCCGGATCCGATTCGAGCTGCTTCAGCGCCGTGCCCTTCGGACAGAGAAAGCCGTGGCTGAACACGTCGGCGCGGTCGCCGCGGACGAGCGTGATCTCCCGACCGTCGAGGTGCAGCTCGAGGCCACACGTGGCTTCGCACAGATGGCACGTGCGGTACTCGGTGCGCGTTTCCTTCGTCGCCATGGGCAAAGGGTACGACCGGCACCGGATGGGCGTCGCCTACCCGCGAGGTAGCGCCGCCGCGTGCTGGCCAAGCAGACGGTATGTGGGCAGGCTAGGGACATGGATCCGGAGATCGCCGAGCGTGTCCCGCGAGCCGCGCCCGCGACCGTGCCGGCGCGCTCACGGAAGCGGACCCGGATCGCGCTCGCGCGATCGGTTCTGCGCCAGGTCCGCGCCCACCCCGCGAATGCAGCCGCGCCGAACCGGGCCGCGCTGCGCGCGTGCTTGTGGCAGGTCCGTAAGCGACTGACGCGCCGCCCGATCCGGCGCCGGGCGTACGGACTCGATCTCCGATTTCCCCCGGGCAGCGGCTCGCTCTCCAACCTCGTCTATTTCGGCGAGTGCTTCGAGTGGGACAACATCAACTTCCTCCGGTGCTACCTGCGACCCGGCGACCGGGTTGTCGACGCGGGCGCGAACGTCGGCATGTTCACCTACGCCGCCGCCGAGGCGGTCGCCCCCGACGGACGGGTGGAAGTGTTCGAGCCCCTGGCGTGGGCGGCGGAAGCGATCGCCGCGAACGTCGAGCACAATGCGCTCGGCCCGCGCGTCACCGTGCATTCGATTGCCGTCGCGGATCGCGCCGGGACGGTGAAGTTCGCATCGGACCTCGACGTGAGCAGTCACATCGAGTTCGTCGCGGGCGCGTCGTTCAACAAGATGTCGACCGAGGTGCGGACCGACACGCTGGACGCGACCCTGCCCCCGGGCCCGATCGCGCTCGCGAAGATCGATGTCGAAGGCGCCGAGCTCCTCGCATTGCAGGGATTCCGCGAACACCTCGGTGCGGGCAATCCGCCGGTCGTGATGATCGAGGCGCACAACGGCACGCTGCAGAAGATGGGTTCATCACGCGCCGAGGTGCTCGCCCTGCTGCGCGACCTCGGCTACGAGATGCACCTGTTCGACGTCGCGACGTCGCGCTTGATACCCGTGCCCGAGCGCTCGAACGAAGACGTGTTCGCAGTGAGAACCACGGACCTGCCGATGGTGCTCGAGCGCCTGGCCGGCTGATCGCCGCGTGACACGCGAGGTGTCCGGACCGATGAGTTCCCGACGGTGGAACGGTCGCTACGGACGCACACAAGACGTCCCGCGAACAGGAGCACCGAAATGCCCCGGATCACGCCCAATCTCTGGTTCGACACCCAAGGCAAGGACGCCGCCGACTTCTACGTCTCGGTGTTTCCGAACTCGAACATCACGAACATCACCTATTACAACGAGGCCGTACCCGATAGGGCCGGCACCGTGCTCACCGTCGAATTCGTGCTCGACCGGCAGGAGTACATCGCGATCAACGGCGGGCCGCAGTTCACGTTCGACGAGGCAATCTCGCTGCTCGTCAACTGCGCCGACCAGGCCGAGGTCGACTACTACTGGGACAAGCTCTCCGAAGGTGGCGAAGAGGGCCAATGCGGTTGGCTCACGGACAAGTTCGGCTTGTCGTGGCAGGTCGCGCCGGCCGGGATGGTCGAAGCGCTCAATGATCCCGACCCCGCTCGCGCCGAACGGGCGATGACCGCCATGCTCGGGATGAAGAAGCTCGACCTCGCCGCGCTTAAAGCGGCCGCCGACGGCGTCTGAGGTCGACTCGCGATCGCGGCGCGGCGGGGCCGCGGGTTCCGCGGTTATGCGAACGGGAACCGGCGCGGGAGGCGCAGCACGCCGATGTCGCCCGTGGCGAGCACGCCCCCGCCGCGCGGATCACGCCCGTAGAGCCACGCCGCGACATCGCAACCCCAGCCGCTCGCTTCGCCGTCGGCGGGACCACGCGTCCGGTCCTCCTCCGTGACCTGTACGGCGGTGCCCCGGATCTCCACTCGCCAGGCCCGATCGTGATCGGTCGAGACGACGCGATAGTCGACGTCGATCAATGCGCGGGTCGGCACCCCGCGCGCGACCAGCGATCCGAAGATCTCGTCGAGCGCGTCGGAGACGAATCCCACCGGCCAGTCCGACGGTTCGTAACCGAGGTCGAGGTCGACGTGGTGCACCTCGACCTCGCGCCGTCGCACCCAGATGAAGTCGCGTATCGTGCGGGTCACGGAGGCGCGTCCGAGCCGTTCCCAACCGTCCTCGGGAAGCGCGTTCCACGCCTCGACCAGACGCTCGTGGGCACCGCGCAGATCGGCGCGCAACACTGCCGCCGCGGCTCCCCGGCCCGCGGCGATTCCCGCGACGCGCGCCTCCGCGCCGGGGTACATCGACGTGACCTCTCCCCTGGTCGCCGCTTCGACCATGCCCCTGATGCCGTCGGCGTTGCGGGCGAGGTGCGTGACGACTTCGGCGCGGGTCCACCCCGGCAATCGGGAGGGGGCGGCCGCCTGCTCGTCGGTGAGATCGTCGAGCGCGCGCAGTACCTGGCGCGTCGCCCGGCCGACCTCTTCGACGTCCGTCGCCGGGCTTTGCACGCCCCGAGCGTACGGGAGCGACAGCGGAGCCGACCGACCCGGTGCGAAGCCGCCCGTCGGGCCGCGCCGCGGCGAGCGACCCATGAGCAAGCACCGCTCCGCCGCGAGCCTCGCCTTCGCCTTCTAGGGTGTCGGCCGATGGACGACCGGCTCTACTTCCGACAGCTGCTCGCGGGTCGCGACTTCGCGCCCGACGACCAGATCGCTCGCCAGATGGTCAACTTCGTGTACCTCATCGGCGACCGCGAAACGGGCGACGCGATCGCCGTCGATCCCGCGTACGGACCGGGCGAGCTCGTCGACCTGCTCGCGGCCGACGGCATGCGGCTGTCGGGCGCGCTGATCACGCACTACCACCCCGATCACGTCGGCGGTGATCTCGGCGGTTGGTCGATTGCCGGTATCGCGGAACTGCTCGCCCTGCCCGATGTGCGCGCGAAATTGCACGTGCAGGCCGACGAGGCATGGGGCGTCAAGCGCGTCACGGGCTGTTCCGACTCCGATCTCGAGCTCCACGCGTCGGGCGACGTCGTCATGGTCGGCGAGATCCCGATCACGCTCATCCACACACCCGGTCACACGCCCGGTTCGCAATGCTTCTTGGTCGACGGGAAGCTCGTCAGCGGCGACACGCTCTTCCTCGACAGCTGCGGTCGCACCGATCTGCCCGGCGGCGATCCGGACGCGCTCTACGAGAGCCTCACGCAGAAGCTCTCGGTCGTGCCCGACGACACCGTGCTGTACCCGGGGCACATGTATTCGGCGGAGCCGAACGCGCCGATGGGCGACGTACGCCGCACGAACGTCGTCTTCCGGCCGCGTACGCGCGACCAGTGGATGATGATGTTCGGCAACGCCGGATAGGGAATCGCCGCCCGAGGCCCAGTCAGCTCGGGTCGAAGGTGACGTGCAGCGCGCGCGGTCCGCGGAACGCGTAGCCCTCGATGACGGCGTCGTCGGCGCCGTCCGGATCGAGGCGCAGGTTCGGCAGTCGGTCGAGTATCTCGTTGAGCCCGACGCGCAGTTCCAACCGGGCGAGGTGCATGCCGAGGCACTGGTGCGGACCGGTGCCGAACGCGAGATGGTGTTGCACGGGGCGCCCGAGCTTCCACTCCGACGCGTCTTCCCAACGGGCCTCGTCGTGATTCGACGAGCCGGTGAGCACACCGACCGGCGAACCCTTCGAGATCGGACAACCCGCGACCTCGGTGTCGGTGGTCGCGACGCGGCTGACCATGGTCACCGACGTCTCCCACCGCAGCGTCTCCTCGATGACCTCGGGGATGAGGCTGCGGTCGGCATAGACGCGTTCGAGGTCGTCGGGGTGTTGCAGGAGCGCCAGCAGCGCATTGCCCATCACGCGGAAGGTCGTCTCGCCGCCGGCGGGCAACAGCAGACGTAAGAAGCCGTAGATCTTGTCGTCGTTGAGACGTTCGACGTCGACCTCGGAGTGCACCAGATCGGAGAGGAAGTCGCCGGTCGCCTCCGCGCGCCGAGCCTCCACCAGCGGGCGCAGGTAGTCGACCATGGCCTTCGAGGCCGCGTGTCCGCGCTCGGGCGCCATCGGTCCGGTGTTGATCTCCTCGGCCCACTGCGCGAACTGGGCGGAGTCTTCGAGCGGCACGCCCGCGATCCCGCAGATGACCTGCACCGGATACTGCGACGTGAGCGATGCGACGAGGTCGGCTTTGCCGAGCGGCGCGATCGCGTCGAGGAGACGGTTGATGATCGGCCGGACGAGCGTGTCGTCCCAGCGCTCGAGCTGCGAGGCGCGGAACGCCTTGGCCACGAGGTTGCGGTACTTGCGGTGCTCCTCGCCGCCCAGGGCCAGGATGAGATCACCCATGAACTGGCCGATGTGGTCGCCGTTGATCGACGACGAGAACGTCTTGTCGTCGCGCAGCACCGCGTCGGCGTCCTTGAACGCGGCGACCTGGAAGAACGTGCCGGTGCCGGGACCCATGATGTCGAGGCCCGCGTTCATCACCGGGCACTCCGACCGGCGAACCTCCGCCCAGGCGTCGTAGGGCTGCGCCGTCATCCAGTCGAGGTCGGGGCCAGCTTCTTCCTGGGTCTCAGCGCTCATACCTGACACGGTAGTCAGGTTCAAGGTCACCCGAAAGCGAGCCGATCCCAGGTCGTGGCCGAGAAGGAGAAGTCGAAGGAGAAGTCGAAGACCGGGAAGCGGGAGAAGCTCCTCGGCCCGGCGACGGTCGTGAAGCCCGCGCTGTTCGGTGCGGCCGCGCTCTTCGTCGTCCAGGGCGCGATGAAGGTCTTCCTCCACGCCTGACCCGTTCGGGCGTCAGCCTTCTTGCTCGACCACTCCGACCGCGGCGATCGTCTCCACGCTTTCGATGTCGACGCTCGGATCCACGTGGCGCTGCCAGCGCAGGGCCCACATCGAGAACACCAGGCACAGCGCGCCCGCGCCGCTGATGGTCGCGGGGATGCCGACGTGGTCGGCGATCGTTCCGCCCGCCAACGACGCGATCGGCACGAGCCCGATGAGGCCCATCATCTGAATCGACATCACCCGGCCGCGCATGATCTCGGGCACGTCGTGCTGGACCAGGTTGATCGCAACGGTGATGTTGGCGAACTGCGCCGCGCCCATGGCGAAGCAGATCGCCAGCGCGACGAGGTACGACGACGTGCGGCCGAGGGTGATCAAGGTGATCGAGAACGCGATCGCGCTCACGACGAGGGTGAAACCCGGACGCCGGCGGCCCGCGCCCGCGAGCCCGAGGATCCCGACGAACGCGCCAAGCCCAATCGCGGCCTGGAGGGGGCCGATACGCGCATTCCCGAGATGATCGCTGCCGTGCGACAACACGCGGTTGGCGAACGGCAGCATGAGCGGCTGATAGACGATGCCCACCGAGGAGATGAACGTCGACACCGCGATCGGTACCCAGACGCGCGGGTCGTTGCGGACGTAGCGGATGGCCTGCTTCATCGCTTCCCAGCTGCGCACCTCGCCGGCGAGCCGGGGTTGACGGGGAACCCGCGTCATTGCCCATGCGAAGATCACCGCCAGGAAGGAAGCCGCGTTCAGCCAGAACGCCCAGCGCAGCCCGAGACCGTTGATGACGATGCTCGACAGCACCGGACCGAGCACGCGGGCGATGGAGTTTCCTGCGGTCGACAGCGTGATCGCGCTCGACAGGGACTCGCGCGACACCACCGCCGGTTGCAAGGCCTGGGCGGCCGGGATGTTCAACGCGTTGGCGATGCCGATCACGAACGACAGGGCCGCGATGTTGACCAAAGACGCGGTGCCGGTCGCCGCCAACACACCGAGCACCAGCGCGCCGGCCATCTGCGCGACCTGGCACCACACGAGCAGTCGCCGCCGATCGAAACGGTCGGCGAGCACGCCGCCCCACATGCTCAACAGCAGCTGCGGCATGTACGTGGCGAAGTAGATCCACCCGACCGACGATGCCTGATGCGTCAGGTCGTACGCGAGCGACGCGCGCGCGACGATCTGCATCCAGTCGCCCAGTTGCGACACGAAACCGGCCGAGAACACCCGCCGGAAGGTGGGGTACCGAAACGCCTCGATACTCGGGAACCGTCCGTCGTCCCCGATACGGGGGATCGTCTCGACGCCGGCCGGTTCCGTCGCGCTCGGCTCCATCGCGCTCCCCGACTCCACCGTGCTCCCCGACTCCACCGTGCTCCCCGGCTCCACCGTGCTCATCGTCGCATACGACCTGACGTGAACGTCAGCTCGGGCGGTAGCCTTATCGGATGGCTGCGCACGCGACCGGCGAGAATCCGTTCGCCGACACCGAAGACCAGGCCGCGCTGCGGCAGCTCGCACGCGACGTCGCCGAGCGCGAGCTCGCGCCCATGGCGCGCCACGGCGACGAGACCGAAGAGTTCCCGCAATGGGCGTGGGACGGCATGCGCAAAGCCGACCTGTTCGGCATCACGATCGGCGAGCGGTGGGGCGGTTCCGGCCTCGGCGACATCGAGGCCGCGATCGTGCTCGAGGAGCTCGCTCGCGCCGATGTGTCGAGCGCGATCCTCGCCCAGCTCATCTTCAACGGGCCACCACGCGCGATCGAACACCTCGGCAACGACGAGATGAAAGACCGCTGGCTGCCGATCGCGGCGAGCGGCGAAGGGCTGTTCTGCATCGGGATCAGCGAGACCGAGGCGGGAAGCTCGGTCGGACACATGCGCGCCCGGCTCACCCCCGACGGCGTCGGTTTCCGGCTCAACGCGTACAAGAACTACGTCACCGGCGGCCACAAGGCGCGGGTGTGCCTCGTGTGGTGTCGCTTCCCCGAGAGCGCGGGCACCAAGGGCATCGGTGCGGTCGTCGTCGACCTCGAAGCGCCGGGAGTCACCATCGCGGGCACGCACGTGAAGATGGGTCTGCGCGCCACCAGCGAGGCCGAGCTCGCGTTCGACGACGTGCGCATCGAACCCGAAGACGTGTTGTTGTGGGGCGATCCGAGCAACAGCGAATCGTTCAAGACGTTGATCTCGCACATCAACCACGAACGTTGCGGCAACGCGGCGATGTGCGTGGGTGCCGCGCAAGGGGCCCTCGAGTACGCCGTCGGCTACATGAACGAACGCAAGGTCGGCGACCGAACGCTCGCCGACCTGCAGGGTCTCCAGTGGAAGATCGCCGACATGGCAATCCAACTCGAAGGCGCGCGGCTGCTGTTGCAACGCGCGGTGCACATGGCCGGCCCGCACGGCACGCCTCCCGCGCTCGAGACGGCGATGGCGAAGACGGCGGCCAATCTCGCGGCGAAGTTCGTGTGCGACGAGGCGATTCAGCTGCTCGGGGGTTACGGCTTCTCGCGCGAGTACCCCGTCGAGCGCGTGTACCGCGACATCCGCGGGCTGTGCATCGGCGCGGGCACGGTCGAGATCCAGCGCAACTTCGTCGGTACGAGCGTGTTGAAGGGCGCGACACCGGCCAGCGACGGCTGGAAGTCGCGGCGAGCTTGACGCGAGCCTGACCGGCAACCGTGCTCGTCCCCACCTTCACGTCACCGCTCGCGTCGTACTACCGCCGCCCGGGCGGACCCTGGGACATTCCCTCGCTCGACGCCAGCTTGGCCGGCGTCGCCGCGCCCGAGCTCGCCGACCTCGTCGCCCGGGTCGCGGGCGGCCTTCGCGCGCGCGGTGTCGACGCGGGCGACGCGGTTGCGTGGCAGTCGGCGAACCGCGACGAGATCGCGGTCGTCTACCGCGCCTGCTGGCGCATCGGCGCGGTCGCGGCGCCCGTGCATCACCTGATGGGGCCTTCGGACGTCGCGGGCGTGCTCGACGCGGTGCAACCCGTCTTGGTCATCGAGGATCTCGACGCGCTCCCGACCGGGGATCCGGTCGAGGAGGTGTGGACCGACGCGAGCTCCCTGGCCGCCGTCTTGTTCACGTCCGGCTCGAGCGGCGCACCCAAGGGCGTGCTGCATACGCAGGCCACGCTGGCCTACAAGGCCGTGCAGATGCGCACCGCGCACGGTCTCGGGCCAGACGACTGCGTGCTGATGCCGGCGCCGGGCGCGCACATCTCGGGCCTGCTGAACGGTGTGACTCTCCCGGGCGTCGTGCCGTTCCCGACCGTGTTCATGGCCCGCTGGGATCCCGAAGCCGCGCTCGCGCTCATCGAACGCGAGCGCGTCACGTTCATGGTGGGGCCGCCCACGTTCTTCGTCTCGATGATGCAGGCGCGCGGCTTCAGTCGCGACCGGGTTGCGAGCCTGCGGCTGATCTCGAGCGGCGGTGCGGGAGTGGGTGACGCGTTCGTCGCCGAGGCCGCCGAAGCGTTCGGCGCGCGGGTCAAGCGCACGTACGGCTCGACCGAGGTGCCCACGATCATCACCGACGGGCTCACGATCGGAGAGGTCGAAGTTCGCGTCGACGGCAACGGGGAGCTCGTCGCGCGCGGTCCTGAGGTGTGCGTCGGCTATCTCGACGCCGAACAGAGCGCGGAGGCGTTCACGGCCGACGGCTGGTTCCGCACCGGCGATCTGGCCGCGATCGATGCGAGCGGCGCGATCGAGATCGTCGGTCGCCTGAAAGACGTCATCATCCGCGGTGGCGAGAACATCAGCACCGCCGAGGTCGAGAACTTGCTCGAAGCGCATCCCGGTGTTCGTCACGCGGTGGCCGTCGGCGCGGCCGATCCGGTCATGGGCGAGCGGGTCGTCGCCTTCGTCGAGGGTGCTGCCGATTTCGACCTCGCGGCGTGCCGCGCGTGGTTCACCGAACGGGGCATCGCCAGGTACAAGACGCCCGAGCGCGTCATCGTCGTCGACACGCTTCCGCTGCTGCCGACGGGCAAGCCCGATCGCACGGCCCTACGGGCCCGCCTCACGAATCCCGAGTAGCGCACCGCGTTTCGAGTGGCGGCTACTCCCAGGCCGAGGTGTCGACGCCCATCATCTTGAAGCCCTTGATGACGGCGCGGGGGTTGAGTGTGCCCGGCTTCCAGTGGAAGTTGTACATGCGCTCGTTGGCGACGTTCTGCACGAACATCTTCGCCTGGTCGAGGTTCACGAGGATGCCGCGTGTCGCGGTCTGCTTCTCGTAATGCTCCGCGTGTTCGGCGTCGAGGACGTAGTTCATCGAGTCGCACATCCGGCTCATGTCGACGTTGTTCCAGTCGTACGGCGAGAGCGAGATGTGCAGGAAGACGCCGGGCGGCGTCACCGACTGCATCTCGAAGTTCTTCGAGATCAACGTGACCGGAGTGAAGCAGCACGCGCAGTGCGACTCGAGACGAACCGTCTTGTCCTTGAACGGCGGCATGTGCGAGAACGCGACCGCTTCGCTCGCGCAACCGACGAAGGAATGGAACTTGTCGTCGATGTACGCACGCACCTGTGACGGGAACGACGAGAACGGCGGCGCCTTCAGCAGGTTGCAGTTCTGCGTGTCCTCGTTGACGACGATGTCGATGCCGAGCTGGAGCTCCTTGTAGGCGGCGATGATGCGGCGCCGGTCGAGCTCGGTGCTCTGGTGCACTTCCAGCAGCGTCGGGCCGCGTCCGTGCTCGCACCAGAAGTCGAAGACGAAGGCGCGAACCTTCTTCGCGTTGTCGGAAAACTCGAACTCGGGCACGTTCTGCGGCATGGGCCGCACACTAGAAGCCGCGCGCCGGCCGATGCCGAAGCGCGCCCGCGCCCGGATCCCGGCGAGACTACGCGGGCGCGGGGAGCCGCTCGTCGAGCACGACCTTGTCGTGCTCGTCGGTGACCCAGATCCGCCGCGCGTCGCGCAGCGGGAGCGCAGCCGTCATCACCAGATCGCTCGCGTTCGCCGTGCCCTGGAAGGTGCCCGCGCCGACGCGGTCGCCGTCGTCGCCGGTGACCCACAGCCAGTAGTACTCGCCCTGGTGGAGACCGGCGACGTGGAACGCGACCTCGGTGCCGGCGTTGCGACTCCGAAGGGTCGCTTTGGCGGTGACCCCGGCCTCCTTGGCGGTGAGCGCGACGTGCGTGCCGGTCGGCGAGCCGTCGGGAACAACGAGCGCGAAGGCGACGATCGCCGCCGCGATGGCCGTCGCGAGCCCGACCCGGCGGCGGCGACGCGTACGCCGGGCGAAGCGTTCGGCGGTGACCCGGCCGAGCACGCGCTTGGCCAAGGTCGGCGACGGCTGCAGCAGACCCGACGAGGTCACGTCGGCGACGCGCGCGGGGTCGGCCAGCGGGAGCCCCGCCGCGACCGACCTCAGCTCGCGCAACTCGGCGCGGCACTCGGCGCACCCGTCGAGATGGGCGCGCAACGCGATGTGCTCCGCTTCGTCGGCATTGCCCAGGGCGACGGCGCCGAGCGCGCCCCGCAGTTCGCGGCACGGGTCAGACGTCATCGGACCAACCCAGCTCTTCGAGCGCCAGGCGCATCGCCTTCAGCGCGTAGTACACGCGGCTCTTGATCGTTCCCACGGGGACCCCGAGATCGGCCGCCACCTCGTGATACGGCCGCGACTTGTAGTGAACCTCGACCAGCGCGGCCCGATGCTCGGTGCTCAACTTCTGGAGCGCCTCCTCGACCTGCCACGCAACCAGCACGCGCTCGACGTCGTCGTCGATCACGATCGGCTCGTTGTTGCGGCTCTCGGTTGCGAGCGCGGGCCGAACGGCCCGGGCGCGCGAGAGATCGATGACGACGTTACGCACGATCGCGAACAGCCAGGTGCGCAACGAGCCGAGCGCGTCGTCGAACCGGTTCGCGGCCTGCCAGGCCCGGACGAAGGTCTCCTGGACGGCCTCCTCGGCCAGCCCCCGGTCGCCGAGGGAACGGAGCGCGAAGCGATACAGCTCGGGCCCGTGCGCGGCGTAGACCGCCCGCACCCCGTCGTCGTTCGCGAGCACCGGCCGTGCTTCCGACATCACCGGGAGGATACGAGCGCAGAGGTGCGCGGGTTCATCGAACCCGATCGCCGCCCGTCCGTACTGGTGGTGTCCGCAGGTGCAGTCGAGGTTGTAGCCCCGGCTGCAGTCGCAGCCACCCCGTGTACACGTTCGTCGGCGACACCAAGGCCGGTGACACGAAGGGTGAGGGCATCATCGGCAAGTGGTACGCGGTGAGTCCCGACGGCGACAAGGTCGGCGACAAGACCTGACCCGGTAGCCGTTGGCAGCAAAACCGGGCCCCACGCATGAAACCCTGCCAACAGTGGGCAGGGAAACCGGCGCCACACCCATGAAACCCTGCCAACAGTTGGCAGGGGTTCAGCCGTTCGGGAAGAAGAGCGACACGATCTGCTCGTCGACGACGGGTGTTCCGTCGAGGTCGGTCCAGCGGGTCTGGAACCACGTGACCTCCATCGGCCCGCGCCGCGCGGTGCGCGGGACGGGCTTCGACGTGCGCAGCCGTCCTTCCAGAACGTCGCCGACGCTCACCTGCCGGTGGAACGTGAAGTGCTGCTCGCCGTGGAGGAACAGACCGTCCCGCGCGAACGCGGAACCGCCGCCGGCCGCGGCCGTGTACATCGACCCCGTACCGCCCTCGGGCTGCAGGTCGGGGTACGCGCCGGAATCCGACATCACGAACGTGAACGTCGGCGGCACCGGTAGGCGGTCGAACCCGGCGGCGCGCGCCGCATTCTCGGAACGGTAGAGCGGACTCGTGTCGTTGACCGCCCGGGCGAACACCGCGACGGGTGCCGGATCGACGCGCACCCGCACGGGCGGACCCCAGTCGTTCCATTCGACGTCGTCGGGCGTGTCGTTCCAGACGATTTCCCGAGACGGCGACTGAGACAACGGCTGCGAGGACGACTCAGACGACACTTTCGCCGGCTTCCACTCGGGGTCGCAGCAACGCGGCCAACCGTTCGCGATGCGCGGACGAGTCGCCGAAGGCGAGTTGGTCGAGCTGGGCGCGCTTCAAGAAGAAATGCAGGTCGTGCTCCCAGGTGAAGCCGATCCCACCGTGCACCTGCAGCGCGGACGCCATCACGCGCTTCGACGCGTCGGCGCACCAGATCTTGGCGGTCGAAGCCGCGACCGACGCGTCGGGATCGCCGGCGCCGATGCACCACGCGGCCCAATAGACCGTCGACCGCATTCCCTCCACGTCGACGAGCATGTCGGCGCAGCGATGCTTCACGGCCTGAAACGAACCGATCGGACGCCCGAACTGCACGCGGTCCTTCGCGTATTCGACCGACATGTCGAGCGCGCGCGTCGCGCTGCCGAGCAGATCCGCGCTCGTGAACGTGGCGCCCCGGTCGAGCAGGCGCGTGCGCGCGTCCGGGCCCCCGAGTCGGCGAGATGTCGCGGGATCGAAGTGCAGCCACCCCAGCTCACGCGTGAGATCCATCGCGGGTTCGCGCCGCGGACGGTTTCCCGATGCCGCGTCGCCGAGCTCGGTCGCGTACACGCCGTCGTCGGTGAGCACGATCGCGATGTCGGCGGAGGGTGCGTACGGCACGGGCGCGGCCGGGTCCCATGCGACGCACGCGATCGCGTCGCCGTTCAGGAGCCGCGCGACCCAGGGGTCGTCACCGGCCATCCCGAGTGCGTCGAGCGCCAGCACGGTCGGGACGAAGGGAACGGGCGCGGCGTGCCGCCCGAGTTCCTCGACGAGGACCGCGACCTCGACCGATCCCAGCCCGAGACCACCGGTGCCCTCGCCGACCTCGACTCCCAGCCAGCCCTGGTCGACCATCGCCGTCCACAGCGCGGGATCGAACGACGCGTTGGTTCCCGTGTGGGCGCGTACCCGCGCCGGGGAAGCGAGGTCGTCGAGCACGTCGTTCGCCCCGGCACGCAGGGCGAGCTGGTCTTCGGTGAGGTCGAAATCCATGGGGCCCGGAGTTTCGCAGGCGGCGTCATGACTGCGTCAATCCGACGTCGCCAATCTGACACTCGGATTCTTGTTTTCCTGACTTCCTGAGTCGAACGGCCGACCTGGGGAAGGATCGGTAGATTGCACGTTGCCCGCGATGAAGGAGCCTCGGATGTCGGAAGCACCGGCCAAGCTGCTGTGGAACGGCAAGGAGATCGAGCTCCCCGTGGTGCGCGGCACCGAGAACGAATACGCCATCGACATCTCGAAGCTGCGAGCGCAGACCGGGCTGATCACCCTCGACTACGGCTATGTGAATACCGGGTCGACCGAGTCGGCGATCACGTTCATCGACGGTGACCTCGGCATCCTGCGGTACCGCGGCTACGACATCGAAGACCTGGCGGAGCAGGAACATCCCTCGTTCCTCGAGACCGCGTGGCTCGTGATCTACGGCGAATTGCCGACTGCGGCGGAGCGCCGGGAGTTCAGCCGCCAGATCCGCTTGCACACCCTCGTGCACGAGGACGTGAAGCGCTTCTACTACGGCTTCCCCAAGGACGCGCACCCGATGGCCACCACCGCGTCGGTGGTCAACGCGCTCGCGACCTTCTACCAGGACTCCGAAGATCCGCACGACCCCGAGCAGGTGCAGCTCTCGATCGTGCGGCTGATGGCGAAGCTGCCCACCGTCGCCGCGTACTCGTACAAGCAGTCGATCGGCCAGCCGTTCCTCTATCCCGACAACTCGCTCGACCTCATCGAGAACTTCCTGCGCATGATGTTCGCGGTTCCCTCGGAGCCGTACGAGGTCTCGCCGACGATCGTGCACGCGTTGAAGCAGATCCTGATCCTGCACGCCGATCACGAACAGAACTGCTCGACCTCCACGGTGCGGATGGTGGGCTCCGCGGAGGCGAACCTTTACGCATCGATCGCGGCCGGCGTCGACGCGCTGTGGGGACCTCTGCACGGCGGGGCCAATCAAGCGGTCGTCGAGATGCTCGAGGACATCCGCGACCACGGCGGCGACGTGAGCGAGGCGGTGCGACGGGCCAAGGACGCCCACGACCCCTTCCGCCTCTCCGGATTCGGCCACCGCGTGTACAAGAACTACGACCCGCGCGCCAAGATCCTCAAGGGAACGGCAGAGCGCGTGCTGAACGAGCTGAAGTCGAAGGACCAGCTGTTCGACATCGCGCTGCAACTCGAGGAGGTCGCGCTCACCGACGACTACTTCATCGAAAAGAAGCTCTACCCGAACGTCGACTTCTACTCCGGCCTCATCTACCGGGCCATGGGCTTCCCCACCGACATGTTCCCGGTGCTCTTCGCGATCGGACGCCTGCCCGGCTGGATCGCGCACTGGTGGGAGGGCAACGAGAACGCGAAAACGAAGATCGGCCGGCCGCGCCAGATCTACGTCGGCCCCACCGAGCGCAAGTACGTGCCGATCGACCAGCGCGTCTAAGAGCGACAGCGGAGCCGATCCTTCCCTCCCGCGGAGCGCCAGCGGAGCCGTCTCGAAGGATCGGCGCCGCGCGAGCGACCAGTAGGTAACACGCGCGTCGGGCCATCTCGGAGGCGCCGCGCGAGCGACCAATATGCTTCGCGCGCGATGGACCTGCGAGCGACACCAGAGGAAGCCGAGCTGCGCGACGAGGTGCGCGCCTGGCTCCGGGCGAACCTCCCGTGGGAGTACGGACGCGGACTGCCACCCCGCTTCGACGACCTCGCCGAGGAAGTCGCGTTCGGCCGCGCCTGGCAGGCGAAGCTCGCGGGCGGGCGGCTCGTCGGCGTCGCGTGGCCGGAGGAGTACGGCGGTCGGGGGGGCGGACCGGTCGAGCACTACATCGTCACCGAGGAGCTCGCTCGCGCTCGCGCCCCGGAGCTCGTCGGCCGGATCGGCGTGAACCTCGTCGGGCCGACCCTGCTCGCGCACGGCACACCCGAGCAGAAGGCGCAGTGGCTCCCCCGCATCCTCGACGCCTCCGAGATCTGGTGCCAGTTGTTCAGCGAGCCCGGCGCAGGGAGCGATCTCACCTCGCTCGCGACGCGCGCCACGAAGGTCGACGGCGGGTTCGTCGTCAACGGCCAGAAGGTCTGGACGAGCTACGCGCAGTTCGCCGACTGGGGTTGGTGTCTCGCGCGCACCGATCCCGACGCGCCGAAGAGCAAGGGCATCTCCGCGCTCGTGATCGACATGCACTCGGCCGGCGTCGAGGTCCGTCCGCTGCGGCAGATCACCGACGAGTCGGAGTTCAACGAGGTCTTCTTCTCGGATGTGTTCGTGCCCGACGACCGGCTCGTCGGGCCGTTGCACGAAGGCTGGCGGGTCGCGAATTCCACGCTCACGCACGAGCGGGGCGTGAACCCCCGCCAGCTCGTCGCGCACTCCCAGTTGCTCGACGAGCTGTGGCGGCTCGGACTCGAGAACGATGCGCTCGAGGATCCGCGGCTTGCCGGCCGGCTCGCGCAGGCCTTCGTCGAGGTACGCATCTTCCAGCTGCACAACTGGCGGTCGATCTCCCGTACCGCGAAGGGTGGCGACCCGGGACCGGTCGGCAGCATCAACAAGCTCTGGTGGAGCGAGATGAGCAAGCGCCTGCACGACACCGCGATGGCCGTAGTCGGGCCCGCGCAGCCGTTGTGGCGCGGCGCCGAGGGCAACCCCGGCGACGGGGCCTGGCAGCGGTCGTGGCTCTACTACCAGGCCAGTTCCATCTGGGCGGGCACCAACGAGATCCAGCGCAACGTCATCGGCGAGCGCACGCTGGGCCTGCCCCGCGAGAAGAAGTGAACCACGCGTGCCGTCCGCTCCGTAGTACCCGACATGCAACGACGCATCTTCATCCTCATCGCCATCGCCGCCCTCTCCGTCGGTCTCGCCGCGTGCGGCAGCAGCAGCAAGAAGTCCTCCGGGGCCGCGGGAACGGCGCAGATCAGCATCGACTCCTCGTTCAAGTTCACCACGACCCCGGTGACCGCCGGATCTACCGTTACCGTGCAGAACAACAGCAACGCGATGCACACCGTGACCTCCGACGACTCGGGAAAGTTCAACGTGTCGATCGACGCCGGTAAAACTGCAACCTTCACGGCACCCGCGGCCGGCACGTACAAGTTCCACTGCAACATCCACAACTTCATGAAGGGAACCCTCACCGTCACCTGAGGGTTTCAGAAGCCGTATCCCGAGAGCGGGGCGCGATCCGATCGCGCCCCGCTTTTTCGCGTCCGCGCGCGTCACGGAGTCGTCGTGTGTGCGCCGGGCGTAACGCTCCGGTCACAGCACCGGGAGCAGGGTCGTCCAGCTTCACTCGTGTCCGGAGTGATGCATCGCCCTCTTGCTCTTGCGACCCGCCAGATCCTGCGCGTCGTCCGATGACCAGAAAGACCGACACATGTCGCAAGTACGCCGTGCATTCGTCGTGCTCATCTCCGTGATCGCCGTGGCCTTGGGGTTCATGCCCGTGGCATCGGCCCAGACCGCGGCGCCCGAAGCGAAGGGCACAGCTTCGACGCGCACGCAGGCGACCGCGAGCGACGGCGGTTACTGGCTCGTCGGCAACGACGGCGGCATCTTCGCCGGCGGTGACGCCCACTCGCACGGCTCCATGAGTGGGACCATGCTCAACCTGCCGATCGTCGGCATGGCACCGACGCCGGGTGGCAACGGATATTGGATGGTCGCATCCGACGGCGGCATCTTCTCCTTCGGCGACGCCGCCTTCCACGGCTCCACCGGCG
>JAODBI010000058.1 GCA_025463875.1 Actinomycetes bacterium
GTCGAGGACGACCACGACATGGAAATTCTTGTGCGTGTCGACACCGGGCGATGACACGCCGGTCGTCGTCTGCGATGGTGGACATGCCACCCTCCTTCGTCTGGTTGGTGGGGTGGCACGCACGGCCGGGAGGGTGGACAAGACAGGGAGCAGGCCTGGTTGCTCAGGCGCCTCTTCGGTCACGTTCACCCGACCGGTTGTGCCACAACACACGCCTGCCCTGCCCGGCCGACAGGCCAGTTAAAGGACACCCGCAGGGTCGAGCCGATCAACGAGTCACACCGAGCAGAACAAGCGCACCAACATCATCCCTGCCGATCGGTGCTCGCCGCGCCGGCGCGAGATCGGGCAATATGCGTGCGTGCGGCGATGGTGGAAGGCGGGGGTCGCTATCGCGCTTGTTGTACCTGGGACGCTCGGACTCGCGTGCTCCGGCTCCAACTCGTCGTCGACCGCGTCGGCATGGTGCGGCCTCAAGCTGGGTGCGACACGCGAGGAAGCCCTCGCAGCGATGGGCGCGCCGCACGGCTCGAAGGCGTCGAGCGAAGCGCAGTACTCCCTCAGACCCGGCGAGTCCAACCTCGAATGGGACCAGGGAGCGAGCATCTTCTACGCCCTGTTTGACGCGACCGGCCGCGCGGAAAGGCTTCAGGCGTATGACCGCGTGGTCGGACCCGCGGGCGCGCACGGTCTCGGCTGCCAGCCGTTTCGAACGTCCTCGCTGCCCACCGGACGAGACTGACGAGCGAAGCTCACAGTCGCACGCATAACTGCCGATCGGGCGGTCGTGGAGCCGCGAGAATGTTGTCGTGGCGATCGAGGACGATGACTGGCGTCTGCAAGGCCAAGAGAAATATCTGCTGGGTCGCACCATGCGCTGGACGACTTGGACGCTCCACCGCGAGGACTGGGACCACGATCACTGCGAGTTCTGCATGGCCAAGATCTGGGACCGCCATAGCGTCGATGACGACCATGTGCAGTACAAGGCCGCGTGGGTGACCGCAGATGAATCGAATCGGTGGGTCTGCCGAGAGTGTTTCTCGGTTTTGCGGGCGAGCTTCGCGTGGTCCGTGGTGGGTGAGCAGCCAACGCCGTAACTGCCGATCGGTACGCGCGGGGAGTGTCTCGCATCGGGTGGTATGCGTCAGGCGAGCAATCCGAGGCCCATTGATCCGCCGAACGGCTTGCCCGTGTTCGCGTCGTAGTTGTCGTACCAATAGCAGAGTGATCGCGGTCGCATTCGGCTGGTTGGATGCTGGTTGGTGCCCTTGAAGCGAGCGCCCACCGCTGGTCCGGTCGCACCGGCGATCCATTCGCAGCGGCGGCATTCCGGACTCAGCTCGCCCATGCGCCGCACGTCGGAAACGACGTCGTAGATCTCGGCCGGCGAGGCGTCGACGTCGATGCTCACCTGGGCGTGCCTGCCTTCACCCCTGCCCGAGCGCTCGCAGCATGGCGGGGGTATCGATGTAGAACTCGGCGGCGGTGATCTTTCCGTCGCGCACTGTCCACACATGGACCTCGGGCATGTCGAACGTGACGCCGCTTGCGAGAACGGTCCCGCGGCTTCGCCCGTACTGGATCACGCGATCGCCTGCCTCGAATAGTTCGCCGCCGGTCACGACCGAGTGGATCGTGCCGCCGAGCAAAGCGCCGAACGTCGCGACGCCGTCAATACCTTGATGTCTCCCACCCCAGGGGAGCGCCTCGTCTTGAACGACGACGCACTCGGGGTCGCAGAGTTCGAGCACGCGATCCAAGCGTTCGGTGGCAAAGGCTTCATACAGCTCTTGGATGATGCGATGTTCTACACGCTGCCCTCCTAACCCTTCGGTTCCCGAAGTTTCGGTAACCGAAGTATCCTGGTCGAACGATGGCCGTGTCAAGAAAACTTCCAACGGACCGCCTCGCTGTCGGCCAGATACTCGTCCGGCTGCTGCATGAGTTCCGAAGCGAGCTCTTCGCTCACGCACAAGCAGACGGCAACTTCCTCGATATTCGCTTCCCGCACCTGCACGTGTGGGGCAACGTCGGCATTGACGGGATCCGGCTCACCGACCTCGCCGCGAGGGCCCAACTCAGTCTGGCGGCCTGCTCGGAACTCGTCGACGAACTACAACACCTCGGTTACCTCGAACGGCATCCCGATCCCTCCGACGGCCGAGCAAAGCTCATCTTCCCGACCACCAAGGGCCGCAGAGTGCTCGATGGCGCCGGACAAGCCGTCGCCGATCTCGAACAACGATGGCGCAAGAAGCTGCCCCGCGGCGATTTCGATCGCGCCTGTCGCACACTCCACCAACTTCTCACGACGCTCGACGACGAACGAACTGCCACCCCCTGACGGCGCGGCACAATGGCCCCCACGCTCGGCGACCACCAAGCAAAGTGGCATCTCGTGAAAACGCAGAAGCGATTCGAGCCCTCCATAACCCGTCCATATCTGCCGCTCTGTACTCGCCGCGCCGGCGCGCGATCGGGCACTCTGCCTGTCAGCGTGACGACAGCCCCGCCTTTCGAGAGCCATGGTTCGGACCGAGCCCCGGGCAGAAGGCTGCGTACGAGCGCGAGGTCGTGCTGGAAGTCGGACCGGCGCACGAGCTGTTCGGCAACGGGTTCAGAGCACTCGCGGCGTGCGCAGGTTGCGACCGCGTCGTGTTCATGCTCGACGACGAATCGCGGGCAATGGTGCATCTGACGTGGACCGGTCACGTGGAGTCCCCGCCATGGCCGGAGACCGTCCGCATGGGTGGCTTCATCGCGACTGAGATCGCTATGGACCAGCACGAGCACTGAACGCCATAACTGCTGCGGCTTCAGGTGGTCATCGCAATGCTTCGTCGAGTGCTTGTGATGGTGATCTCCATCCGAGGGTTTGTCGAGGCCTGCCGTTGAGTTCGGCTGCGACGTCGTCGAGATCGGCTTGTGTGAAGT
>JAODBI010000063.1 GCA_025463875.1 Actinomycetes bacterium
CGCAGCGGAGCCCGAGGGAGCCGTCGTGGTGCGGACGAAGCGCAGCGCAGCGGAGCCCGAGGGAGCCGTCGTGGTGCGGACGAAGCGCAGCGCAGCGGAGCCCGAGGGAGCCATCGTAACGACGTCGCGTGCATCGTCGTCGTCGAGGGCGGACGGGCGGGCGTCGAAGCGATCTACGACTGACTCACTGGCTGACTGACTCACTGGCCCGAGGTGGACCGAGCACGTAACGACCGGAGCATCGGCTGTGTACGCGGAGTTGCACTGCCATTCGAACTTCTCGTTCCTCGACGGCGCGAGCCATCCCGAGGAGTTGGCCGAAGAAGCGGCGCGCCTCGGCCTGACCGCGCTCGCGCTCACCGATCACGACGGCTTCTACGGAGTGGTCCGGTTCGCGGAGGCGGCCCGTCCGCTCGCGCTGCCGACGGTCTTCGGTGCGGAACTGACCCTCGCCGCGCCCGACCTACGCGGTGCATTTCCCGGGCCGCCGAACGGCGTGGCGGATCCGCCCGGTGAGCACCTGATCGTGCTGGCCCAGGGCACGACCGGCTATGCCCGCCTCGCCAAGGCGATCAGTGATGCGCAGCTGGCGGGGGAGAAGGGTGCACCCCGAACGGCGTTGGCGCACCTGGCGGAAGCGGCGCGGGCGCCCGTCCACGGCCATGGTCCGAGCACCGGGAACGACCATTGGTTCGTGCTCACCGGCTGCCGCAAGGGCACGGTGCCGGCCGCACTCGTCCGCGACGGTCCCGCGGCGGCCGAGCACGCGCTCCGCGAGCTCGTCGACGGCTTCGGGCGCGAGCGCGTGTTCGTCGAGCTCTGGGATCACGGCGATCCGCTCGACCGGCACCGCAACGATGCGCTCGCCCAGGTCGCGATGCGTGCCGGTGTAGAGGTGGTGGCGACGAACAACGTGCACTACGCCACCCCGGCCCGCCGTCCGCTCGCGCAGGCGCTCGCCGCGGTGCGCGCCCGGCGTTCCCTCGACGAGATCGACGGCTGGTTACCGGCCGCACCGTTCGCCCACCTGCGCAGCGCGGCCGAACAGCGCCGCCGGTTCGCGCGCTGGCCGGGCGCGGTCGAACGGACCGTCGACATCGCGCGTGCGTGTGCATTCGACCTGAAGCTCGCTTCGCCCCAACTGCCCGACGCATCCGTGCCCGAGGGGTTCGACGAGATGTCGTGGTTGCGGGAGCTCGTTCGGCGCGGTGCGGCGGTGTTCTATCCGGAGAGCCATCCGCAATACGCCAAAGCGATGCAACAGATCGAATACGAGCTCGGAGTCATCGAACTGCTCGGGTTCCCCGGCTACTTCTTGTTGTTGCACGACATCGTCGAGTTCTGCCGTCTGTCCGACATCTACTGCCAGGGACGGGGGAGCGCGGCGAACAGCGCGGTCTGTTACTCGCTCGGTGTCACCAAGGCCGACGCGGTCGCGCTCGGGTTGTTGTTCGAACGGTTCCTGTCACCCGAGCGCGACGGACCGCCCGACATCGACCTCGACATCGAGCACCAGCGTCGCGAGGAGGTGATCCAGTACGTCTACGAACGCTACGGACGTGATCGCGCCGCGCAGGTTGCCAACGTGGTCACCTACCGGCCGCGCTCGGCGTTGCGGGAGATGGCGAAGGCGGCGGGCGTCGCGCCCGGGCAGGCCGACGCGCTCGGCAAGTGGGTCGACCGTTGGGCCGCCGGGCCCGAGGCGTTCGGCGAGCTGACCGACAAGGAGCTCAGGGACCATCGTCAGGTCACGCCCCGCAACGAGCGACGGTTCGAACGGACGCAGCGGGATCGCACCCGCGACGGTGTCCCGCTCGACGGCCCGCCGCTCGACGGACCGAATGCCACCACCCGACCGCCCGCGATCCCTCCGCTCGCGCTCGAGCTTGCGAGCGCGGTGATCGACTTCCCCCGCCACCTCGGCATCCATTCCGGCGGCATGGTGATGGCCGACCGTCCGCTGGTCGAGTTCTGCCCGATCGAATGGGCGCGCATGGAGGGCCGTTCGGTACTCCAGTGGGACAAGGACGACTGCGCGGCCGCCGGCCTCGTGAAGTTCGACCTGCTCGGTCTCGGCATGTTGACGATGTTGCACATCGCCGTCGACCTGGTGCGCGCCCAGGGCGTCGACATCGATCTCGCCACCATCCCGCAAGAAAAGGAGGTGTACGACCTCCTGTGCGCGGCCGACACGATCGGCGTGTTCCAGGTCGAGAGCCGGGCCCAGATGGCCACGCTGCCGCGCCTACGGCCGCGCACGTTCTACGACCTCGTCGTGGAGGTCGCGCTCATCCGCCCCGGTCCGATCCAGGGCGGTTCCGTGCATCCGTACCTGCGGCGCCGCAACGGCGAAGAAGAGGTCACGTACATCCATCCGCTGACCGAGCCGTGCCTGAAGAAGACGCTCGGAGTGCCGCTGTTCCAAGAGCAGCTCATGCAACTCGCGGTCGACTGCGCAGGGTTCACCGCGGCCGAGGCCGACCAGTTGCGCCAGGCGATGGGTTCGAAGCGCAGTCAGGCGCGCATGGAACGGATGCGCGAGCGGCTCATGGCGGGGATGGCCGAACGCGACATCATCGGCGACACCGCGGAGGAGATCTACACGAAGCTGCAGGCGTTCTCGAGCTTCGGCTTCCCCGAGAGCCACTCGGTGAGCTTCGCCTATCTCGTCTACTCGAGCTCGTGGATCAAGTACCACTATCCCGCGGAGTTCGCGGCCGCGCTCTTGAACGCACAGCCGATGGGCTTCTACTCACCGCACTCCATCGTGCGCGACGCGCGCCGCCACGGTGTGCACGTGCTCGGACCCGACCTCAACGCGTCATCGCGTGATGCGACCCTCGAACCCCGACCGCTCGACGTCGAACCGATCGGTCGACCACTGCGCGGTTTCCACGCCGAGCCGTCGCATCTCGCGGTACGACTCGGTCTGCGCAGCGTGCGCGGCCTGCACGACGCGTTGCTCGACCGCATCGACGACGAACGCACCGAGCGTCCGTTCACCGGACTCGAAGACTTCGTGCGCCGCACCGGTGCAACCGTCGACCAGGTCGAGGCGCTGGCGACGGCGGGGGCGTTCGAGGGGTGTTTCGGTCAGTCGCGCCGCGCCGCATTGTGGGCGGCGGGTGCGCTCGGAACGGCCCGTCCCAACGCCCGCCGGGACGGATCGGTCGTCGAGACGCTGCCCGGCGTCGTCACCGGTACCGACGCGCCACCGTTACCGGGGATGACCGAGATGGAGACGGTATATGCCGATCTGTGGGCGATGGGACTCAGTGTCGGGAAGCACCCGACCGAGTTCGTGCGGGAGGAGTTGACGCGTCAGGGGATCGTAACGAGCGCGCAGCTGCGCGAGCTACCTGACCGGACGGTGGTCGAGGTCGCCGGTGTCGTCACCCATCGCCAGCAACCCGCGACCGCCAAGGGCACCGTGTTCTTGAACCTCGAGGACGAGACCGGTCTCGTCAACGTGATCTGCGCGAAGGGGGTGTGGAAACGGTTCCGCATCGTGGCGCGGGGCGCGCCGGCGCTGCGCGTGCGAGGCGTGCTGGAGAAGCACCAGGGCGTGATCAACCTCGTCGCGGGCCGCATCACCCGGCTCCCGATCAGCCTGGCGGAGCACCTGCGCTCCCGCGACTTCCACTGATTCCAGCGGTAGAGTCCGCGCCTGTGCCGATGTACATCGATCGCCACGACATGCCGGGCGTCACGCCCGAGGCGCTCGCGGAGGCGCACATGCAGGACCTCGCCGCCCAGGCCCAGTACGGCGTCCGGTATCACACCTACTGGTTCGATCCGGGCAGCGGCTCCGTGTTCTGCATGGCCGAGGGCCCGAGCCGCGAGGCGATCGAGGCGGTACACGAAGGGTCGCACGGCCAACGAGCCTCGGTTGTCATCGAGCTCGATCCGAGCGCGCCGTTGAACGCGCTCTTCGGTCACATACCGCAGGAGCCGCCCGGAACCGCGTACTCGGCGCCCGCGATGCGAGCGATCCTCTTCACCGATATCTGCGGATCGGTAGCGCAGACGTATGCCCTCGGTGACGAGGGCCACCATCGCCTGTTGCGCGAGCACGACGGGATCGTCCGCGCCGCGCTCACCGCGTACGACGGGCGCGAGGTCAAACACACGGGCGACGGCATCATGGCGGCGTTCTCGTCGATCGCGGCGGCGGTTGCCGCCTCGGTGCGCATACAGCGCGCGCTCACGGACCGAAACCGCGGGGCCGACACAGTCCTCGACGTGAGCATCGGTATCAGCGCCGGCGAGCCGGTCACCGACGACGATGGCGACCTCTTCGGTGCGGCCGTGCAGCTCGCGGCGCGCCTCTGCGGGCACGCACTCCCGGGTGACATTGCCGTGTCGGTTGCCGTGCGGGAACTGTGCATGGGCAAGGGATTCCAGTTCCAGGACCGGGGCCGGGTCGAGTTGAAAGGTCTTCCCGAACCGACGCAGATGTACGCGGTCGCCTGGCGCGAGTAGCGCCGATCCTCAGCCCTCGTTCCCGAGCCGATTGGCGCCGACCGCCGCGACGAGGGCGACGAACACGGCCCCGAGCGCCGGCAGCACGGCGCCGAGCCGATTGGGGAACGACGTGTCCCCGGACAACCCGACCGTCACCGTCGGCGACGAACTCGGTACGTGAATCGTCAGTACGTCGACGACCGTATACATCGCCAAGAGTGCGATCGCGACGCCGACGATCATCGTGAACACGACGAGCGGTCGCATCCGCACGAGTCGCTCCACCGGAAGAACGAACAGCGCCGCGACTGCGGCCAGCACGAGGGCGGCCGTATAGAGGTTGGCTGACGCGCCACTGATCAACTCGATCCGATTGCGGGTCGAAAGGCCGGGAAGGCCGTGCGAACCGGATCGGAATATTGCACCCGCCATCAGTAGGACGACCGCGACGACCAGGCACAGCGCGACCGCCTGGAGAAAGTCGTATTGGCGGTTGCGTTGGTACTGCTCAATCGTGCTCATGGTGCATTTGAACATGCCGGCAGGGGCTGCCGGTCGGATTTCGCCGGCCGCGTCGGCGCGCGAGACTCGGACCATGACCGCAACCATCGGGCCCTGTATCTCGGCCGACTCGCACGTCACCGAGCCGCCGGGTACGTACGTCGACCGCATCGATCCCAAGTACCGCGATCGTGCACCGCGCCTGCATCACCACGAGGCACTCGGCGACGTGATGTTGATCGACAACGGCAAGAGCCTCGTACCGTTCTGGTTGGTCGCAGCCGCGGGCCGGCCGACCGAGGACGTGCGACTCGACATCGACAAGCGCTTCGACGATCTCTGGCGCGGCGGTTGGGATCCCGTCGCCCGTCTCGCCGACCAGGACACCGATGGTGTCGTCGCCGAGGTCATCTACCCGTCGGTCGGCATGTTGCTCTGCAATCATCCCGACGCCGAGTACCAGCGTGCGTGCTTCAACGCGTACAACCTCTGGATCGCCGAGTTCTGCGCGACCGCCCCCGAGAGACTCATCGGGCTCGGCCAGACCGCGCTCGTCACGCCCGAGGACGGCATCCGCGACCTCGAGGAGATCAAGAAGCTCGGCCTGAAAGGCGTGATGCTGCCGGGCATCCCGCCCGAGAAGGACTACGACGACCCGATGTACGACGAGCTCTGGGACGCGATCGTGGACCTCGGTCTGCCGCCGTCGTTCCACATCCTCACGAGCCGCAGCGACACGCCCGGCGCCGACCACGTGCGGGGTCCGAAGCTCAACAGCTTCATGAGCATCGTGCGCGGCAACCAGGACATCATCGGAACGCTGATCTTCGGCGCCGTGTTCGAACGTCATCCCGATCTGCGAGTCGTGTGCGTGGAAGCCGACGCCGGTTGGGCGCCGCACTGGATGTACCGCGCCGACCACGGCTACGACCGTCATCGCAACTGGTTGACCGCGGGCGAGCTCAGTCGGCGCCCGAGCGAGTGGTTCGCCGGCAACGTGTACCTCACGTTCCAGGACGACTGGGTCGCGTTCCGCACTGCGGACCTCATGAATCCGGAGCGGCTCATGTGGGCCAACGACTTCCCGCACAGCGACGCGACGTGGCCCAACAGCCAGGCACTCCTCGCCGAGCACGCCATGCAGCTCGACGAGCACACCCGGAGCCGGATCCTGCACGACAACGTCGCCGAGCTCTACGGCCTCACGGTCTGATGCTCGAACCGGTCGCCGATCGGCCCGACATGCCCGAGGGGTACCTCGGCTCCGCGCCCCTGCCGTGGAAGTGGGCCGAGGAGCAGCTCGTCGACGCCCGGAGCTACTGGATCACGACGATCGGGCCGTCGGGCCGGCCCCACGTGCGTCCCGTCTGGGGAGTCTGGCTCGACGGCACCGTGCAGTTCTCGACCGGCGCGCGTCACGCGTCGAACATCGCCCGCGATCCGCGCGTCACGGTGAATCTGGAAGACGCCGACGAATGCCTGATCATCGAGGGAACCGCGTCGGCCGTGCGTGACGAACACGTCCGGCGGGCCTTCGCCGACGCGTACTCGCCGAAGTACGCGTGGGAGATGACCCTCGAGTTCGTCGACGTCGTCTACCTGGTGAAACCGAGCGTCGCGTTCGGCTGGTTCGCGCACGACATCGCGCCGGGCGCCACGCTCTTCGAGGCGACGTCGACGCGCTGGCGCTTCCCGACCTGACGGCCGGCGGCGAGATCGCCGACCTGTAACGAGCTCAACGGGGGCGCAGCTCGGCGCGCCGGTGCTGACCGAGCGACATCAAGACGAACCGCAGGATCCGGTCGCGGTCCGACTCGCGGATCAGCACGAACTCGACGCGGGTCAGCGGCTTCCCGATCGTCGGTAACGCGTCGCGCGGGAGGACACGCCCCACCGCGACGAACGGCGCGTCCTCGTCGATCGCGAACGAGACGACGACCGTCGCGCCCGAACGGGGCGTGAGGTCGGTCAACAACGAGCAGCCGCCACCGCCGAGATCGCGCACTTCGGCGTCGAACAGGATGAAGGTGTTCGTGTCGGCGTCGAGCACCGTGCAGCTTGCCGGCACGTGACTCAACACACGCGCGTAGGCGCGTCGTTGGATCGCACCCTCGTTGGCCGGCGGGCGAACGACGAGGCGCGTCTCGCCGCTGCGGACCACCGCGACCCGGAGGATGTAAACGCTGAATCGCCCGAGGCACGTGAGGTGCACCTCCTCGAGGTCGTTCCACTCGCGCGGGAGGTGCGCGTCGTGATCGCCGTGATCGCTGTCGTCGTCGTCGTCGTGCACCGACAGTGTGATCTGACCGTCCTGGACGAGGTCGACGGCCATTCGCCACGGAGATGCGTCGGGTGTCGGCGCGACCAGGACCTCCTGGCCGACCTCGAGGAGCGGGGGCGTCACCCGTTCTTCATCGGCAGGAACCGGCACGCTCGATACCCGGATGGAGGTAGCCTTGACGGGTTCCGGAGGACTTCAGATGGCTGACCCGCCCAGTTCCTCATGCTTCGCTCCTCGCGCCGTGTGGGCGCGCGCTTTGTCGCGTTCCTACGCGCGGACTCCGCCGGAGTCCGCGCGGGCTTCCTCGCGCTCCTGATCTCCTCGGGTGGCGACCTCGTCACCGGCGTCACCTTCGCCACGATCAGCAACACCCTCAATCTGCTCCCGGGCCTCGTCGTGCTGGTCCCGGCCGCGATCGGGATGCGGGGCAACGTCTTCGGCGGCCTCGGTAGCCGGCTCGGGACACTGATCCACACCGGAACGTTCCGCCTGTCGGCCCGGGTCGACACCGAGGTCGGCCAGAACATGTCGGCGGCGATCCTTTCGTCGCTGTCCACCGCGGCGCTACTCGCGGTCCTGGCGAAGCTCATGTGCGAGATGCTCATCAAAGGACCCTCGATCTCGATCGCCGACTTCATGGTGGTGTCGGTGATCGGTGCGATCCTGTCGTCGATCGTGGTGCTCGTCCTGACGGTCGCCGTAGCCGCGTTCTGCGCGAATCGTGATCTTGATCTCGACAACGTCGCGGCACCCATCGTCACCGCCGCGGGCGACATCGTGACGCTCCCGAGCCTGTTCGTCGCCACGTACCTGCTCGGAATTCACCTGCTGACGCCCGTCATCGCGATCGCGTGCGTCGTGGTCGGTGTCGGCGCGGGAGCCGTCGGCATCGGCGCCCGGGCCCTTCCGATCCTGCGGCGCATCGTGATCGAGTCACTGCCGATCCTGGCGCTGGCGGGTGTGGTCGACATCCTCGCCGGCATCACGATCCAGAACCGCTTCGCGTCGTTCCTCAAGTACCCGGCTCTGCTCGTCATGGTGCCGGCCTTCCTCGAGGACTCCGGCTCGCTGGGGGCGATCCTCGCGGCGCGCGTATCGACGAAGCTGCATCTGGGCACACTCGGTGACGGCTCGTGGCGCGCCGCGGTCGACGATGTGATGCTCGTATATCTCTACGCGATTCCGGTCTTCGTGTTCCTCGGGCTCACGTCATCGGTCGTCGCGACCGTGTTGAACAAGGCCAGCCCGGGAACGGTCGAGATGCTCGCAGTCAGCTTGATCGCGGGCTTCATGGCGACGACCGCGTCGGTCATCGTCGGCTTCTACGCGGCCGTCGCGACGTACCGGTTCGGGCTCGATCCCGACAACCATTCGATCCCTCTCGTGACATCGAGCCTTGACCTGCTCGGCGCGCTGTCGCTTATCCTGGCCATCGTGATCCTCGGGCTGGCCTAGGCCCCTCGAGGAGCCGGCTGCGGAGCCGGCGGAATCCATGGAAGAACGACCACGAAATCTGAAGGCCATGTTGTCGGAGGCGAAGGACACCTCCGAGCTCATGGTCGACCTCGGGTACGCATCGCTGTTCTTCGGCGACACGCGGATGGCCGACGAGGTGCTCGAGCTCGAGGAGCGCCTCACCGAGCTGGTGCACGAGATGCGCGAGGTCTGTGTCCTGGCGGCGCGCTCGAAGCGCGATGCGGAGCAGATGTCGAGCGTCCTGCACGTCGTGTCGGCCATCGAGCGCATGGGCAACGCGGCGGTCGACATCGCGCGCGTCGTCACCCACCACCTCGGGATCCCGGCCGCGCTCGTCGCAGATCTCGCCGGCGCGGAAGAGGTGTCGCACCGGGTGCGCGTGCGTTCGGAGTCGGCGCTCGCGAACCGTGCGCTCGACGACGTCGAGCTCCCCGTGGAAGTCGGCATGCGCGTCGTCGCAATTCGTCGAGGGCGGGAGTGGCTCATCGATCCCAACGGTGACGAGCATCTTCTTCCCGACGACGTGCTGATCCTCCGCGGCGCACGCGAGGGCATCGGTGAGGTGCGCGAGCTCGCCGGCGCTCCGGTCTGGCGTCCGGCCGGGATCGAAGAGGACCCCGCGATCTCCGATCTCGACCGGGCCGTCGACGTGCTCGTCGAGATGAAGAACGTCTCCGAGGCGGCCGTCGGGCTCGCGTACAGCGCGCTCTTGTTGAACGACCAGGGCCTGGCCGCCCAGGTGACCCAGCTCGAAGATCGTCTCGACGAGATGCGCGAGCAGCTCGAGCTCTGGGTGCTGCGCGCGGGCGCCGAGACCGTCGATCCCTCCGGGCTGCGCGGCCTCCTGCATCTGGGCGCGGCGTCGGAGGAGGTCGGCGACGCGGCCCAACAACTGGTGTGGCTGGTGGAGCAGGGCGAGGAGATGCATCCCGTCCTCGCGGTCGCGCTCGGCGAGGCCGACGAGATCTTCGTGCAGTACCCGATCGCGCGCGGCAGCGCGCTCGACGGCGCGGTGGTCGCGGGCACACAGATCGGCGACGACACGGGCTTTCATCTGCTCGCCATCCGGCGCGGGGGCCGCTACATCTACCGACCCCGCCGCATCACGCTTGCTGCAGGCGACGAGATCCTCGCGACCGGTCCGTGGGAGGGCCGCGCCGTCCTCGCGCAACAGTGCGGATTCCGCTTGATCGAGGACGACGACACCGGAACCGTCGAGCTGGTCCCCTCGGGCGAACGATCCTGACTGGTCGCTCGCGCCGCGCGGCCCGAAGTGCGGCTGCGCGGGCATTCGGTCGGCTCCGCTGCCGCTCGGGTTCTAGTGCGCGACGGCGAGGGCGAGGACGACGGCCCCGACGCCGACGACCGACGCGCCGACGAGACCCAGCTGCGGTCGTCCGATCTTGCGGGCCTGCAGCATCGCCTCGGCGGCGAGCAGGCCCCCGATCGCGCCGCCGATGTGCGCGCTGATCGAGATGTGCTTGTCGAAGAAGCCGAGCACCAGATTGAGGACGAGGAGGGGCCCGAACCCGGTGTCCCAGAACCGGGTGCCCTGGCGTTGCATGACGAGGGTTGCAGCGGCGGCCACGCCGAACACGCCACCCGACGCCCCCGCCGAGGGAATGTGCGGTTGGGCGAGTAACGCCGCGGCCGATCCGGCCGCGACGGATACGACGTAGATCAGACCGACTCGCACGGGACCGGCGCCGGGCTCGAGGAGCTGGCCGATGATCCACAGCAGGAGCATGTTGAAGAAGAGGTGCAGAAATCCGATGTGCACGAGCGAGACGGTGAAGATGCGCCACCATTCGCCCTGGTGCACGAGCGGGCCGTAGAGCTCGAGATCGGCGGCCGTGCGCCCCGCGCCGTTGAAGTTCCCGTCCCGCAGCCCGATCACGATGAACGCGGCGACGGTGATGCCGACGATGATCTTGGTCGCCAGCATGTTCTCGTTGCGCGTGATCCCGGAGATCCGCTGGCGCGGCGTGGGGGCCGCGGCCGTCACGCAGTCGACGCAGTGGGAACCGACCGACGCGTCCCGCAGGCATTCGGGGCAGGCGAAGCGGCCGCAGCGTGTGCAACGGCGTCCGGTCTCACGATCGGGATGCCGGTAGCACGTCGTCGTGGAGGGCGCCGGTTCCTGCGTCATGGCTGTGTCACGGTACCGGCTCGCGTCCTGGTCTCCGGCGCGACGAACGCCCCGTGCGTGACGCATTGCGCTTTCGGCGCGACGGCTGCGGCGCCGTCAGGGTCCGGCGGCGAGCGCCGCGGGAGACGGCAGGTTTTGCGGGACGGCGTCGCGGCCGCCGAAGCCGTTCTTCACGTAGCCGCCGGACACGGTATTGAGGGCCCACACGACGATCCACCCGCCGTTGACGTCCGCGAGGTGACCGTTGTAGGTGATCTGTCCCGGGCCCGCGGGCGTCGTCGCGATGCGACCGTTGCTGCTGTTCACGGCTTTCCACGGGCCGAAGGGACTCTTCGAGTACCAGGCCGTGACGTCGTCGCACCAGGCTTCGCAACGCTTCGAGGAAACGATGTAGCCGGAGCCGTAGCGGTCGACGCTGATCGCCGCGGACATTCCGGCATCGGGCTGGTTGGCGAAGGTGCGGAACTGCATCGGGCGCAGGTCGGCCCGGCGCGCGCTCCAGCCGGTGGCGGTGCCGTATTGCCATTGGCCGTCGAGGAGGTGCGCCGGTGTGGTGCGCGCCGCGTAGTAGTAACCGTTTCCGGCGCCGCCGTACAGATAGATCCAGCCGCCGGCCTGCATCATCGACATGCCCCACTGGACGCGACCCGGGTCGGTGCGCAGCGCGGTGGAGCCGCGGTAGGTCAGGGAGTGCAGGTCGAGCGTGACGATCTCGTTCCACATCGTCTGGAAGCCGAAGCCGTTGGGTCCCGGAACGTTGCGCACGCGCGTCACGCTCAGCCGGACCACGCCCGCGGCTGCGTCGACGATGCCCGTGTTCGGCCAGTAGAACTGGCCCGGCCCGGGGCTGGGGAGATAGTCGTCGGTTGCGAACGCGCCGCCGGTTCGGAACTCGAAGCAACCTCCTTGTTCGACGGCGATCGTGTTCCGTACGAGACGCCAGCCCGGCATGATTCCGTTGGCATTGCTCAGCCCCGTGTACGTGTCTCCGAAGAGCCAGAGGCGACGGCCGTCGCCCAGATCGACACTCGATGCGCCGTCCGCGCGATTCCAGAGTGGCCCGCTCGTGTTGAACATCGCCTGGTAGTCGCCCGCGCTGTTGAGCGAGGGACGGCACACCAGCTGTGACAGGTACCGGTACTGAGGATCGGTGCGCGCCGCGCCGGCGGGCGCGCGACCGAACGGAATGGTGGCGCCCAAGCTGGTGATGAGCCGGTAGCCGGGGGCAACCGGATTCGTCACGATGGCGGTGACCGGGTCGAACGCGTTCGGCGAGAAGTTGCCGAAGTTCGTGGCGTCGCCGAAGGAGTGCACGACACCGTTCGCCTCGGCGATCCAGTAACCCTTCCCGCTCGGCGTCGGAGCCATGCCGACGACGTCACTCACCGAGATTCCTCGCGAGGGCAGACTCCCGTAGAAACTGGCGCTGCCGAAGTCGAAGATGCCGCCGTCACTCGCGACGAGCCGGTAGCCCCGACCGTCGTGACTCGTCGTGATGCCGACGATCGGCCGCACGAGGTTGATGTTGCCGGTCGAACCGTAGAAGCGCGCGTTGCCGAACGAGAATATGCCGCCGTCGCGCGCCGCGAGCCAGTAGCCCTTGCCCGCCGTGGTCGGCGCCATTGCGAAGACGGGTTGGTTGAGGCGTTGACCGCCCGTACTCCCGTAGAAGCGCGCCGCGCCGTAGCTGAAGATGCCGCCGTCCTTCGACACGAGCCAGTAGCCGCCGGAAGTCGTCGCGCCCGACGCCATCGGACGGTTCAACCGCACGCCCGAACCGTCGCCGATGTTCTGGGCGTTCCCGATCGTGCTGACGCTGCCGTCGGCGAACAACACATAGAGGCCGCGCCCGTCGCCGGAGGCAAAACCTCCCGTCACGATGTGGGGCCACGGGTTGACCGCGGCTGCGGCGCGGGACGGCAGGAACACCGCGGGGAGCGCGCACAGCGCGATCGCCGTCAGTAGGACCAGCACGGCCCGGTCGATGCGCCGCCGGGCGCGTCTCGCCGTCCGCTGACGAGACCCGAACGGCCCCGCCAATTGTTCGAGTTGCAGATCCCCCGTCAACCCAGCCACCTTCCCCCGCCCACATTGTGCAGGAATGGGCGGGGCGGTGCCACTGTCCGCCGTCGGCAAACCGCACAAGTCGTTCAATCCCGGGTCAAGGCGAATCAGCCCTTGACACTCTGGGTGGGCACGTGCTTGGGAGTGGCCGAGCGGCGCGCCCCGCGGACGGGGGACGAAAATCCGTTGTTTTGCGAGGTTCGGCGCAGACGCGCGCCCGCGCCGCGCCGTTGCGCGCGCCGCGGTGTCCGCGCCGCAATCCGCCGAGATTGCGCGCCCGAGGCGCGGCAGTGAAACCCGGCACATTCCGGGACGGGCGCGCCGGGGTCCAAACCGGACGTGCTCGCCGGCCACCGAGACGAGAAGCTGTCCGACGACAACGATCGCTGTGAGTGCCGGCTGTATAGCGTTCGCCCGATGAGCGACACCGAAGTCGCGGGCGCGGCTTCGACCACGGACCCCGGCGGACTCACCGCGGCCGAAGTGGAAGCGCGCGTGCGGGCCGGCAAGGTGAACGTCGCGGACGACCGCACGAGCCGAACGCTTTCCGAGATCCTGCGGGCCAACATCCTGACCCGGTTCAACGCGATTCTCGGCACTGCGTTCGTCCTCATCCTCATTTTCGGAGAGGGCCAGGACGCGCTGTTCGGCATCGTCTTGCTGTTCAACACGCTCATCGGCGTCGACCAGGAATGGCGCGCGAAGCGCACGCTCGACCGGCTGGCCGTCATCAACGCGCCCCGCGCCCGGGTGGTGCGCGACGGCGAGATGCGCGAGGTCGCCGTCGGCGAAGTCGTCCTCGACGATCTCTGCGTTCTGGTGGCCGGCGATCAGGTCGCGGCCGACGGAATCCTGCGCCAGGTGGAAGGACTCGAGCTCGACGAGTCGATGCTCACGGGAGAGTCCGACCCGGTCGCGAAGGACGTGGGCGACGACGTGCTTTCGGGCAGCATCGCGGTGGCGGGTCGAGGGCGCTTTCAGGTGACGCGCGTCGGCGCCGACGCGTACGCGCGCCGGCTGGCGGCCGAAGCCCGTCGGTTCACCCGGACCCGTTCCGAGCTGATGGATGGCATCAACCAGATCCTGCGGTACGTGCAGTGGGCGCTGGTACCGACCGCGATCCTGCTGGCCTTCAGTCAGTTCAAAGTGCAGGACACGAACAAGGCGGCGATCGCCGGCGTCGTGGCCGGCGTCGTAGCGATGGTTCCGGAAGGGTTGGTGCTGCTCACGAGCCTGGCCTTCGGTGTCGCGGCGGTCACGCTCGCCCGCCGCCAGGTCCTCGTGCAGGAGCTACCCGCGGTCGAGGGTCTCGCGCGGGTCGACGTGATCCTGCTCGACAAAACGGGGACGCTGACGCAGGGCGTGATCCGCTTCCACGAGGTGCACCAGCTCGATCCCGACGCCCCGGTGCCGGAGGCGCTCGGTGCGCTCGCGAACGACGAGAACCGCAACGCGACGATGACCGCCCTCGCCGAGGCGTTCCCCGCTCCTGCGGGCTGGGAGCGCGTCGGTTCGACTCCGTTCTCGTCGGGGCGCAAATGGAGTGGCGCGATGTTTCGCGACCACCCCACCTGGGTCGTCGGTGCTCCCGAGATGGTCTGGGCCGATCATCCCCAGGACGACCCGCTGCGTGTCCAGGCCGATCAGCTCGCGGCGGAGGGTCAGCGCGTGCTGTTGCTCGCGCACACCGACGCGTCACTGGCCGGCGAGACGCTTCCGAAGGGGCTCCGCGCCACGGCCCTGATCGTGTTCGAAGAGGAGATCCGGCCCGACGCGGCCGACACGTTGAAGTACTTCGCGGAGCAGGGCGTCCGTTGCATGATCATCTCGGGCGACAATCCGCATACGGTCGGTGCGATAGCCCGGCGGGTCGGGGTCGAAGGGGGCGACCGCGCCTACGACGCGCGCGAGCTTCCCGACGATCCCGAACAGCTCGCCGACGTGCTCGCCGACGTCTCGGTGTTCGGACGGGTCTCGCCCCAGCAAAAGCGGGCGATCGTCGGTGCGTTGCAGCGCCGGGGACGCGTCGTCGCGATGACGGGCGACGGGGTGAACGACGCGCTCGCGCTCAAGGACGCCGACATCGGTGTGGCGATGGGGAGCGGCGCGCCCGCGACGCGCGCGGTCGCCCAGGTCGTTCTGCTCGACGGGCGCTTCGCCAGCATGCCCGGGGTCGTCGCCGAAGGACGGCGCGTCATCGCGAACGTGGAGCGGGTCGCGAATCTGTTCGTGACGAAGACGTTCTACGCGATGATCCTCGCGATTGCGATCGGTGCCGCGCGCTGGCCCTATCCCTTCTTGCCGCGCCACCTCACGATCGTCAGCAGCCTGACGATAGGTATCCCCGCGTTCTTCCTCGCGCTCGCGCCGAACAACCGACGTTACGAGCCGGGGTTCGTGCGGCGCGTACTGCTCATCGCGGGTCCATCGGGTGCAGTCGCGGCCGCCGCGACGCTCGCCTCGTACGCCATCGCGCGCCGGAGCGAGAACCTGCTCGATTCGCGCACGGCAGCAACGATCACGTTGCTCATCGTGGGCCTGTGGGTGCTGAATCTCCTCGCCCGACCCATCACCCCCGGTCGGGCGGTGCTGTTCAGCGCGATGGTCGCCGCGTTCGCGCTGATCCTCGGCGTACCGGCGTTGCGCGACTGGTTCGCGTTGAACCTTCCGACCGGGGCGGCGATGATCGGTTCGATCGCGTGCGCCGTGGCGGGCGTGCTCGCACTCGAAGTGGGTTGGCAGCTGCGGCAGTGGCGCCTACCACCCGACCGGCGTACCGCTCGTTGGGCCTGGCACGCCGCGGGCGTTCAGGTCGACGCGTGATCGCGCGCGTACGCGGCCGAACAGCGCGCGGTCTGCGGGCACCCGTCACACGTCTCGGGTTGGACGCGCCGCGCGAATCCGAGCTCGACGAGCCAGCACCGGTTGCAGCCTCCGCACAAGAAGTGGACCGACTCGTCGCGGACGGACACGACGAGCTGGAGTTGCCAGCTGTTGCAGCCGGGGCAGTGGTCGAGCGGGCGCCGGATCAGCGCCGGATCGGGCCCGGTCGCCGGTCGGTACGACGTGCCGTCCGTTCCGGCGCTCACGCGTACCTCCCCGGCTCGACAGTGGCGATCAACAGTGCAGTGAACCAGAGTCCGGCCGCGCGATGGGGTCGACCGGAGGAGTGGTCGACGACGTTTGCGGTGATCCTGCGCTCGAGGGATGCCCGAAGTCCTGGGTCAGGTAGATGGAGCCGTTCGCGGTGCAGAACACGCCGACGCCGACCCGGGTGAATCCGGGGGCGAGGATGTTGGCGCGGTGTCCGTCCGAGTGCATCCAGGCGTCGTGGAGCGAGCCCTCGAGTGTGCCCGCGCTGCCGGCAGCAATGTTCTCACCCACGTAGTTGTACGTACCCAGCAGGATCCCGATCGAGCTGTGCCGAAACCCGTGCGACGCCATGTCGGCACTCCACGCGCCGGCGTAGTTCGCGAGGTTGGGATCCCACGTCATCGGCGGCAGGTGACGGATCGAACGTTCGTCGTTGATCCGACCGAGGAGGTCGGCCGCCATGAGCCCCGACTTCGACGAGGTCGAGGGATCGCACTTCGGCGCTTGGGTCGAAGGCGAGAACGCGTACGTTCGGGCGTCGGCGAACGCGATCCAGTAGCCGCGTGCGCCGGGCGACATCGCGACCGCGACGGCCGCCGCGCCCGGACACGCGTTGACCGCCGATCCGTAGAAGGGGCTGTTCGATCCGAAGCGGAAGAGGCCGCCGTCCGCGGCGACGAGCGTGTAGCCGTTGCCGTTCGGCGCGGCCGCCATGCCGGTGATCGGCTGGTTCAGCGGCGTCCCACCCATCGAGCCGTAGAAGTGCGCGTTGAACGAGAAGATGCCACCGTCGCTGGCGACGAGCCAGTAGCCCTGGCCGTTCGGCGTCGCCGCCATGCCGGTGATGGGCTGGTTGAGGCGCATGCCACCTGTGGAACCGTGGAAGCGCGCGTTGAACGAGAAGATGCCACCGTCGCTGGCGACGAGCCAGTAGCCGTTGCCGGTCGGCGTCGCGGCCATGCCGGTGATGGGAAGGTTCAGATGATGACCGGCCATCGACCCGTGGTAGGCCGCGTCGCCGTAGCTGAACACCGCGCCCTGGCGATCGGTCAGCCAGTAGCCGTGACCGCTGCGCGTCCCGGCGATCGCGACGATGCGGTCGTGAGGACGGCCCGCGGCGGAACCGTAGAAGTGCGCGTCGCCCGCGGTGAGCACGCCGCCGTCTGCTCCGACGCGCCAGTAGCCGTTGCCGGACGGCGTCGCCGCGATCCCGACCACCGGCGCGGCGAGCGCGCTGACACTCGACGATTGCAATGTGACTTGGGCGCTGTGCACCGGAGCGGCTTGCGCGTGGGTGTTCCCCACGACAACCAGGCTTCCGGCGACGATGGCGAGCGCGGCAATGCCGGCGTGCATACGCCGACGCGCGTGACTCCGACCTCGTTGCACTGTGGACTCTCCCCGTGTCGCCGTCCGTCCCGATTATTGAATTCGGCAACTTGGGAGCCTCTATTGAGGAGATCGGACGCTTCGCCCTGTCGGATAGGTGTGCGTACTGCCGAATCCGGACGAATTTCCCCTCACGGGCGGCGACTCGAGGGGGTGGTGGTCGCACCCGCGCGCGGCGCCGACGTCGGCGGGTGGGCCTGGGTCGTGGGCGTCTTCGGGGCACTCGTCGTCGTTGACGCCGCCGCGTTCGTGCCGACCAGGACGGTGTTCTGCAGCATTGGATAGTGCACGCGGTAGTGCTGCGTCACCGTGGGGTGCCCCGGCTGCTCGATGATCCGGTCGAACTCCACGTCGTAGCCGGTCTCTCCGCCTGCGACCGTTTCCCGTGCGAGTGCGCTGAGGTGTGCGCACGCGTTGTGCGGGTCGTCGGTCGGCTTCTTGGCCGGACACTCGACGATTCGGTCGGTGATCCGTTCGGTGTGCAGGATCTTTCGGTTGGCCTCGGTCGCGACGCGGCCGTCCGTGTCGCCGTAGAAGCTGACCGTGACCGACGTGTCGCTGTAATTGGCGCGGATGAGTACGCCGTGTTTCGTGTCGTTGCGGAACTTCAGGTCGACGTACGGGAACACGATCGTCGCTTCGCGTCCCATCGGGTAGCGCGAGATGTAGAAGCGGTGCGGCGAGTGATCGACGTCGACGTAGCCGCCGAAGAAGACTGCGTTGAACAACGTCGTCGTGAGCTGGCTGATGCCCCCGCCGTAGTCCTCGCCGAATCCGTCTTCCAAGATGATCGGCGCGGAGACGTAGCCCTTCTCCGGCGTGCGGGGCCCGAGCTTGTCGTTGAGGGAGAACGTCTGACTCGGCTCGACGACCGTGTTGTTGAGCGTGTCAGCCGCAAGGTGGATGTTGTGCACGCGTGGTTCGCCGGCGATGTAGTTCGTGGTGAACGACGACACCTGGTGCGTGATGCCGAGCTTCTTCGCCCACGCGGTGTCGTGTGCGGGATGTTCGTCGCGGATCGAGGCGACGATCGACCGGTCGCCGCGCAGGATCGCGGCGGCGACGGCGGCGACATCGAGCTGGTGGCCGTCGCGCGACGGCACGACGGTTACCGTGTTCGCGCTGCTCACGTCGAAGGTCGCGTCGACGGCGGGTTGCTCGACGGCCGAGAACGCGGCGCCGAGCGCGAAGCGCAGCTTGTCGGGCGCGAGGGTGAGATCGAGCTTGTGACCGACGATCCGGGTGCCCAGCGCGGACGCGATCTGCGCGCCGGTCAGCGACACGTGGGTCGTTCCCGCGACCACCACGTGGACCCCGGTGAGCATCGCCCGCGCCCGCGCCGCGGCGGCATCGACCGCGGCCTGGTCGACGGTCGGTGAGACGTCGCCGATCGGCAGCTGGAGGTCGTGGCGGGAACCGTCGCCGAGCAGATTCGCCATCGCGCGTTCCGCGTCGGCCCGCAGCAGCCCGCGTCCCGGGTGCGGAGCGACCGGGACGACGTTGGTGCCCACGAACTCGAGGTTGCCTTCGACCAGCCCGTTGCGGAGTGCGTTCGCCCAACCGTCGAGAAGGCCCTGGAATCGGGCGCCGTCGTAGTTCACGACGAGAGGGACGACCTCGGGCCGGAAGCGGCGCAGCACCGTGTCGGTCACGAGGCTCAGCGGATTCGAGCCGCGCCCGGCGTCCACGGCGTTTCGCATCGTCGCATCCGCGTCGACCTTGTAGCCGATCAGGCTCGGGTCGACCGTGAACGTCTGCGGACCCGCGTGCGCATGGATCGGCATCGTCTCGAGCTCGGTGCTCAACCGCTCGAGGGCGCCGCGGACCTCGGCGTCCTTCTTGCCGCCGAGTCGATTGTCCTCGACGCGGACGCCGGGCAGCACCGCGCCCGAATACCGGAGGTGTTCGACGGCGGACCCGACGACGACGAGCGCCGCGAGGCCGACGACGATGCCGCCGCCGATCAGGAGCATCCGTCGGCTGCGCGCGCCAACGAACGGGGCGGCCTTCGACATCGGCGGCAGGCTAGCGAAACGGGAAGAATGCCCCTATGCGCGAGGAGCTTCGCCTGCGGCTGATCGAGCTCGGTGCGACCGACGACGAGATCGCGCGCGCCGCGGCCGAGGGGTGGCTCCCGCTGCTCGCGTTCGATTGCATGTTGATGCCCGGTCAGAAGCGATACGACCTCGCGTCCCTCGCCGCCGCGGCCGGGATCGACGAGGAGCTCGCCCGCCGGCTCTGGCGGGCGGTCGGCTTCCCCGACGTGCCGGCCGGCGTCGAGGCGTTCACCGACCGCGACGTCGACGCGGCGCGGCTCGCGTTCATGCAGGCACCGAAGAGCGACATCGAACGCGGCACGCTGCTGCAACAGGTCCGGGTGATCAGTGGATCGCTGGCGCGGATCGCGTCGGTGGAGGCGACCGGGTTTGCCGATCTGCTCGAGGAGTTGCACGCCGAGTACTCCTCCGACGACGACGTCGCGTTGGCGATCTTCGACGACAAGCGTCTCGTGGCGGTGAGCGCGCTGATCGACTATCTCCATCGACTTCAGTTGCGCGCCGCGGTATGGCGCGTGATGGTGCTCGCGGCCGAACCGGGGATCGCGATAGCTGTCGGTTTTGCCGACCTTTCCGGCTACACAAAGCTCAGTGCAGAGTTGGATGCGCCCGCGTTGTCGGATCTCGTCGGTCGCTGGGAAGCCGTGGCGTACGACACGATCGCCGCGAACGGCGCCCGGGTCGTCAAGACCATCGGCGATGAGGTGATGTACGTCGGGCTGACGCGCGAGACGGTTGCGGCGTCGCTCGCGCTCCGGGATGCCGCGACCGCGGAAGGGCTTCCTCCGTTGCGGATCGGTCTGGCCGCGGGACCGGTCGTCGCGCGCGACGGCGACTATTTCGGCCCGGTCGTCAACCTCGCGAGCCGTCTCACCGAGCTCGCCGCCGCCGGCGAGATACTGGTACCGGCGTCGCTGCGCGACGAGCTCGGCCCCGATCCCGGCCTCGACGTGCAGTGGGTCCCGCGGGGCGTTCAGCAGGTGCGCAGCATCGGCCCGGCGGAGATCTTTGCCCTGGAACGCAGCAGGTAGCGTGCCCCTGTGACCGACGACCGCCCGACTTCCGAACGATTGAGCCTGCTCCAGGTGCACGCGCATCCCGACGATGAAGCGTCGAAGGGCGCCGGCACCACGGCGAAGTATGCGGCCGAGGGTGTGCACAACGTCTTGGTGTGCTGCACCGGCGGCGAAGCCGGTGACATCTTGAATCCGGCGGTCGAACATCCCGGTTCGGCCGAGGCCATGTACGAGCTGCGCATGGCCGAGCTGGCCGAGAGTGTCCGCGTGCTCGGGTACGAGTCGTTGCACATGCTCGGCTACCGCGACAGTGGCATGCCCGACACGGAAGAGAACAAGCGCCCCGACAACTTCGCGAATGCGCCGCTCGACGAGGCCGTGGGTCGGCTGGTCAAGATCATCCGCGAGGAACGGCCGCAGGTGATCATCACCTACCGCGACGATCGCGACTTCTACCCGCACCCGGATCACATCCGCGTGCACGAGATCTCGGTGCCCGCGTTCGATCTCGCCGGCGATCCGGAGGCGTATCCGGATGCGGGCGAGCCGTGGCAGCCGCTCAAGCTCTATTACGTGTCGTGGTCGATCGCCCGGGTCAAGGCGCTCCACCAGGCCTACCTCGACCGGGGCGAAGAGAGCGCGTACACGACCTGGTTCGAGCGAGGCTTCGACACCAACCGCAAGGACGAATTCACCACGCTGATCGACGTCGGCGACTACCTCGCCAAGCGCCGCGCCGCGTTGCTCGCGCACCGCACTCAGGTCGATCCCGCGGGCCACTGGATGCGGCTTCCCGACGACGTCATCCGCGAGGTGTTCCCGTGGGAGGAATACACGCTGGCGCGTTCCCTCGTCGACAATCACGTGCCCGAGGGTGAGTTCGAAGACGACGTGTTCGCCGGCGTGCGCGAGCGCGTCGAACGGTAACGGGAGCCGAGGCCCATGATCGTCGAGTTCGTCGTCGCGGCAGGCAAGAAAGAACAAGCCCGGGGCTGGGTGCGCGTCGCCGACGGCGGTGTCGTCGAGCGGGGCGAGATCGCCGCGGCCGAACCGGCCGACGTGACCTTTACCGCCACTCCGGCCGACGCGCAGGCACTGCACGACGGAACTCTCGATCTGTCGGTCGGGTTCATGCGGGGCCAGGTGAAGATGGCCGGCGACTTCGGCGCGCTCTTGCAGTTCCTGCCCCTTACGGCGGGCGCCTCGCCGCAGGTGCGCGTCGCCGAGATCCTGCCCGGCTGAGCGCGCGGCATTCGATGGCAACGACCGACCACCTGGGCGCCCGAGCCGAAGAGGGGCCGCTCCTCGCGGGTTTCCTCGACTGGTACCGCGAGGTCGTCGAGCACAAGGTCAGCGGACTGTCGCTCGAGGACGCGACGCGGATCATGACGCCGACGGGAATGTCGCCCCTCGGCATCCTGGCGCATCTCGCGGCCGTCGAGACCGGTTGGTTCGTCGAGGATTTCGCGGGCGGCGCAGCCGACCCCGTCTGGGACGACCACGGCTCGTTCCGCCTGCGCGCGGACGACTCCGTCGACTCGGTGCTCGAGGAGTACCGACTTGCGTGCGCGAACTCCCGCACGATCACTGCGGCCGCGCCTTCACTGGATACGTTGAGCGTCGCCGAGGACAAGTACCGGGGTCACGTCTCGTTGCGCTGGATCCTGGTGCACATGATCGAGGAGACGGCCCGCCATGCCGGTCATCTGGATGTGATGCGCGAGCAGATCGACGGTCAGACCGGCGACTGAGCGCTCGCGACGCGGTCGTGTCCGTACGACTCGCTCAGCCCGCGACGCCCGAGGCGCGGAGATCAGCGATCCGGTCGCCGAGGCCGAGCTCGCGCAGGAGGTCGTCGGTGTGCTCGCCGAGCATCGGTGCCGGACCGCCGAGGGGCGGCCGCGTACCTCTGAAGTCTGAGGGATGACGCGGTTGGAGCAACCGTCCCGCATTCGGATGCATCGAGTCCTCGA
>JAODBI010000115.1 GCA_025463875.1 Actinomycetes bacterium
AGGCCGAGAATTACGCGACGCATACCGCCGAGCCTAGGTTCGCTCCCGGTCTGGAAGGTCGCGACAGCAGCACTCTGGGTTGTCACACCGGACGAGCACGACGCCACGGTCGACGATGCAACCGCAGTCGGCGCACGCGATCGCCACGCGCACATATTGCCTTCGATCCCGCTCCCGCGCGGCGAGTGCCGGTCGGCAGCGGCGCGTGCGGAGCCGCCAAGACGCGGTCGCTGCGCAGGGGTGCACGAGTCCGACGAGCGGAAGCCCCGAAGTTCCGAGCCGCAGATCCGAATCGACGGAGACACGGACCGGGTGATACAGCCCCCGGAGTCGTGCTCGGCCCTCTCGTTTTGAACGTGGCGAATCGCCCTCCCGGTCTGTTGGCAACCATGGCAGCGACACTCCAAGAGGTCTCGGGCGGACGCGTGGTGCTCGGGCTCGGCGCGGGCGGCGGTGGTCGTCGCTACGTGCGCGAGCAGGAGGCGATCGGACGCACGGTCGCTCCCGATGCCGTGCGGCGGACGCAGGTCGAGGCGTGCATCTCGGAGGTGCGGCGCCTGTGGCGCAGTCCGGGATTCTTGGAGCCCGATCCTCACCCGCCGTTCGTGATCGGGGCTCGGGGACCGAAGATGGCCGAGCTGGCCGGCTGGGTCGGCGACGGCATGAACACACGCGCCACGCACCCGCGTCTGCAGGAGTTGGTGACGCTCGCGAGGGACGCGCACGCGCGTTCGGACCGCGATCCGGGACGGTTCCTGGTGACAGCGTTGGCCGAGTTCGACGAGCGGTGGCTTGCCATCGGGTCGCCGGAGCGCGCTGGTCTCGCGGCGATCGGTGTCGATCGCCTGATCCTCTCCGTGCCCGCGCCCTATGACCGGCGCCGCATCACGAAGGCAGGTCGTTCACTCGGACAGGTAGCGTAAACGGCCGAGCCGACGAGCCGGAGACGTGTCGAGCTGATCAATGCGGTGGGAGCCAGTGATGGTGGAGATCTTCAAGGAGTTCACCTTCGAGGCGGCGCATCGCCTTCCGAATGTTCCCGCCGGTCACAAGTGTGCGCGCCTTCACGGCCACTCGTTCATTGTCTCGGTGCACATTGTTGGACCGGTCTCCGATGACAGCGGATGGGTGCGCGATTTTGCCGACCTATCCCATGCGATGAAACCCGTGATCGATCAGCTCGACCACAACTATCTGAACGAGATCGAGGGACTCGACAACCCGACCAGTGAATTGCTGGCGCGTTGGATCTGGGTTCGGCTGCGCGGCGCGTTACCAGAATTGTCGCAAGTCGTCGTGCGCGAAACGTGCACGTCGGGGTGCGTGTATCGAGGTGAATCGTGAGCACTGCGTCGTCGGCCACTGCTCGCTCCCGCGGCGATGTCGCAGTACTGGTGAGCGGAGGTCTCGATAGCGCGATCCTCGTGGCGGAGTTGTTGCGCCAAGGTCACCGAGTCCATCCGATCTACGTTCGTTTCGATCTTGCATGGGAGCCGGTCGAGGAGGCGCACCTGCGACTCTTCCTCAACACACTCGAGAGTCCCGCCCCCGAACCACTGACGGTGCTGCACGCCCCGATCACGTCGGTGTACGGCTCCCACTGGAGCGTCTCCGGAGATGCGGTGCCCGACGACCAATCTGAGGATGACGCCGTCTACCTCCCGGGTCGGAACCTGTTGTTGCTCGCGCAGCCGAGCGTCTGGTGTGCGCTTCGAGGGGTGCCCACGATTGCTCTCGGCACGTTGAAGGGAAATCCGTTTCCGGACAGCTCCCGTCGATTCTTCGATGACTTCGCCGCACTCGTGAAAGAGGGCCTCGGCCATGCCCTCGACGTTCTCGCGCCCTTCGCCGGGTTGACGAAGGCCGACGTGCTCGAATTGGGCCGCGGTCTAGCCCTGCAGCACACGTTCTCGTGCATCGACCCGCAGCAGGGTCGCCACTGCGGACGCTGCAACAAATGTGCCGAACGTCGCCTTGCCTTCACCGAGCTGAAGATCGACGACGTCACCGAGTACGCGCCGCGCTGACGAAACGTGTCGGAGGGATCCCGTCGTGCAACCTCACTACCTGGCGCCGATTTCGTTCGGTCTCGGCGACCTCGTGGTCTCGCTTCCCGCAATCCAGGCGTTGATCGCGCAAGGACGCCGCAACGGCGACGAGACCTGGTTGGTCGCCCGCTCGGCTGTCCAGGCGCGGCTTGCCGACCGAATCGCGGGGCTGACCGGCTGGGTCGATGAGCAATCGTTCGACCGCGACGACCATGACGGTCGCTTCTTCGACCTTCGCGACCATCCGCTCCAGCGAGATTGGTGGTGGGGCTCGGCGGCGTTCGAGGAACAGTTCGGAACGCTCTCGATCAACGACATCCTCGGCCGGATCTGTGCGGACTTTGGTATTCGCGCCGACTTCGCTCGGCCGATTCCGCTCGCGGCGTCTGCGCGACCTGAGCTCGCGGCTTCCGTGCTCCTCGTGACGGAGAGCGACGGAGCGTCAAAGCAGTGGTCGGTGGACCGCTGGATATCGCTCGCTGACGGGCTGCGCGAACAGGGACTCGACCCGCGACTCGTCACACGCGACGTCGCTGCGCCCGAGATACGCGCCTTCGGCATCGCCGAGGCCTGCGCGCGTTCGCTCGGCGACGCGGTCGACATGCTCGGTGCCGCTCGGGCGGTAATCGGTATTGACACCGGGTTAACGCATCTCGCGGCGCAGCAGGGCACGCCGACTGTCGCGATCTGCCGCCCTCCTGCCGTCTTCTTCCGCCCGTGGCCGCATACGCGCGTGGTGGTCGGCGATCGATGCGACGACGTGTGCGTCGCGGCCGAGAAGGAGTACGCGTACAACGAGCGTGTCGACTTGCGCGGATTCCGCTGGCATCCGCGGCCGTGCCCCACGCGGGGAAGCTGCATCGACTCGATCCAACCGACGGATGTCCTCGACGCGTTGGAGACTGTGTTGTGACGCTCACCGCCATCGAGGTCGACGCGTATCCGGAGAGCCGAGTCAACAACTCGCAGCCTCACGGCATTGGCCGCGTGGTGGCTCTGGACGGCCTATTTGCGTGGAACAACCTCGGCCGCAACGCCGTGTTCGCTGGTGAGGAGTTCCGGCCGCGCGCGGTGTTCGACGATTCCGTCTTCGTCGCGGACGAGCCATCGCAGTACGACCTAGACGTCCACGCGATTCTCGACGTTCCGAACGCAGGCATCGTGTTGACGCTCAATCATCTCGGCATGCTGCGCGCATTTTCGGCGGACGCTCTCCGGCGACCGGGGTTGCTCCGCCGCGTCGTTCCCCTGTGGACGCGCACGTTCGCGCCGGACGTGGAGCGAACCGTCGTCCTCGACGATCGGATCGTCGGATCCCGGCCGCGAGAAGACGGTGGTCCGGGGCTGCTCGTCAGCGAGCGACTCTCCACGAAGGACGGGCCCGGCGACCTTGAGACGCGCGTGCAACTCGAGATGTGCGGGATGGTCACCGCGCTCGCCGCGTTTCGCGATAGTGCTGCGGAATGCGTCACGATCGGCGGGAAGGGGCGGATCAGTCTGGCTCCGGCGGCATTTGACGGAGTTGGCCCGCTGCGTTGGACCGTCGAGGTCGACTTCGAGCCGATGGTTCTCCTCTGGGATGGCGCGCTCGTATGGGGGGCCGGCAGCGAGTGTGCGGCGACCGCAGTCGACGATCACGACTGGGAAGCACTGCACCGCGGTGGCTTCGTCGCGCTCGACCCGACCGACGGGCGCGTCGTGGTGTGCGGCCGCTTCCCCGAGGACCTGGCCTGGGGTAACGGCGGTGTCGCTTTGGCCCTCGTTCCGGGCGCGCTGTGCGGGATCGGCCGCCATGGCGAGCTGTACCTGTTCGACGCCCGCGACGGCACGCACCTCATGACCACGCAGGCCCTCGCGGACGCTCCGCTCGGCATCGCGCACGCCGCAGCCGTCGGCGATTGGATGCTGTACGGCTTCAATCGCGGCGGATACCGGCTACATGCGACCAGGGTCGGGGCGATCCCGGGCGCACGATCATGACGACTTGAGGATGTTTTGGTCCACGACCGACCGGTACAGCTTGAGGCTCTGATACGGCACGAAGCGCTTGCGACCTTCCTGCACATCGTGCAAGAGGGCGTCCAAGGCTTCCCGTAGGAGCGAGAGTTGTTGATACAAGACGGGCAAGCGATCCGCATAGACGTCGCGCTCATTGACTTGCGAACTCGCAGCGCTCTCAGTGAACGCGATGCGGATCACGAGCACGGACAAGCGGTCGAAGACCATTGCGGGACTCTCGGTCGTCGGTGGTGCCGACCGAGCTTGTTCGATGCCGGCGGCGAGCGCGGCATCAATCGCCTCCACGAGTTCGTGTCGCGTGGTGTTCAAGACGTCGATGTCTCGCTTCGCGGCCGCGACCTCGCGGTCATCCGCAGCGTCTCGGCGTGCGGCGTCTTCTCGGCTCCACTGCTCGACATTGTTCTGGTGGAGCTCGAGCAACCATCCCAGAACGTCTTGACGCGCGGCTCGCGCGGGAACGGGTGAACGGAGTGCTCGCTGGAACTCCGCGACGACGTCGGAGACGGAGGGCAGGTCGGTAGGCGCGGCGGCCATCAGTTTTCGCCTTGGAGGTATCGAAGTACTGACCGCGCGGCGACCGAACCTTGTCCGAGGGCGGCCGCGACACGTGCGTACGCACCCGCGACGACGTCGCCGGCCGCGAACACGCCGTCACACGAAGTGTGCATTGTCGGATCGACGATGATGGCGCCCTTTCGGTTGAGCTCGAGCTGGCCTCGAACGAGATCCGTGCGCGGCACGCGCGCGATCTTGACGACGAGCCCTCCGGCCTCCAAGTGCCGGCGCGCGCCGTCGGCGCGCCGAACCAGGGTCACTCCCTCGAGGCGGTCGCTGCCGTCCACGGACTCCAGTTCCCACCGGGCGAGCTGCTCGATTCGCTTTTCGCGGCGCACCTGCTCGACGATGTCGTGGCGCGCCGTGAGCGCATCCGAGCGATGGACCAGCCAGACCTTCGAGCCTTCTCTTGCGAGTTCGAGCGCGTCGAGCGCGGCACTGTCGCCGCCGCCGATGACGACGACATCCCGCCCGACGAATCGGCCGGACCGCGCCTCGAGCAGACTGGTGACGTCACCCCCGAAGGCGCCATCCTCAGCCCCGGCGAGCTGCTGGTGAGCGGTGCCGGTGGCAATGACCAACGCCCGTCCTCGGATGCGGTGAGGCCCGGCTTCGATCCATCGGTCACCGAGATCGACGCGTGTAACCGGATGTGACAGGCGGAGCCGATGACTCAGGATCGCCGCTGCCTCCTCCAACGAGTCGCGCACGGCGGGACCATCGCGAAACGTTCCGACCGCAACGTTGCGCACAGAGTTCACGATCTCGACGAGCTGGCCACCCGGACGCTCGTCTGCTTCGAGCACCACGGCGTCGAGCTGAATGTCGAAGCACTCGAGTGCGCAACTCACGCCGGCAGTGCCGGCCCCGACGATGACGACGTCGTGCTGCTCTTCTCCGTGAATCGCCTCGGCGCTCATCGTTCCCTCCCTCCGGATCCCGACGACCCGCGACCGACAAGAGGATCGCGCGTTCGAAGTGGGCGACGCGGCGGTGCCTAGGCGACCAGGTTCGAGCGTGTGGCGAGAGCATGCGCCTGCGCGGAGCCGTTCGCACCCGCGAGTTCCCGGTGCGATGCCGTAGTTGCGACTGCCGCGGCGACTAGGGAGACGACCGGGGGTGCTCCCCGATGCGATCGAGCCCGGATGGATGCACGCTCAGCGAGCGGAACAGTCGAAGGAACGCAACACGCTTTGAAGGGACGCAGACACTCTCCGGCGTCGAAGGGTGGCCCAGGCGTTTCGGAGAACTGTCTGCCCTTGGGGGCGAACGCGGTCGATCCACTGGCTTGCGTTCGCTCCTACGCGTACCGCGCCCGCGAGCAGATTGCTGGAGCTCAGGTTGTCGCGCCGGAGAGCGCACGCGATGGCGCTCTGGGTACCTGAACACCTAGCGGACGCAGCGCTGCCTTCTCGCTCAGGAGCTAGAACCGAATTCGGGGCGGCGGTAGTTGGCAGGTTGGTCGGGTGAACGATGCGGCGGTCGGCGCGGCGTGATGTTCTGTTCGCGGAGCCCGGTGCGCGTGCCGGACCACGGCGCCGGTGGTGCCAGGACCCGGTCGGCCCACCGGTAGGCGAGGTTCTCGTAGTTCACCCGCCACCCGCGGAAGTGCGGCCAAGCCTCGTCGGCGTTCCGTTCGGTCGCGAACCCGACGTCGTGCAGCAGCGCTACCGCGGCGGCGAATTCCTCGGCGGTGAGTTGTAGCGGTCCGTCCGGCAATGGATCAGGGTCGTAGGTCCAGCCGAGGGCGTCGGAAATCCGACGCAGCGCCGTATAGCCCATCCGCAGGGACAGGCGCGCCTGAGACGGCGCGCTGGTCGGGTTCAACGCCAGCTGCATGGCGGCGGCATCGAGCACCGAGAGCAACCCGAGCACCCACGACGACCACGGATCTGGCGAACGGAAAAGCAGGAGCACGGGATAGGTGGAATGCGATTCGGAGAACTCGGCGGCCCATTGCTCCCACTGGTTATAGAAGTCGGGCAAGACGTCGACGATGCCAACGAGCTGATGACGGATGAGGATCTCAGGACCCCACGATGGTTCTCCGGCGCGACTCGCGAGCATCGCGATGAGCGACTCGCGACGGCTGAACGCAGCGTAGAGCGCGGGTAGGTAGGCGATCTGCAACGCGATGACCACGAATCCCGATGCTGCGGCGAAGATCAAGATGGTGTCGTTCGTGTAGAGCGCGGAGCGCGCCAACCCCAGGGTGAACATCGCTGCGCCGACCTGGTTGACCGCGTCACCGAGGTCGTGGGTGTAGGGCACCAGCATCACTACGAACGCTGCGCCGATCAACGCCAGCCACACGACCAGTTGCGCGAGCACCGCGACGGGCCCGATCGGCGCGAGCACCGCGTCTTTGCGTTCATATGCGCGTGCGAGTCGCGAGATGGCGAAGAAGACCCTCCGCGTCGACCGGTTGATCCAAATGGACAATCGAGCCGGGCCCGATAACGCCCTGGGCAGCACCAACGTGAAGACCACGCTGGTCCAAATCAGCGAGAGGACGCCGACCCCGATCGCGATCCCGAACCAGCGCGGCATCACACGATCCTGTCGCGTTCTCGCACGCGACGCATGCGCAACTCCGCCGCCCGACAACCTCCGACGCGCACGCCTGACACGGGTGGGCGCCGGCGGGCTCGAACCGCCGACCTCCTGCTTGTAAGTACGCCCGAGACGAATGACGACGGACGACCACGAGCTGTTTTGGCTGGTCAGACCGAGCGATCGGACCTCAACGGACAAAGGGCGGCGAACAGCGGACGCGAAAAGCGCGCGATGCCTGCACCCCGACACCCGCCGCGGACCCAACCGCACTCGCTGGCTGTCATGTCCGCGTTCGTGAGACGGGTCGAACTCACCCGCGATGCATAACTCCCCGAGCCTCCGGGTTCACGAATCCCCGTTGCATCGCAGAGCTATGACTGCGTCGGGCTCCAGCACGCGGAAGCTGTAGCTCTCCTCGAGGTAGAGGTTGACGGCCCCGCGGTCGTGACCGGAGTACCCGATCGCGACGTCCTGACCACACTCCAGGACGAAGTCCCCGCCGCGTTGACTGAGCACGACTCCCCCACTCACGCCGGGCGCCCAGACGACACTGCCGCCGACGATTCGTCGAGCTCGCGGCGAGAGAGCGTGAAATCGGCACGCACCTCGACGAGCGGCAACACCGCGCGTTTGGCTGCCCTCAGCTCTGTCGACGGAGCTTCGATCGACTCCTGCCGTCCGAGATTCGTGGCCGAGTGGCTCCAACCACTCGGGCCCTCGAAGTCGACGAGCTTTCGGGCCGCAAGATAGACCTCGAGCCGCGGCTTGACTTCTTCTTCGATTGCAATCCACGCAGCATCGGAAATCGGCGCGAGCTGACGAAGCAAGTGATCCGTCACGACGCACCTCGCAGATTGCCGATCGGCGGCGTTCCGGTGCTCGACGACGCAGCCGCGCTGTTGGCATCGTCGCTGCCTTCGAGCGAAATGATCGGACCCGAGGTGAAGAGGTAGAGCCGAAGCTGCTCGTCGAGTGCCGGGTCCTGCCGCCGGATCCACTCGAGCGCCATCGCCGCGTGCTCCTTTTCGTCGTCACGATTGTGCGCCAATATCGACGCGAGTTCGGGGTCATGCGTCGCCTTGACCCGCTGGTCGTACCAGTCGATTGCCTCGAACTCCTCGATCAGGGATTCGATCGCCCGGTGTCGATCCACCGTTGCCTCGTCGAGCAGATCCGCCGATTCGTGGAGTCCTTCATGAGCCATACGACGTCTCCTGTATCGGTATGACCGCGCGAACGCCGCCTCGCGGTCCGGGTGAGCGTCGATCTACACACAGCTTGGTCACCGGCGACGAGAGGAACACCACGCGAGCACGTGGCTTCGCCGATGCCGTCCGCGTCCAAGGACGCGCGACCACGAACCGGGCCGGCGAACTCTCGCGCTCAGTCGTCATGCCTCGGGGGCACCGCGGACATCCAGTGCAGTTGTTCGGAGACGCGCGATGTTGACTTTGAGCGACCGCGAGCCGTGGCTGATATTGCGGCGCGCTACGCATCCGCGTGTTGATAGCGGTGCAGACTCGCCAAATGCTGGGTCTCGATTCATTCACACACAAGGAGAGGCTCATGCACACGATCACCACGCGAGATGGCACGGAAATCTTCTACAAGGACTGGGGTATGGGTCGGCCGGTGGTGTTCAGCCATGGCTGGCCGCTCAATTCCGACGCCTGGGACGACCAGTTGAACTTCCTGGCGTCGAACGGTTTCCGCGCTGTCGCCCACGACAGGCGCGGTCACGGGCGCTCCAGCCAACCCTGGAACGGCAACGACATGGACACGTACGCCGACGATCTCGCCGAGGTCATCGAGGCACTCGATCTGCACGAGGCGGTTCTTGTCGGTCACTCCACCGGTGGCGGTGAAGCGACGCGCTACATCGGCCGCCACGGAACGGCGCGCGTCAGCAAGACAGTGCTCGTCGGCGCGGTCCCGCCTTTGATGCTCAAGACGGCCGCCAATCCTGGCGGTACGCCGATCGACGCGTTCGATGAAATCCGCGCCGGGCTCAGCGCCGATCGCTCCCAGTTCTACAAAGATCTGAGTGCACCGTTCTACGGCGCGAACCGCCCCGGATCGACCGTCTCGCAAGGCGTCCGCGATGCGTTCTGGCTGATGAGCATGCAGGTCGGGTTCAAGGCGGCCTACGACTGCGTGAAGCAGTTCTCCGAATCGGATTTCAACGACGACCTGAAGAAGATCGACGTCCCGACCCTGATCATCCAGGGCGATGACGATCAGATCGTGCCCATCGACGATTCCGGTCGCCTCTCGGCCAAGATCGTCAAGGACGCGGAGCTGAAGGTTTACCCCGGGGCGCCGCACGGGCTCTTCCAGACGCACAAGGAAGAGTTCAACGCGGACCTGTTGGCTTTCGTCAAGCGCTGACCGTCGTCACCACTCACATCGGCGGCCGGCCGCGGAACCGGCCGCCGATCGAGCGAGTACCGAATTCAGGTAGCGGACGGCAAAGGAGCGCGGCCCCGCACGACGGGATGAGAAGTTCGCCGCCGTCGGCAGCGACTCCGACGAGGTTCTCGCCGGGCGGAGTCTTGACCGTCTTAGCTTGCGACGACGAGGTTGTTCTTCACCGCCACGACGCCCGGCGAGGCCGACGCGGAGCGTTCGGCTTCTTGCTTTTCGGCGAAGGTCTTCACCGTTCCGCTGAGCGTCACAGCGCCGCCCGTGTCGGTCACCTGGACCGTCTTGGCGTCCACCGCCGCGTCGCGACTCAGCGCCGCGCTGATGGCTTCGGACACGTCCACGGACGGGTCTTTCGACACGGTCAGGTTGTCCGTCAGCCCCTGCACGCCTGTGAGGCGTCGAGCAACATGCTCGGCGGCCCGGCGCTGATAGTGGTGACGTACATTGCCAGTCAGCGTGATCCAACCGTCGGCGACGTTGATCGTCAGCGCGCCCTTGGGGACGAGACCGTTTGCGTCCATGCCGGCTTGGGCGGTGGCTCTGAGGTCGGCGTCGGGTACACGCTCGTGGGACTTGTCGATGATGATGTCGTTGCGGACATGATTGACTCCGGTGAGCCGCGAGGCGTCTTCGCCGGCGCGGAGCTTCTGGTGCAACGTGTCGACCAGCCCCGACAGAATGACGGTGGAGGCTTCCGCTTCGATCTTGATGCGGGACGATTCGATACTCGCGTCGCCGAGCAGTTGGTCTCGAACATTTGCCTCGAGTTTCGTATTGGACATGGTGGCTCTCCTTCGTGATCGGGCGGCTCGACGACATCTTGTGATTCGGAATCCCGCATTACCTCACGCGACCACGTGTCCCTCCGCGTCGGCGCTCATCAGCCCGAGCACCGTCGAGTACTACCGGCGCAGCGAGTCGAGCCTCGCGAATGACGTGGACGCGTGAGGAGCGGCGGACCGGACGCGTTCCACCTCGGCGGCGATCGCTATGCAGCGTCGAGCGGCCGCGACGACGTCAACGAGTTGATGTCGTTCGAGACGTTGTCCGCGCGAGCCGACATGTTCTTCACCTCGAACGCGAGGATGATCTGTACCACTCCGTAGAACATGCTCCAGAAACCGATCGCGAGAACGGCTGCGACGAGGGTCAGCCCCGGTCGCGCGAGAAGCCAGAACGAAAAGAGGGTCTCGAGTAGGCCGAGCGAGAGCGTCAGACCCCAGTAGGGCAACACGTCGCGGCCGCTGATCGCGCCTGCGATCGTCATGACGCCGCTGAACAGCACGTACCAACCTATGAACAGCGCGAGCACCAGCAGCGTCGGTCCCGGCCACGTCCAGACGGCGACGCCGACGCCGACCTCGACCAGGCCGAGTGCAACCGACCAGCCCCGCATGGAACCGTCGACCGGGACGCTCAGCATGGTGAAGACGCCTCGGACGACGAACACGGCGCCAACGAAGGCGACGAGATCTCCGATGGTCCAATCGGTGAAAAGAATGATTCCGCCCGCAACGACGCTGATCATCCCGATGATGAGAAGCGTCCACCACCCGCTGCTCACGTT
>JAODBI010000146.1 GCA_025463875.1 Actinomycetes bacterium
GCTTGGCGACGTACATGGCGACGTCGGCGTGGCGCAGCAAGGTCGCGGCGTCGTTACTGTCGTCGGTGCAGGCGATGCCGATGCTCGCGCGGATGTCGATCTCGATGCCGTCGATCTCGAACGTCTCCTCGAGGGCGGTGGCGATGTCCTCGGCCACGAGGACGGCGTCGTGCGCGTGCCCGAGGCCGGGGAGGACCACACCGAATTCGTCGCCGCCCAATCGTGCGACCGTGTCCTGGGCGCGCAGCCGTTCCGAGATGCGAGCGCCGACCCGCTGCAGGAGTTGATCGCCGGAGCCGTGACCGAGCGCGTCGTTGATCTCCTTGAACCGATCGAGGTCGAGGAGCAGCGCGGCCGCGATGGTTCCGTTGCGACGTGCTTGCACCGCAACCTGTTCCAACCGATCCGTGAACAGCACGCGGTTCGGTAGATCGGTGAGCATGTCGTAGAGCGCCTGGTGTTCATTCGTCGCAGCCTGGCGGCGTAGGTCGCGAGACGCGCGCGCCACGATCCGAAAGACCGCGAGGTACAGGAACGCCAGGCCGATCGCGAGTGTGAGATAGAGGCGTCGCGTGTCGTGACTGATGGCGCGCGCGATCGGTTGGTATGGAAGATAGATCTCGAACGCGCCGGAGACCTTCGCGTGCGGATCGTCGGTGAAGTGATTGTCGGTGCCGATGCGCAGGGGCACGTAGACCGAGAGGAGTCGTTCGTTGATCCGGTCGTCGAGCTCCTCGGGCGATCGGAGGTCGGTAACTTCGGTCGCAACCTTTCCGGTGAAGCTTTCGTTCAGCTTCTCGTCGCCCGGGAACCAGCGCTGCAGCAGTCGTGCGTTGTCAGACCAGACTATGAAGTGTTGCGCGTTCCAGATCTTCAGTCGGACGATGTTGTTCGTCGAGAGACTTTCGAGCAGTGCGTCGTCGATCTCCCGGACGCGCGTCGCGGGCAACGGGAGGAAGTTGCGCTCGAAGTCGCTCGGCCGAAGCACGGGAAGCGCACCCATGTTCGCCGCGACCTGGGCGGTGCGGATGGCGTCGTTGACGGTCCGGTCGTGCAGCGAACGCTGCAGCAGCGATCCGATGACGACCCCGAGTACGACGACCAACGCGAAGCTGATGAGCCCGAAGCGCGCGAGAAGGCTGACCCGGCCTCCTGGCTTGCGCACGGTCGTCCTCCTCGACGGATCTCGAGAGAGGATCGGACTCCGGGGGGGCGTTCTTGACCTGGTTCGCTCCGGGTGGCGCCCGCCGGAACCGCATCCCGGGCTGTGGTCGGCGGCCGGCCGCCGCCGCGGGCGTGCAGGACGCGTTGACCGGCGAATCGCAGCGAAGATGGACGCGCGGGGTCAGTCGGCGATGTCGGCGACCCGTGAGGCCTCGTAGGAACGACGCGCTTCGGCGACATCGGTGCCGTGCTCGCGTGCCCAGACGATGAGGCCGGAGATGGGCTTCAGGACCGACTCCCCGAGAGGCGTTAGCGCATAGTCGACGCGGGGCGGAACGCTCGCGTGCACGGTGCGCGAGACCAGGCCGTCGTGCTCGAGCTGGCGCAGCGTGAGGGTGAGCATCCGCTGGGAGATGCCGTCGATCGCGTGCTTCAACTCGTTGAAGCGGTGACCCCGTTCCCCGAGCAGGCCGATGACGAGCACGCTCCACTTGTCGCCGATGCGGTCGAGGATCTCCCGCACGACGACGCATTCCGTGTGCTCCTCGTCGAACGAGGCGCCCTTGGGGGGCACCGTGGAGTGGCTGGGGAACATTGAAGTGCCTTCTTCCCTGGTGAAAGCAAGTCACTTATCGTGACCGAGGAACAGAACCATACCAGCCGCCTCCGCTTCCGGAGGTGGTCCATCCCCCGAACCGCAGCAGGAGTCCGCAATGACCGCCCCCCTTTCCACCACGCCCGCTTCCGCCCACGACGTGCCGCTCGGCCCCGGCCGCTGGACGCTCGACAAGAACCACTCCGGCGTCTTCTTCGTCGTACGCCACCTCGGACTCTCGAATGTCCGAGGTCGATTCGACGAGTTCGAGGCGACGCTCGAGATCGGATCGAGCCTCGACGCCGTCGTCGTCACCGCCGACGTCGACCTCTCCTCGGTCGACACGAACAACGCCGACCGCGACGCGCACCTGCGCAGCACCGACTTCTTCGGTACCGACGAGCACCCCCGCATGACGTTCCGGTCGTCGGCCGTGCGCGGCGCCGGCGAGAACTACGAGCTCACCGGCGACCTCACGATTGCCGGCGTCACGAAGCCCGTGGAATTCGACGTGGAGTTCAACGGCACCGAGGTCTTCCCCGGTGACCAGAGCACGCACGCAGGATTCACGGCGACCGGTCAGATCCGGCGCAGCGACTTCGGTATCGACTTCGGCATCATCGCGGGTGCCGAGAAGCTGATGCTCGGCGACAAGATCAAGGTCGATCTCGATCTGCAGTTCGTCGCGCCGTAGTCGCCCGTCACGTGCGCCGGCGAACGCCGCGGCTGATCTTCTCGAGGTTCACACCCCGGTCGGCCGCGGCAATCGCGCGGTCGATGTTCCGGCCCGTCGGCACCCGGGCCGAACCTACCGACGCGCTGACGGCGATCCCGCCGTCGAGCGTGGGCGAGTGATCGAACAGCTCGCGTATCGACCCGGCGAGTTCGTCGGTCGTGCTCTGTGACGCGCCGGGCACGAGGATTGCGAACTCGTCGCCGCCGATGCGGAAGGCGCGCGCGTCGGATATGTCCGTCAGCGATCGGACGACGATCTCGCCGACTGCTCTGAGAAGCCGGTCACCGGCCTCATGGCCGAAGGTGTCGTTGGCGGCCTTGAGCCCGTCGACATCGGCGAACACCACTCCGATCGACGCGTCGTCGGTCTGCACCTCGCCGGTCGCCTCGTCCCATGCCAGCCGGTTCGCGAGGCCAGTCAGCGGGTCGCGCCGGGCGAGATCGCTCGTGTTCGTGAGCGCCGCACCGAGGGCGATCGTCTCGTCCAGTTGCCGGCGTCGGTCGGATTGCAGCACTCCAAGGAGCAGAGTCGGTGGCACGAGAAAGGCGAGCGCGGTGGGGGAACCGGGCCGGGCGAGGATGGCCGCGAAGCCGATCGGGACGAGACACAGGTCGCAGAGAAACGTGAATCGAAGGGCGGCGGCCAACTTCCTGATCGGCACGCCCAGGCCGCAACAGGTGTGGATCCACGACGCCACCGCGTCGAACGCGAACTGGGCCGAGAGCGCGAGCGCGTAGACCGGCCAGTCGGAGAAGCGCGGACCGGACACGTGCGCGATCGCGAACACCACCGCGGGCCCCACGCCGTGCCACGCAGAACCGGCTAACACGAGCAGGTGCTCCTTCCGTTGCCGATCGCGGAGCCGGGCGACGAACGCGCTTCCCACGAGCCCCGAGAGCACGGCGAGGGGCACGAACTGGGGCGGCAGCAGAAACAGCGCCACGACCTGGACGGGAGCCGTCGGCAACGCGCAGCCCGGGCCGATCTCGAACTCGATCGAGCCCGCGAGGATGAACGCCGCGACACATGCCGCGAACGTCGAGGCCTCGACCGCGCGGGGCGAGATCGTGAGCCAGGCCGAGACCACGAGCAGCAGCGCGCCGCCAATGAGCACCGTCGATCGCCGGTGGAGATTCTCGGCGCGGCGCAGGCGATGTCTCGCGGCTTCGACCAGAGCCGCACTCGCGGCGATCGAGCTCGCGTCGAGGGCGACGGGCGTGAGCGCCGGCGGCGAGTTTCGACGCGTCGCAACGTAGCGAGCCACGTCTCTCCTTCGGGGCCGTCGGTCGGAGCAGGGGATCGGCGGGCTGTCTGTGACATTGAGCAGATGTGACAGATGCCACCGTTGCGCAATGCGCCGGTCTCGTGCGCCGATACGAGGCCGTTCCCATGCGGCATTCCGTGAGCGCGCGACCTGTCGCGTCGGCGGTCGAGTTCACGTCAAAAGATGAGGGGTCGATGACAACGATGCGCGTCCGGTGTGGCAATTCTCGGCTCATGCGGGTGGTGGTCTTCGCGGCCGTCATGTCGATTGCGGGCTCGGCGCTCTCAGCGGCGGGTCCGGCGTCCGCGCTCACCTTGTTCCCGAACTGCGGTGCTCGTGAGTCGTCGCCCGCGTTTGCGCAGTGGGGGGATACGAGCCCGTACTTCCAGGTGGCGAACGGCGGATTCGAATCCGGGTCGTCGGAGTGGACCCTCTCGAATGGCGCACGCGTCGAATCGGGTAACGAGATGTTCTTCGTCGCCGACCCGACCGATGGTCACAGTCTTGCGATCCCGGTCGGCGAACACGCAACCTCACCGACCACGTGTATCGCAGCGGGCGAGAACACCTTTCGGCTCTTCGTGAAGAGCTCCGGGACCGGCCTCTCGTCCCTGCATGTCCAGGCGTTCGTGCAGAACGCGTTGACGGGAATCGTGCTGTCGACGGGGTTCGACGTGAATGCGAACGACGCAACGCAGGAGTGGTCGCCCACTCCCGCGTTCAACGTCCCGAATCTTCTCGGCGGTCTCGCGGGCGTGCAGAGGCTCACCCTGGTCTTCACGGCCCGGGGCGAGAGCACCGCGTCGTGGAGCATCGACGACGTCTACGTCGATCCGTTCAAGCTGCGCTGAACGGCCGCCTCGGCGGGCCCGATCGTGCGCCTAGTTCCGGGCGGGGATCGCCTGCACCGACCAGTTGTTGCCGTCGGGATCGCTGAAGAAGACGAAGTCACCCCACGGGAACTGTTGGATCTCACTGACGTCGACGCCGTGCTCCTGCAACCAGGCGTGCGCGGCGTTGATGTCGGGGACGACCAACTGCACGCCCCGCACGGAGCCGGGTTCGGCGTCGGTGATGCCGCGCCCGATCGCGATCGAGCACGCCGACCCGGGTGGTGTCAGCTGTACGAACCGCATCTCGTCGCTCACCGTGTGGTCGTGGTCGGCGACGAATCCGACCTGCTCCACGTAGAAGTTCTTGGCCCGGTCGACGTCGGTCACCGGGATGGCCACCAGTTCCAGCTTCCAGTCCATTCGGTTGAGTCTCCTCTGCAGACCTCGACGAGCCGGCTGCCACGTCGTACCCGCAGTATCGCCGCCAGAAGTGGCCATCCTCTGACCGCTTTTCAGGTAGTGGGTCAGTTTGATTCGAGCAGTTCGCAAAGCTGAGTGATCGTCCACGGTGCCGTCTCGACTCCCGCCGCCATCGCGGGAGTGCCCTGACCGCGACCCTTGCCGCTGAGCGTCTGGTGCGCGCGGCAGAAGTTGTAGTGGAAGAAGTGCAACGAGATCGCGTGCGCGTGGTTTTCGATCTTCTTGCTGAACGCGTTGGTCAAGCGCGTGAACCGGCGCATGCCCATCCGCATCGTGAGGTTCTGACGCTCCACGAAGCTCGTGCTGATCTTCGCCGCGTCTGGGTCGCCGTGAACGACCTTCTTCTCGACGCTCTTGCATGTCGCCGGGCTGTAGCGATGCGTACCGGGGCCTTCGTTGCTGTCGTAGTCCTTGATGACCAACGCGTAGTCGATCTCGTCGGGTGCCCACAGAATGTCAACTGCCGACCGGTAGCAGCGGTAGCCATCGGTGAAGAGTTGGAACCGGTGCCCCTGCGGCATACGCGTACGGAGGTCGTGCAGGAATTGAAAGCAGTCCTCGGTGGTGCGTTCTCCGACGAGCCACGACGGGACGAGCTTGGTGTCGGCGTCGATCGCGACCCACGTCCACACGTCGCCGTAACCCTCGGTGCCCCGGAACTCCTCGGGCACGTTCTTCTGCTTCGCGTAGCAGAACGACCAAATCTCGTCCGCTTCGATCCGCTGGATATCCAGGTCGCGCAGCGCCATGTCGGCGTAGGCGGAGCAGGCCGAGCCCAGGTCGGCGAGCAGCTTCACGATGGTGTTCTTCGCAACACCCGTCGTGCGCACCGTGGCTCGGATGCTCATGCCCTCAACTAGGCATCCCGCCACTTGCGCCCGCTTCTCCGTGCTCAACCTGTTC
>JAODBI010000150.1 GCA_025463875.1 Actinomycetes bacterium
GCACTCTGCGTCGACCGCTGCCCCACCGGCGTCATCGTCTTGGGCAAAGTCACCGACGCCTGGCGCGACGGCGACCCCAACGTCCGCACCAACCGACACGGCTACGCCTACGGCGTCCGCTTCTGAGGACACGCGCATGTCGACGATCGACGTCCGTCACGCCGGCGAACGGTTCCACACGAAGATCGACTGGCTCGACTCGTGGCACAGCTTCAGCTTCTCGGAGCACTACGACCCGAACAACACGCACTTCGGGCTGCTCCGCGTCCTGAACGACGACGTAGTCGCCCCGGGTCGCGGCTTCGGAACGCACCCGCACCGCGACATGGAGATCGTCACGTGGGTGCTCGACGGCGCGCTCGAACACCGCGACAGTGAAGGCAACTCCGGGGTGATCACGCGCGGCGTCGCCCAACGCATGAGCGCAGGGACCGGCATCCGCCACTCCGAGGCGAACGCGAGCAAGACCGAGCCCGTGCATCTGCTGCAGATGTGGGTTCCGCCCGACGCGCTCGGCGATCCGCCCGGTTACGAGCAGCGCGATGTCGACCGCGAGATCACGCCCGACACGCTCTTTCCGCTCGCATCGGGCGCGGAGCACGTCGACTCGGCCATCCACATCAACCAGGCCGACGCCACGCTCTGGATCGCCCGGTTGACTTCCGGCGCGGCCGTCCCGATCCCGTCGGCGCCGTACGTGCACGTGTTCGTCGCCCGCGGCACCGCGAACCTCGAACACACGGGCGAGCTGGCAACCGGTGACGCGGCACGCCTCACCGAGCCGGACGACTACCGCATCACCGCGACGGCCGATGAGACCGAGCTCGTGATCTGGGAGATGTCGGGCGACCTCGCGACCTGACGTCTACTTCTATTTCACGAGCCGCGACAGGCGTCGATCGGCGAGCACCTTCCCGCCAGTCTGACACGTCGGGCAGTAGACGACCTCGTGCGATTCGTACGAGACGCGCTTCAACTCGTTCCCGCACTCCGGGCACGGCAGACCGTTCTTACCGTGCACCGTGAAGTGCTCGCCCAGCTTGTTCGCCGAGAGGCCGCCCGTCCGCAATCGTTCGCGTTCCAGGCCTTCCGCCAGCACTTCCTGCAACGCACGGAGCATGCGCTCGCGTTCGTCGGGTTTCAACGATTTCAGCGACGCGTAGGGCGAAAGCCGTGCGCGATGCAGGATGTCGTCGGCGTATCCCCGTCCGACGCCCGCAACCGTGCGCTGATCGCGCAGGATCGTGTGGATGCGCCGGCCGTCATCGGCGGTCCGGAACCACTGCGCGAACGCCTCGCTCGTCGCCTCCGGCCCGAGCTTCTCGACCGGTCCCTCGTCATCGGGCGCGAGCACCCACCAGCCGGCCTTCCGCTCGGTGCCGAACTCGCGCAGTAGCACCGCTCGGTCGCCCGAGAATCGCCACCGCACCACCGCGCCCTTGGGACGGGTCTTCTTCGGCGGCTCCTCGAAGTCGAGCCGGCCCGCCTGCGAGAGGTGGAACATGACGCGCAGGTCGTTGTCGAACTGCAGCGTGACGTATTTCGCGCGCCGCGACACGCTCACGACGGCCGCGCCGACGAGCGCTTCGGGCCGCGGCTCGACCGTCTTCAGGCCTGTGAAGCCGAGCGGGTCGTAGCCCTCGAACGTCGCGCCCACCAACCACTCCGCCACGCGCTCGGCGAGCGCCTGCATCTGGGGTGCTTCAGGCATCGTCGACCACTATCGCGCGCGCACTAGGCGTGTTTTTTCGCTCCCGCGGAGTCTTCGTACGTCGAAGCGCCCCGCGTCCAGTCCGGCCCCTTGCCCCAATTCCGACGCGTGCGCTTGTGCCGGAAGTCGGGGTCGAACTTCTTGCACTGGTCGACGTACTCCTTGAAGGTCGCCGTTCCCTCCGGGAGCGACCAGAAGTCTTCCTCCCGCGAGAACTGTCCGTTTCCCGCGTACTGCAGCACGGTCATCCCGGGGAAGTCGATGGGGGGCGCGCCCGGCTCGGGATTGTCACGCCGGTTCTGCATGTAGACGACCGCGCGCCCGGTCTCGTCGATCATGTGCCACTCGTACGCCGTGTAGATCTCGCCGTAATCGGCCATCGTCGGCTTGATCCACGCGCGCACCGTCTCGCGGCCCTGCTTGTTGCCGAGGATGTGCTCGATGTAGGTCACGTCGTCGGTGAAGCATGTGTCACACCAGGTGTCCCAGTCCTCGTTCACGGCGCCCAACTGCCAGTAGGTGCGGAACGCGGTCTCCACTTCCTCACGGTCGAACGTCATCCGGCAACGCTAGGTCACGACTTCACGCGGCGTCACGGGCGCACGGCGCAGGAGCATGCGCAGTCGTGGGTCAGAGGGTCGAGAGACCGCCGTCGACCGCCAGGATCTGACCGGTGACATAGCTCGCGTCGTTGCTCAGGAGGAAGACGACCGGGGCCGCGACCTCCCACGCGGTCGCCTGGCGGTGGCCGAGCGGAACCGGAACGCGGTCGCGTCCGGGCCTTCCCTCGGTCGCCCGCCGTCCGAGCGGCGTGTCGATGAGTCCCGGCGCGACGACGTTCGACCGGATTCCCCGGCGCGCGCCTTCGAAGGCGACGTGGCGGTTGAGGCCGGCGAGCGCGGCCTTCGTGGTGTCGTACGCGGGGATGCGCGTCCCGGGTTTCAGTCCGGCGACCGAGGAAATGAGGACGATCGCGCCGCCTTCTTCCATGACCGGGAGCGCGGCGCGGCACAAGAGGAAGTGTCCGCGCACGTTCACCGCGTGCACCGCGTCCCACTCCTCGACAGACGTGTCCGCGAGGCCGCGGCCGAGACCGATGCCCACGTTGCATACGAGCCCGTCAAGACCCCCGACCCCGCGCACCGTTTCGTCGACGATGCGCGCGCAGTCGTCTTCGACGGTCACGTCACCCACGATCACCTCGGCCTGCGCACCTTCGGCGCGCACGAGGGCGGCCGTCTGCTCGGCCGCGTCGCGGTCGACGTCCGCGCACGCGACGACCGCACCCTCGCGACCCGCGAGTGCGGAGATGGCGCGGCCGTTGCCGACCGGCGCGTCGGGATCCTTGGACGGACGAGTTCCCGCGCCGACAACGAGGATCCGGCGCCCCGCGAGCCGACCGGTCATGGCGTGCGGGTCATTCGCGCCCGGCGCATGTGCACGGAGCGGAGTGTACGTTTTCGCGTCATGTCCGGTCTCGCAGAAGTCGCACCCGCGTTCGTCACCATGGCTCACCGGATCGTGTGGTGTTCCGTCGCCACCGTCGACCATCAGGGCCGGCCGCGCTCGCGCATCCTCCACCCGCTGTGGGAGTGGGACGGCGACGAGCTCGTGGGTTGGATCGCGACGGGTCCGACGCCGACCAAGCGGTCGCACCTCCAGCACAGCCCGTACATCTCCTGCAGCTACTGGACCGACAGCCACGACACGTGTATCGCGGAGTGCCGCGCGGTCTGGAGCTTCGACGACGAGACCCGCACGACGGTGTGGAACAAGTTCGTCAACGCGCCGCCGCCCGTCGGCTACGACCCGGCCATCGTCCCGGCCTGGGACCGGCCGACATCCGACAGCTTCGCCGCATTGCGCCTGGAACCGTGGCGACTGCGCGTCTTCCCCGGCACCGCACTGTTGACCGGCACCGGCGACATCCTCGTCTGGCAGGCGTAGCGGCCGCTACGCGCGCTTGCGTTTCTCTTCGAGGCGCTTGCGCACGACGTCGCGGCGTTCCTGTACCTCGCGATACGTGAGCGTCTCCACTCCGGGGACACCCATCGCGGCCTTGATCGCTTCCATGTCGAACTGATTCGCGATCGACGGGTCGAGACCGAGCTCGGCCGCGAGCCGCGCGCCGTGCCGGAGCGCGATCTCGGTGTGCACCTGTTGGATCTCGCCGAGGATGTCGAGATCGGGGGCGAGGCGCGCGATCGCGCCGTCGAGGAACATCATGTTCTTCACGAAGAGCATGAGCTCCTTCGGCGCACGCGCTCCGTACTCGAGCAGCTTCTTGGTGAGGTCCTGCAACTCGTGCACGAGCTCATCGGCGGAAAGCGTCGTGGGATCGATCGTGCGATCGAGTCCGAGGTCGCGAAAGACCGCCTCCAGATCGGTGTCGGGCGGGAAGGCGCCGAGATCGCGCAACGCGCGGAGCTGCGACATCGTGTCGCCGCTCGTCGCGCCGACGAGCAACATCAGGAACGCCATGCGCTTCGCCTCGTCGAGACGGCCGGTGATGCCGAAGTCCATCAGCACGGTTCGGCCGTCGGGCCGCACCATCAGGTTGCCGCCGTGGAGGTCGCCGTGGAAGACGCCGTAGAGCATCGCGCCCTCCATGAACGACACCAGCCCCGCGTGCAGCACGGCTTCGGTGTCGACGCCGGCCTCGTGCATGGCCTGTACGTCGTCCCACGGAATTCCGTCGAGCCGCTCCATCACCAGCACGCGCCGCGTGACGAGGGTGGGATGCGGCCGGGGAACGATCGTCGCGCGCTGTTCCGTCTCCGCGAGGACGCGCGCGATGTCGAGCATGTTCTGCGCCTCGAGGCGAAAGTCGAGCTCCTCGACGATCGTCTCCGCGAACAGTTCGATGAGGGCAGGCGGATTCGCGAGGGCGGCGACAGGGATGCGCCCGATCAGATGCGGCGCGAGCCACGACATCGCCTCGATGTCCTCGCGCACGAGGCGGGCGATCTGCGGGCGCTGGACCTTGACGACGACGTCCTCGCCCGTCCGAAGTCGCGCGGCGTGCACCTGCGCAATCGACGCGGCCGCGATCGGCGTGCGTTCGAACGACTCGAACACGTCGTCGAGTGAGCGACCGAGCTCGAGCTCGACGACCCGGCGCACGTCGACGAACGCCTCGGGCGGGACACGGTCGCGCAGGAGCTTGAACTCGGCGACGAGCTCCTCGGGGAACAGACCCTCGCCGCCGGACACGATCTGGCCGAGCTTGATGTAGGTCGGGCCGAGGTGCCCGAACGCGATGCGCAGACGGCGGGAGAGGTCGCGCCGGGAGTGGGGCGGTCCCTTGCGGCGGGCGCCCGCGGCCCAGATGCCCAGTGCAGTGCCCACCCGGGCGACCACGTTCACGAGACGGCCGAGCGGCGGGAAGCGCCCGGTCTCCATCCACCGGGGGAACTCGGCACGGGCCTGCTCGCGTAAGCGGTCGACGTCGGTCCGCCAGGTCATTGCGTCGGGATCGACGACCCAGGGCCCGCGATCGGTGAACGACCCGATCGCGAGATCAGGGGAGGGCGGGCCGTCGTCCATCCCGCAACGTTAGGGGCGCCGGTGGGGTTTCCCCCTTTCCGGCGCCCCTACGTGCGACGTATTCCGTTACCTGCGTATCGTCCCTGCGTTCGTCGGTCCGACGCGTCGTGCTCGCTCGCCGACTACTGCAGGCGGCAATCGCAACTACTGCAACCCGGCGCAGCGACCACCCCAGGGTCCCGGACCGGCCTGGTGGAAGAGGAACAGCGCGATCGCGTCCTGATCGGCCGGCGAGGCCGCGGCGGGGTCGACGCCGACCAGGTCGGGTCGGCCCGCGGCGCGAGCAGTGTTGTTCCACGTCGAGGGCAGGAATTGGTACGCGCCGTGGTACACACCACCGGGGCTCACGGCGGAGTAGCCGCCGGCCTGGTCCGACTCGTGCGCACGCGTGCACTTGAGGAACGGATCGTCACCCAGCGACGGCGACTGAGCCGCGACCGGCGCGGGCGGAACGAAGCCCGTCGCGAGCCACGCACCACCACCGGGCCGCGCCGCGAGCGCGATGACCGGGTGCTGACCGGCGAGCAGATCGCCGGCGGGCGCGCCGTTCGACGGTGCGCCACCCAGACCGACGATGCTTCCGTCGCTGCGCGCGATCTCGTAGCCCTTGCCACCCTTCGGGATGACGACCGCGGTCGCCAGGTGCTGCCCGTCGACGGCGGAACCGTCGAAGCGCGCGTCGCCGAAGGCGAAGATCCCGCCGTCGGCGCCCAGGAGGTAGTAGCCGTAGCCGGACGGCGTCGGCACCATCGCCGTGATCGGCGCCCCGTGCTCGAACGAGGTTGCGGCACCCTCGAACGCGGCGTCACCGAACGAGAACACACCACCGTCGGAGCCCAACAGCCAGTAGCCGTTGCCCGACGGGGTCGCGGCGATCGCGACCACCGGCGCGCTCACCCCGGCCGGGTTGGCGATCGAACCGTGGAACGCGGCGTCACCGAACGAGAAGACACCACCGTCGGAGCCGACGAGCCAGTAGCCGTTGCCCGACGGGGTCGCGGCGATGCCGACGACCGGCTTCACGAGCGGTGTGCTCGCCGCGGAACCTGCAAAGCGGGCGTCGCCGAACGTGAAGACACCACCGTCCGCGGCGGCGGCCCAGTACCCCTTGCCGCTGGGCGTGGCCGCGATGCCCACCAGGTTCTGGTTCAGATCCATCCCGGTAGCCGGTCCGTACGACGGAGCACCGCCGACCGCGCGCACAGCGTTCGCAAGCGGGTCCTTGACCGAGCTCGGCGAGCCACTCGCGCCCGAGAGCATGGCGCCGCCGGCAAGCAACACGGCGAGCGCGAGGCCGACGAGACCCATCGACGAGAACGCGGCGCGACGCGAAGCGCGCGAGTCACGCTTGGTACGCGCGAGCGCGGCCCGGAGACCGCCCGCATTCACACCGGCCGGCGCGCTCGAACGCGACTCGATGGAACCAAACGCGCCGCTCGGGCGTCTCGACGCTTCGGCGTCGAACTCGATGTGTGAGCTCGTATGTAAGTGATCGAGCTCAGGGCCTGATCCCTGTCGCTCGTGCGGCCCTTTGGCCATGGTTCCTCCTTGGGACGCGCACCGTGAAAGATGCAGGTCGGATGGGCCGCACCGGGCGAGATGGCCACGGCGGAC
>JAODBI010000152.1 GCA_025463875.1 Actinomycetes bacterium
GCACTCTGCGTCGACCGCTGCCCCACCGGCGTCATCGTCTTGGGCAAAGTCACCGACGCCTGGCGCGACGGCGACCCCAACGTCCGCACCAACCGACACGGCTACGCCTACGGCGTCCGCTTCTGAGACCGGCATCACGATGAGACTGATCAACAGCCCGACCGCCCGAGGCGGGGCCCGAGCGGCCCTGCGGAGCGGGAGTTAAACGTGGCCACAACCAACGGAAACGGTCATCGCCCCAAGGTCGCGGAGCGGCTCGCGGAAATCGGCGACAAGACGCGTAGCTCGCAGGCCTGGACGTCGATCTTCCGGCCCGGTTCGATCTATCGCAAGGGCTACACCGACAGCCCCCGCAACCGTTCCTACGTGATCATGAACAACGTGCTCTACCACCTTCACCCGGTGAAGGTGAAGCGGCACGCGGTGAAGGTCTCGTACACGCTGTGCCTCGGCGGCCTGTCGTTCTTCTTGTTCATCCTGCTCACCGTCACCGGCATCTTCTTGATGTTCTTCTACCGCCCGACGGTGACCGAGGCCTACGCGAACGTCCAGGCGCTCGAGACGGCGGTCACGTTCGGCTCGCTCGTGCGCAACATGCACAGATGGGCCGCGCACCTCATGGTCCTGTCGGTGTTCCTGCACATGGCGCGCGTCTTCTACCACGGCGCGTACAAGTCGCCGCGAGAGTTCAACTGGGTCATCGGCATCATCTTGTTGACGCTGACCCTGCTGCTCTCGTTCACCGGCTACTTGTTGCCCTGGGACCAGTTGTCGCTCTGGGCGGTCACCGTCGGTACCAACATGATGGGCTACACGCCGGTGTTCGGCCCGCAGGTGAAGTACGTGTTGCTCGGGAGCAAGGAGATCGGCAGCGAGACGCTGCTCCGATGGTACGTACTGCACGTACTCATGCTTCCGTTCGTCATCGTCATATTCATGGCTGTCCACTTCTGGCGCGTCCGCAAGGACGGCGGCATCTCCGGACCCCTCTAGGTCGAGGGGAGGAACACTCACATGGCCGACGTACCCGAACATCTCCTCAAGCGAAGCCAGGAGCGCCGCAAGGCGCTGGGTCTTCCCGTCGAGGGTGAAGAAGCCGGCGCCGCCGCGGCTTCCGACGCGCCCGAAACGCCCTCCGAAGAAGCGGCGGTCGAGACGCCGGCCGCATCGGATGCGGGAGGCGGTGGCGACGCGGGCGGCGGCGACGGTGAGGCGATCACCGAGGACAAGGGCGGCATCCCCGCGCACCTGCTCGAGCGTTCCCGCAAGCGCAAGGCCGCGCTCGCGGGCGGCGGAGGCGGCGAGCCCGCGGCGGCCGGAGCCGGCGGTGCCCGGGCCGCAGCCGCGACCGCGGTCGCCGCACCGGCGCCGACGAGCAGTGGACCCGGTGGTCACACCCAGCGACTGCTGACCGTCGTCAAGTCGGGATCGATCCAGCAGGCGCGCGCCGAGGCGCAGGACAAGGTCCACGTGTGGCCGCACCTGCTCGCGATCGAGCTCGCGTCGATCCTCTCGCTCACCGCATTCGTCACGGTCTTCTCCGCGCTCGTGAAGGCGCCGTTGCTCGGGCTCGCCGACGTCAACCAGACGCCGAACCCGTCGAAGGCGCCGTGGTACTTCCTCGGTCTGCAGGAGCTGCTGAAGATGTTCCACCCGATGGTCGCCGGTGTGACCATCCCGGGTGTCGCACTCGGCGTCCTCGCGATCACCCCGTATATCGACAAGAACCCGTCCAACAAACCGACCGATCGCAAGTTCGCGGTCATCATGATGACGATGTTCTTGATGATGTGGGCCGTGCTCGTGATCATCGGTTCGTTCTTCCGCGGTGAAGGCTTCAACTTCGTCTTCCCGTGGAACAAGGGCATCTTCTTCGAGTTGTAGGAGCTCATTCGGTGCTCGTCGCGATCGTCATCATCGTCATCTTGTTGGTCGCCGCCGCCTCGGTGGTGCTGCTCGCCGGTCGCGCCCGTGCCTCGTCGACGGGTTCGCTCTCGCGCGAGACGCGCCAGCGCGACGACTCGAGCGAGTCGACGCCCGCGCCGGTCGAGGGCGCGACGACTTCGACCGAGATCGAAGCAGCGGGCCGTGAGCGTTCGGATCAGACCCGCACGTCGGCGTTCGGTGGCCTCATCCGTCGCCGCCGCGGTGAGGTCGTCGAGTACGAACCGGTCGACGAGGAAGAGATCGGTGTCTCACGCCGCCAGTTCCTCAACCGCGGCATCCTGTTGACCGTCGGCTTCAGCCTCTCCGGGTTCGGCGCCGCGATGCTCGGATTCCTCTGGCCGCTGCAGGGCCTCGGCGGATTCGGCGGAACGGTGAACATCGGCAAGCTCGCCGACATCCTCTCGGCGATCGACGCGCAGTCGAAGCCGTTCTACGCGGCGCAGGCCCGCACGTACGTTGTGCGGTACCCGAAGGACAACCCCACCGCCCTCGCCGCCGCGAAGAAGATCTACAAGCCCGCGGTCTTCAAGGACATGTCGGAGCTCGGGATCGTTGCGCTGTACCAGCGCTGCGTGCACCTCGGTTGCCGCGTCCCGTTCTGCCAGACGTCGCAGTGGTTCGAGTGCCCGTGTCACGGCTCGAAGTACAACCGCGTCGGCGAGAAGAAGGCCGGCCCGGCGCCGCGCGGTCTCGATCGCTTCTACGCGACGCAGACGAGCGATACCAGCATCATCGTCGACACCGGAAACATCTTCCTCGGTCCCCCCATCGGGACGAACACCACCGGGCAGAACGCCGAAGGCCCTCTGTGCGTGTGACGCGAGCACATGTGTCCCGAGTGCGTCCGACCCGAATGCCGCCGCGCCCAATGACGGCCCAATCGCATGTGAGAGGCAACTGTTCGTGATCGCCGCCATCTGGAAGAACGATCTTCGCCACTGGCTGATCTGGATCAACGCCGTCGCGTTCACCGCGCTGATCGTCTACGTCGTCCGCTCGGTGCTCTCGCCGAAGCGGGCGCACTCCGAGGAGAAGACCCCCGCCAACCTGACGCCGTTTCTCGGAGACGAAGACCTCGAAGGCCGACGGCTCGAGCGCGTGCTCGGGTGGGCGCTCGTCTTCGCGGCGGCGTTCGCGGTCGCGTTGCCCCTGTACTGGTTGCGGGAGCCGACGCGCCAGACGCAGGCGAACCAGTACTTCGACAAGAACTCGGTCGCACGGGGCGCCATCCTCTACGCGAACTCGGCGAGCCCCGAGTACAACGCGGCGATCTCGTTGCAGTGCGCGAACTGCCACGGGCAAAAGGGTGTCGGTGGCGTCGCGCCGACCACGTTGAACGGCGTGAAGGTCAACTGGAAGGTGCCTCCGCTCAACACCGAGGCCTTGCGCTTCCAAGAGGACACCGACTGCCTCAGCCAGTCGCGCCGCCAACCCAACTCCGTCTGCAACCTGAGCGACATCATCACGTACGGCCGGCCCGGCACCCCGATGCAGCCGTGGGGGGTCGTCGGTGGCGGTCCGAAGAACGATCAGTCGATCTCCGACCTCGTCTCGTACATCGAGTCGATCCAGATCAGCTCGGCGGAGTCGCAGAAGGCCGAGGCCGACGCGATCAAGGTGGCCCGTTCCGACAATCCGAAGGACACCTGCCCCGAGTACCTCACGTGTCCGGGCATCGAGCTCGCCCAGGCGAAGATCGCGCTCTCGGGCGCGCAGAAAGACCTCGCCACCAAACGCACGGCCGCCGCGAAAGCGCTTTCCGCGCTCAGCGCTTCCGACGCCGAGCTCACGACGCAGTGCACCGATCTCACGAAGAAGGCCGACGACGCGGCCACGCCGCTTTCCGGCCGGCCGTTGCAGCAGGCCGTTGCGTGCGGCGACTATCTCACCGCGAAGGACGTGGTGAAGGCGGCGCAGGCCGCGGTCAACTGGTCGACGGAGTGGAAGAAGCGACGTGCCAACGTCAGCGATCCTCAGCTCCTCTTCGAGTTGAACTGCGCGCGCTGTCA
>JAODBI010000163.1 GCA_025463875.1 Actinomycetes bacterium
TCACCTTCGACCTTCAGGTTCTGGTCGATGTAGGTGCGCAGGCGTGCGACCTCTTCGTCGGTGAGGTCGCGCACCCGGGTGTCGCGCGACATCTGCGTCGCGTCGCACACCTCTTGTGCGGAGTGACGGCCGATGCCGTAGATGTACGTGAGCGAGATCTCGAGCCGCTTCTCCCGGGGAATGTCGACGCCGGCGATACGGGCCATGGCGCGTCCTCCTAACCCTGCCGCTGCTTGTGGCGGGGGTCGTCACAGATGATCCGGACCGAACCGTGCCGGCGGATCACCTTGCACTTGTCGCACATCTTCTTCACCGAAGGACGAACCTTCATCTCGTCACCTTCTCCGCACTCGACGCGGGGTTCACTTGTAGCGATACGTGATGCGGCCGCGGGTCAGGTCGTACGGCGTGAGCTCGACCTGCACGCGGTCGCCCGGTGCGATGCGGATGTAGTGCATGCGCATCTTCCCGGAAATATGGGCCAATACCTTGTGCCCGTTCTCCAGCTCGACACGGAACATGGCGTTGGGCAGCGGTTCGACGACCGTGCCTTCGACCAGGATCGTGTCATCCTTGGGCTTGGCCAGAGAGCATCACCTTCAGGTTGGAAGCGCGCCGGCGGACGTCGAAAATATCTGGGTCCCTGGGCGCGCGGAACGGGCAAGGAGCCGACCGAAGAGAATACCTGATCAGACAGCCGTTGGACAAGCCAACACCCAGCGCGCGGGCGACATTCCTTCTCTCCGGGTCGCTAGAGACGCGTCAACACTTCGGGACCGTTGTCGGTGATGGCGACCGTGTGCTCGAAGTGGGCGGCGCGGGACCCGTCGGCGGTGACCACGGTCCAGCCGTCGTCGAGGGTCCGGGTCGCGGGCCGGCCGGCCGTCACCATAGGCTCGATGGCGAGCACGATCCCGGCCCGGAGCTTGAGGCCCCGGCCCGCCGGACCGAAGTTGGGCACGTCGGGCTCCTCGTGCATCTCGGTGCCGATGCCGTGGCCCACGTACTCCCGCACGACTCCGAAGCCGGCCCTGTTGACGGGGCTCTCGGCCGCGGCGCCGACGTCTCCTAGCCGGTTGCCGGCGACGGTCGCGGCGATGGCCGACTCGAGCGCCGCCCGGGTCACGTCCATGAGCCGTTGCGACTCCGAGTCGACGGCGCCCACGGGAACCGTGATAGCCGCGTCGGCGTGCCAGCCCTCGATGATGGCCCCGCAGTCGATCGAGACGATGTCGCCTTCCTCGAGCACCCGCGGACCCGGGATGCCGTGCACGATCACCTCGTTCGGCGAGATGCAGGCGACGGCCGGGAAGCCGTGATAGCCGAGGAAGTTGGAGCGGGCGTGACGGCGGTCGAGCACCTCGTGGGCGGCGCGGTCGAGGTCGGCCGTTGTCGCACCGGGTACCGCGGCGCGGGTGCAGGCGTCGTGCATCTCGGCGACGACGGCGCCCGCGCGCCGCATCAGCGCGATCTGGTTCGCGTTCTTGCGCAGCACCATCAGTGCATGACCGTTACGAGAGCTGCTCGACGCAGACTTTGACGAGCCGCTCGAACACCTCGTCGCCTTCGCCCACCCCGTCGACCAGAGTCAGCAGGCCGAGGGCGCGGTAGTACTGGACGATCGGCACGGTCTCGAGTTCGTACACCTCGAGGCGGCGTTCGACGGCCTCCTCCGTGTCGTCATCACGCTGGCGGACGGCCCCCCCACACGTGTCGCAGACCCAGTCGTTCGTCGGCGGCAGGTTGACGTGGTACACGCGCTGACAGCTCTCGCACACGCGCCGGCCGGCGATCCGGTCGAAGACGATCTCGCGGGGAACGTCGAGGTCGATGACGAGATCGAGCGGGTCGCCCGCGATCACGCGGTCGAGCTCACGCGCCTGGTGCAGCGTGCGCGGGAAGCCGTCGAGGACGAACCCACCGCCGAGCGGACCGCCCGGGACCATGCTCTCCTCGATCACGCCGACGACGATCTCGTCCGGAACGAGATCACCTGCGTCCATGTAACGCTTCGCCTCGAGCCCGAACGCGGTGCCCTGCGCCGCCTGCGTGCGGAACATGTCGCCCGTCGAGACGTGGATGACGCCGTAGTGCTCGGCGAGGCGGGTCGACTGAGTGCCCTTTCCGGCACCTTGCCTCCCGAGCAGCACGAGTCGGGGATCTGAGGAGCCCATGGCGCTAGGAGAGGAAGCCCTCGTAGTTCCGCATCATCAGCTGGCTGTCGAGTTGCTTCATGGTCTCGAGCATCACGCCGACTGCGATGAGGATGGTGACGCCACCGAAGGGATCCTGGATATTCCACGCTTTCAGCACGATGAACGGGATGATGGCGATGACCGTCAGGTACAGCGCACCGGGAAGCGTGATCCGGTTCAGCACCTTGGCGAGGTAACGCTCCGTGGGAGGTCCGGGACGGATGCCCGGGATGAAGCCGCCCTGCTTGCGGATGATGTCGGCCTGTTGCTGGGGGTTGAACGCGATGGCCGTGTAGAAGTACGAGAAGAACATGATGAGCACGCCGAAGCTCACGATGTAGAACCAGCTCGTCGTGGCATTGCCGACGAGGTGGTCGTTGATCCACTTCCCCGCGCCGTTGGGGAGGACCGTCGCAAGGAGCGCGGGGAACGACAGCAACGAAGTGGCGAAGATCACCGGGATAACACCCGACTGGTTGACCTTCAGCGGTATGTAGGTGCTCTGGCCGCCGTACATTCGGCGGCCGACGACTCTCTTCGCGAACTGCACGGGTATTCGGCGTTGGCCCGATTCGATGAGCACGATCGCGTACACCAGGGCGATCGCGATCGCGAGGATCACGACGAACTTGAACGTCGACTGCTTCAGCACGAGCGAACCCGAGTACGGCAGCCGCGACACCACCGACGTGAAGATCAGGATCGACATGCCGTTGCCGATCCCGCGCTGGGTGACGAGCTCGCTCAACCACATGACGAGCGCGCATCCCGTCGTCCAGGTGATGACGATCATCAACGCGCGGAACGCGGTGAAGTGTGGGATGAGCACCGTGCCCACCGGCAACGAGATGCCCGACTGCCCGAGCAGGCCGCCGTTGCCGCTCTTCAGGACGAACACGAACGCCGTCGACTGCATCAGCGCGAGCGCGACGGTCAGGTAACGCGTCCACTGCGTGATCTTCTTCTGACCGGTCTGACCCTCGTTCTGCCATTCCTCGAGCTTCGGGATCACGACCCCGAGCAACTGCATGATGATCGACGCCGTGATGTACGGCATGATCCCGAGGAAGAAGACCGAGACCGCGGTGAGCGCGCCGCCGGAGAACAGGTTGAAGAGGCCGAGCACGCCGCCCGCACCCTTCGACTGCGACTGCAGCTCCTGCACGGCCTTGAAGTCGACGTACGGGACGGGGATGTGCGAGCCCATCCGGAAGAGGAAGATGATGAAGAACGTGAACAGGATCTTGTTCCGCAGGTCGGCGACGCGGAACATGTTCTGGAGGCGCGAAAGCCCTGACATCACCGGGACCTCATAGGGTCGACGACCACCTCAAACAGCGGAGAGCACACCGGACAAGCCACTTCGACAGCGGACGGGTCAGTGTAGCTAGCGGTTCGTGAGGGCGTTTCCGCGTGCCGGCGGACGGCCGGTCGGCCACGGCAAGGGGAGCACTTCGGTCGTTCCGCCCGCGGCCTCGATCGCGCGAATCGCGGCGGCCGAGAACCCGTGCGCGCGAACCGTCAGCGCCTTGGTGATCTCGCCCCGGGCCAGCACCTTCACCAGGCCCTGCTTGGCCACCAGACCGCCGGCGCGCAGCGTGTCCGGGGTCACCTCGGCGCCGGCGTCGAAGCCGTCGAGGGTCGACAGGTTCACGACGTGGTATTCGATGCGGAACGGGTTGTTGAAGCCCTTCGCCTTCGGCGTGCGGCGGTGGAGCGGGGTCTGACCACCCTCGAACCGGGCCGGGACCGTGCCGCGTGCACCCTGGCCTTTGCTGCCCCGGCCCGCGGTCTTGCCGCCCTTGCCGCCGATGCCGCGCGCGACGCGCTTCTTGGGCTTGCGCGATCCGGGAGCGGGTTTCAGATCGTGAATCTTCACGAGAGCTCCTCCACGGTGATGAGGTGCGGCACGCGCGCGATCATGCCGCGCACTTCGGGTCGATCGGGAAGTGTGTTCGTCGACCCGATGCGCCGCAGGCCGAGCGCGCGGAGAGTTCCGCGCTGCTTGGGCTTGATGCCGATCTTGGAACGCACGAGCGTCACCTTGATACCGCCGGAACCGGATGTTTCTTTGGCACTCATTTGACCTCTGTCACCTCGAGCTTGCCGCGCTGGCGTTCGCGGTAGGCGGCGAGCATTCCCGTGGTGGAAACCTCCTCGGCCGACTTGCCGCGCAGGCGCGCGACGTCGTCGGGACGGCGCAGCGAACGGAGTCCCTGCATGGTCGCGCGCGCCACGTTGATCGCGTTCGACGACCCGAGCGACTTGGCGAGCACGTCGTGGATGCCGGCTGCTTCGAGGATCGCGCGCGCCGCACCCCCGGCGATGACGCCGGTACCCGGTGCCGCCGGCTTCATCAGAACGCGCGCCGCGTCGTGCTCGCCGAGCACGACGTGGGTGAGCGTGGAACCCGCGAGCGGGACCGCGAAGAAGCTCTTGCGCGCCTCTTCCATACCTTTTTGGATCGCGGCGGGAACTTCCTTCGCCTTGCCGTAGCCGAGACCGACGTTGCCGTTGCCGTCGCCGACGACAACGAGCGCGGTGAACGAGAAGCGCCGTCCGCCCTTGACGACCTTGGCGACGCGGTTGATCGAGATCACTCGCTCGTCGTACTGACCTTCAGCCATGCGAACCCAATCCCTTAGAGAGTCAAACCGGCTTCGCGGGCGCCATCGGCGACCGCCGCGACCCGGCCGTGATATTTGAAACCGCCGCGATCGAACACGACGGCGGTGATACCGGCGGCCTTGGCTCGTTCACCGACGAGCTTGCCAACCTGCTTGGCGGCATCGACCGTTGCGGTCACACCGCCGCGGACATCGGCTTCCATCGTCGACGCGCTGACCAACGTGGTGCCGGCCAGATCGTCTATCGCCTGAACGTAGATGTGCTTGCTCGATCGGAAGACCGCGAGGCGCGGACGCTCCGCGGTTCCGGTGACCTTCTTGCGCACCCGGCGGTGACGCCGGTCGCGGTGGTCGGATTTCGTGAGGCTCATAGCGAAACCCTCTGCTACTTCGCGGACTTGCCGGCTTTACGACGGACGTGCTCGCCGACGTAACGGATGCCCTTGCCCTTGTACGGCTCGGGTTTGCGGACCTTGCGGATGTCGGCGGCGACCTGGCCCACGAGTTGCTTGTCGTGGCCGCGCACGGTGATGCGCGTGGGCGCCGGGACCTCGAAGGTGATTCCCTCGGGGGCATCGAAGCGGACGGTGTGCGAGAACCCGACCGCGAGCTCGATCGCGTTCGGCCCCTGCGCCGCGGCGCGGTACCCCACACCGACGATCTCGAGCTCCTTGGCGAAGCCGTCGGACACTCCGATCACCATGTTGGCGATCAGCGTCCGCTGCAGACCGTGCAGCGCGCGGTTCGAGCGGGAGTCGTCGGCGCGCGTCACGTTCAACGCGTCGCCGTCGCGTTCGATCACGACGTCGCCGACCAGCTGGTGCTCGAGTTGACCCTTCGGTCCCTTCACGCGGACCGCGGGACCGTCGATGGTCACCTCGACACCGCTCGGAACCGGGATCGGTTGCTTACCGATACGCGACATACGACAGCTCCGCTACCAGACCTGGCACAGGATCTCGCCGCCGACCCGGCGCTCGCGCGCCTCGCGGTCGGTCAACAGACCCTGATTGGTGGACACGATCGCGATTCCCATGCCGCCGAGAACACGCGGAACCCCTTCGGCCTTCGAATACACGCGCAGGCCGGGTCGCGACACGCGCTTGATCCCGGAGATCGTCCGGCGGCGGTCGCTCGAGTACTTCATCTTGATCGTCAGGCGCTTCCCCGGACGGCTCGGGTCGGCCACGACTTCGAAGCCCGTGATATAGCCCTCGCGCTCCAAGATGACCGCGACGGCCTCTTTCAGCTTCGAAGACGGCATGGCGACGTCGTCGTGGAACGCGACGTTCGCGTTCCGGATACGAGTCAACATGTCGGCGATCGGGTCGGTCATCGTCACTGCGCGTATCCCCCCAACTCCACGAGGCCCGTCACCACGAGCTCTTCGTCATGCCCGGGATCTCCCCGGCGTGGGCCATCTGCCGAAGGCAGAGTCGACAGAGACTGAAGTCCTTGTAGACGGAGCGCGCCCGGCCACAGCGCCGGCAGCGCGTGTAGCCGCGCACCTTGAACTTCGGCGTGCGCTGTTGCTTGTTGATGAGTGCCTTTTTGGCCATTCGTTCACCCCTGCCCGTCGCGGCGGAACGGGAACCCGAGGACGCGCAGGAGTGCGCGCCCCTGGTCGTCGGTCTCCGCTGTGGTCACGATCGTCACGTTCATTCCGCGAACGCTGTCGATCTTGTCGTAGTCGATCTCGGGGAACACGAGTTGCTCGGTGAGACCGAACGTGTAGTTCCCGTGCCCGTCGAACTGTTTGGGCGGCATTCCCCGGAAGTCACGGATGCGAGGGATGGCGAGGCTCACCAGCCGGTCGTAGAACTCCCACATCCGATCGCCGCGCAACGTCACCTTGGCGCCGATCTCGTTGCCCTCACGGAGCTTGAAGCTCGCGATCGACTTCTTCGCCTTCGTCACGAGCGGCTTCTGCCCCGTGATGATCGTCAGGTCGGTGACCGCACCGTCGAGCAGCGAACGCTGCTGCGTGGCGCGACCGACACCCATGTTCACGACGATCTTCACCGGCTGCGGCACCTGCATGACGTTGCCCAGGCCGAGCTCGGTCTGGAGCTGTTTCTTCAACTCGCTCTCGAAGCGCTGCTTGAGGCGCGGCGACTCGGTAGTGGTGGTGGCGGCCATCAGATGTCGCCTCCGCACTTCCGGCACGTACGGTGCTTCACGCCCGCGTCGTCGAAGCGGTAGCCGATGCGGGTCGCCCCGCACTCCTTGCACCACAACGCGACGTTCGAGACGTGGATCGGCATCTCCTTGTCGATGATGCCGCCCTGCATCACCTGGCCCTGAGGCTTCGTGTGCCGCTTCACCATGTTCACGCCATCGACGATCACCTTGTCGGTCCCGTTGATGACACGCGTGATCGTGCCGCGCCGACCGACGTCCTTGCCCGCGAGCACGACGACGTCGTCACCCTTCCGTACCTTCATGGTCACAACACCTCCGGCGCGAGGGAGACGATCCGCATGAAGCGGCGGTCGCGCAGCTCGCGCCCGACCGGACCGAAGATGCGTGTGCCTCGTGGCTGCATCTGGTCGTTGATCAATACTGCGGCGTTCTCGTCGAAGCGGATGTAGCTACCGTCGGGACGGCGCTTCTCCTTCTTGGTGCGGACGACGACGCACTTCACGACGTCGCCCTTCTTCACCGACGCACCCGGAACCGCGTCCTTCACCGTCGCGACGAAGACGTCGCCGATGCTCGCGTAGCGCCGGCGCGTACCGCCGAGCACCTTGATGCAGAGCACCTCGCGGGCACCCGAGTTGTCGGCGACCTTGAGCCGCGACTCCTGTTGGATCATCGGGCGCGCTCCAGGACTTCCACGATCCGCCAACGCTTGTTCTTCGAGAGCCGGCGCGTCTCGGCGACCCGCACCCGGTCGCCCTCGCGCACGTCGTTCGTCTCGTCGTGGGCGTAGAGGCGCTTGGTGCGCTGCATCGTCTTCTGGTAGCGGCGGTGCCGCACCCGGTCGACAACCGCGACCACGACGGTCTTGTCCATCTTCGTGGACACCGCGATGCCCTCCCGCACCTTGCGGGAATTGGCGCGCTTCTCGTTCTCGTCGTTCGTGATTTCGTCGGCCATCAGGCCTCCTGCCGATCTGCCTCGTGCGCCAGGATCTCGCGCTCACGCATCAGCGTGTGGATGCGCGCGATCTCGCGCTTGTAGTTCGTGATCTCGGTCGGGCTGTCGAGCTGGCCGGTCGCAAGATCGAGACGGCGCTTCCACAGCTCCTGCTTCGCTTCCGAGAGGCGGTCGACGAGCGTCTCGTCGGTCAGCTCTCGCAACTCGTTCGGCTTCGTCATCGCTACACCTCTTCCTCACGCACGATGAATCGCGCACGAAGCGGAAGCTTGTGGATGGCGAGGCGCATCGCTTCGCGGGCGACGGGTTCGGGAACGCCCGAGAGCTCGAACAGCACGCGACCGGGCTTCACCACCGCGACCCACTTCTCGGGATTGCCCTTGCCCGAACCCATGCGGGTCTCGGCCGGCTTCTGCGTGATGGGCTTGTCGGGGAAGACGTTGATCCAGACCTTGCCGCCCCGCTTGATGTGGCGCGTCATCGCGATACGAGCTGCCTCGATCTGTCGGTTCGTCAACCAGCCCGGCTCCAACGCCTGGATGCCGAACTCACCGAAGGCCAGGCGCGTTCCACCCTTGGCCATGCCGGTCATGCGGCCTCGTTGCACCTTGCGGTGACGAACCTTGCGGGGCATCAACATCGTGTCGACCTACTCCTCGCCGCCGCGGAAGTGCGGGGTCTCGTGGTGCTCACGCGTGCGGCGCTCGATCTCTTCTTCTTCGGCGAGCAGGCGCTCGAGCTCGGGATCGGCCTCGCCCAACAGCGGCTTGGCCGGCGCGTCTTCGGCACCATCGGCGGTCTCGGCGGTGCCCTCGGTCGTTGCCGCGGTCTCGCCCTCGTCGGCCGGACGGCGGCGACCGCCACCGGCACTCACGACCCGGCGCGCGCCGGGCTGACCTGCGGTCTCGCCGACGGCCATCGCCGCTTCGCGTGCGATCTTGTCCTCGACCGCGCTCTTGTACGGCAGGATGTCGCCCTTGTAGATCCAGACCTTCACGCCGATGCGCCCGAACGTGGTGCGCGCCTCGGCGAGGCCGTAGTCGACGTCGGCGCGCAACGTGTGAAGCGGCACGCGACCTTCGCGGTACCACTCCTTGCGGCTCATCTCCGCGCCACCCAGGCGTCCGCTGCACTGCACGCGGACACCCAACGCGCCCGCCTTCATCGCGGTCTGCACCGCGCGCTTCATCGCGCGCCGGAAGGAGACGCGACCGGTGAGCTGGTCGGCGACACCTTGCGCGAGCAGCATGGCGTCGATCTCGGGCTGCTTGATCTCTTGGATGTTGAACTGGATCTTCGGGTTGCCGCTGATCTTGCGCAGGCCCTCGCGCAGGCGCTCGGCCTCGGCGCCACGGCGGCCGATGACGATGCCCGGGCGCGCGGTGTAGACGTCGATGCGCAGCCGGTCGCCGGTGCGTTCGATCTCGACGCGGCTCACCGCGGCGCGCTCCAGCTGCTTGCGCAGGTAGTCGCGGATCTTCCAGTCCTCGATGAGGAACTCGCGGTACTCGGTCTTGCCTGCGATCCAGCGGGACTTCCACTCGGTCGTGATGCCGAGGCGGAACCCGTACGGGTTGACTTTCTGACCCATGACTAGTCCTTCTCAGCTTCCGGCTCGTCCGCAGACGATTCGGTATCGGTGACTTCGCCCGTCGCAACTTCGTCGGTCGTCTCGGCGGCGGGTGTCTCCGCGTCGACCAATTCGGGCGCCTGGGCGATCTCTTCGACTTCCATTTCCGGCTCTTCGACTTCGGCTGCTTCGGGTTCCGGCTCGGTCGCACGCGAACGTCGGACGCGCTCGGCGCGCCGGCGCTGCTGAACCGCCGCACCGCGTCCGGTCGCCTCTTCGCGGCGCCGGCGGGTTTCGAGCTCGTCCATCGCGAAGCGCTCGAGCACGATCGTGACGTGCGACGTGCGCTTACGAATCCGGAAGTAGCGACCGCGTGCCCGCGGCTGGCCGTGCTTGCGCGTGGGGCCTTCGTCGGCCCACGCGACCGCCACATACAGCTCGTCGGCCGGAATCGAGTTGTTGTGCTCGGCGTTGGCGATGGCCGACCCGAGCAACTTCAACACGTCGTCGGCCGCGTCCTTCTCGCAGAGCTGCAGCAACCGTTCAGCGTCGTCGACCGGCAGACCGCGCACGAGGGTGAGGACCTGACGCACCTTGTAGGGCGAGGTGTGCAGGTAGCGCACCGTGGCGCGGACGCCCGACTTCTCGGCGGTCTTGGAGTTCGCGGTATTCGCCATCAGCGCCGGCTCGATCGCTCTTGGCCCGCGTGGTAGCGGAAGATCCGAGTGGGCGCGAACTCGCCGAGCTTGTGCCCGACCATCGCCTCGGTGACGTACACCGGTACGTGCTTGCGGCCGTCGTGCACCGCGAGCGTGTGGCCGACCATGTCGGGGGTGACGGTGCTGCGGCGCGACCAGGTCTTGATGACCTTGCGGTCGCCGGCCGCGTTCATAGCGTCCACCTTCTCGCGAAGGTGGTCGTCGATGAACGGACCTTTCTTCAGGCTGCGGGGCATGCTTCCTTACCTCCGTGCGCCGCGCGTACGACGCCGGCGGATGATGAGCTTGTCGCTCGACTTGCCCTTCTTACGGGTGCGGCCCTCGGGCTTGCCCCAAGGCGACACGGGGTGTCGGCCTCCGGAGCTCTTGCCCTCGCCGCCGCCGAGCGGGTGGTCGACGGGGTTCATGGCGACGCCGCGGGTGTGCGGGCGCTTGCCCTGCCAGCGGTTGCGACCGGCCTTGCCGACCGAGATCAGTCCGGCTTCGCTGTTGCCGACCGAGCCGACTGTCGCGCGGCAGTCGATCGGGACGCGCCGCATCTCGGTGGAGGGGAGACGCAGCGTCGCGAAGACGCCTTCTTTCGCGATCAACTGAATCGCGGTACCAGCGCCGCGGCCCATCTTGGCGCCGCCGCCGGGCTTGAGCTCGACGTTGTGCACCGTCGTACCGACCGGGATGTAGCGCAGCGGTAAGGCGTTGCCGACGCGGATCTCACTGCCTTGGCCGCTCTGCACCATTGCGCCGACGTCGAGACCCTGCGGAGCGATGATGTAGCGCTTCTCGCCGTCGAGGTAGTGCAGGAGCGCGAGCCGCGCGTTGCGGTTCGGGTCGTACTCGATCGCCGCGACCTTGGCAGGCACGCCGTCCTTGTTCCGGCGGAAGTCGACGATGCGGTACCGCTGCTTGTGACCGCCGCCGCGGTGACGCGCCGTCATGCGGCCGTACGAGTTGCGACCACCCGTCTTCGGCTTCGGCTTCGTCAGCGCCTTCTCGGGCTTGGTCTTGGTGACCTCGGCGAAGTCGGATGCCGTCTGGAACCGGCGCCCAGGGCTGGTCGGCTTGCGTTTGCGAATAGGCACCGTCAGCTCCCGAAGATGTCGATGCGTTCCTCGCCGGCAGCGAGGGTGACGATGGCCCGCTTCTGGCGAGCGGGTGCGTTGTACGCGCCGGTACGGCGGTTACGCGATCGCTTGGCCTTGCGGTTGATGGTGTGCACCTTCTCGACCCGGCGCGCGAACAGTTGCTCGACCGCGTTACGGATCTCGATCTTGTTGGCGTCCGGCGCGACGACGAACGTGTAGACGTTCATGTCGTAGCCCGCGTACGACTTCTCCGACACCACCGGCTTGATGATGATGTCGCGCGGGTCCTTACTCATCGTCGGCACCTGCGTTCACAGTTGCGCCGTTGCCGAGGCGGGCGATCGTGGTCTCGAGCGCCGGCTTCGAGAACACGAGCCAGTCGTTCAGCAACACGTCGTAGGTGTTCAACTCTTCCGGCAGCACGATCTGCACGCGGTCGCCGAGGTTGCGCAGCGACTTCCACGCGTTCTCGTCGGTGCGGAACAACACGACCAGCACGCGCCCTTCGCGCTCGCCCTTGGTGCGCAGCCCGATCGCTTGCAGCAGCTTGACCGCGTCCTTCGTTTTCGGCGCGTCGATCGCCCAGTCGTCGACGACGACGATCTTCTGTTCCTGCGCCCGGTCCGAGAGCGCCGAACGAAGCGCCAGCCGCACCATTTTCTTGGGCGTGCGTTGCGAGTAGTCGCGCGGCTTGGGGCCGTGTGCCACACCGCCACCCCGCCACTGCGGCGCGCGGATCGATCCCTGCCGGGCGCGGCCCGTGCCCTTCTGGCGCCACGGCTTCGCACCACCGCCGCGCACTTCGGAGCGGGTTTTGGTGCTGTGGGTGCCGGCACGCTTGGCGGCGAGCTGGGCGGTGACGACCTGGTGCATCACCGCGACGTTCGGCTCGATGCCGAAGATGTCGTCGGGGAGCTCGACGGTGCCGCTGTCGGCGCCCGTCGCGGTCTTCATGGTGATGGAGGTCACGCCTTCACCCCCGACTTCACGGCGTTGCGGACGAAGACAATGCCGCCGGACGGACCCGGCACGGCGCCCCGAAGGAGCAGGAGGTTGCGTTCGGCGTCGCCTTCGACGACCTGCAGGTTGAGCGTCGTCGTGCGCACGTTGCCGAACTGGCCCGCCATCTTCATGCCCTTGAACACGCGGGCGGGCGTGGCGCAGGCGCCGATCGAGCCCGGAGCGCGGTGCTTCTTGTGGTTACCGTGCGACGCGCCCTGGCCGGAGAAGTTGTGGCGCTTCATGACGCCCGCGAATCCGTGACCCTTGCTGATGCCGGTGACGTCGACGCGCTCGCCGGCCGCGAAGACGTCGGCCTTCAGGATCTGGCCGAGCTCGAAGCCCGAGAGGTCGACGACGCGCAACTCCGCGAGGTACTTCGTGGGGTCGGCGTTCGCCGCCTTCAAGTGTCCCAGCTCGGGCTTGGAGAGGCGTTGCGCCTTGGTGTCGCCGAAGGCGAGCTGAACCGCGGCATAGCCATCGCGCTCGGGAGTCTTGATCTGGACCACGCGACAGGGCCCGGCCTCGATGACGGTGACCGGAACGATCCGGTTGCCCTCGTCGAAGACCTGGGTCATGCCGAGTTTTCGGCCCAGGATCCCTTTGTTCGCCATTTTCGACTCCGGTGACTCTCGCTCGGGCTGCGAACGCTCCGCGCCCACGCGAACGCTCCGCTCGGAGTTCCCGGGCGGAGCGTGATCTCGGTTGTGCCGCGCGGTTCCGCCGGAAACGGGGCCTACGCGGGCCTCGGTTGAAGTCGCGTCACACCCGAGGCCGGGGGGGCGACGCGGCGGGTCGCGATATGCGGCCCGTAGAGCCCGATAATGCTAGCAAGTCGTCGACCCGTACGCCATCCGACCCCGTGAATGACGGACCGGTCCGACCCCTCATCCCGCCGCTTGCAGATTCGGTTGGAACTGGTTCAGCGACCGACGCGCGAAGCAGCTGCCCTCGGGTGGGTTCTCGCCCGCGGGAGCGGCCGGCGGGCGGACGCGCTCGGCGACGAGGACGCCCGATGCCTGGGACACCGTCCTGAATTCGCCGGACAGCAAATCCGCCAGGAGCGCCTTGTCCCGGGGGTCGTTGATCAGCGTCCGGTCGAGTACGAGGTAGTCGACCGTTGCGGGGTCGTGGAGGTGCTCGCCGTGCACACCCCAGTTGATGTTGCACCACGGCACGGGGAACTCGTACACCGCGGGGCGGTGGGTCATGTGGGTGTCGATGTTGTAGGCGACGCTGGCCGAGGCCTGGCTCGGGACCGACTTCACGGCCGCGGCCCGGATCGCATCGCGGGGATCGGCGCCGCCCGGCCAGGTGCCGTCCTTGTAGTGCTTCGAGTACTGCGCGCAACCCAGAGCAAAGCTCGCGACGACCGCGGCGGTCAGCACGGCGGTGAGCATCGCCACCTGCGTCGGGATCCGTTGCCTGGCCCGGTTCGAGATCCAGGCGATCGCCTCGACGGTCGCCACCGCGCTTCCCGCAACCACGATCGCCGAGTAGTGGAACCGGTAGTCGCGTGTATACGGGAACGACGACACGACGTTGATGAAGATCGCACCGCCCGCAACCGCAAGGGCGCGCAGGTCGAGGAGCGGAACGAACGCCCAGGGCGCGAACATGTTGAAGTACCAGTTCTTGCGGTCCTTCTCGGTGGCGAGATGCCACGTCTTGGTCGGATGGCGCACCGAGTTGACGGCGACCTCGGTCGGACTCTTGCCGAGATCGCCGAAGAAGCTGTCGTAGAAGGGCCCGATGCCGTTCTCCGCCGGGATCAGCACCCGGGTCGCGAAGAAGAAGTACGCGGTCGAGAGCGCGGCGACGATCGCCCCCCTTTTCCGGTCGCCGCGGAACGCGACGATGATGCCCAGGATCGCGATGGCGATGGCCAGATCCTCTTTGCAGAGGATGGCGAGCACCGCCGCGACGGTGAACCAGCGCCAGCGTTTGCCGCGTGCCGCCCAGTAGGCGAACAGCAACGGACCGATGGCGACGGCGTCGGGGTGGAAGAACTCCCACGTCAACCACTGGTACGTGGGATTGAGGAGCAAAGCGGCGGCGAGCACGACGCCGGCCCACTTCGACCGCAACAGGTCGCGGGCGAGCAGGAACACCGCGATTGCACCGCTCGCCTGGGCCAGCACTTGCACGACCAGGAGGAAGACCGGACCGGCGCCCAACCAATAGAAGGGCACGAGGAGGAACAAGAAGATGTTCGCGTGGTGGCCGAAGAGCTCGAGCCCGCGGATCGTGACGAAGGGGTCCTTGCCCCGGGAGAGCAACCAGGTGCCCTGGTCGTAGATGCCGAGGTCGAAGCCGAAGGTGCCCCAACGGTCGAAGCGCTCCATCGGGAGCTTGATGAATTCGATCGACCAGGCGACGACGAGGATGGCGAGCACGCCTTCGGGGAGCCCCCAGCCCTCGGTGAGGCGGGCGAATCGCGATTCGCCGCGCGGGGATGGGCGCTCTCGGCTCGGTCCGTCGACGACCGGCGCTTCCGGTGCGGCCGGTGCCGCCGCCGGAACGGATGCCGGCGCCGGCTCGGCGACGACGCCCGCATCCGGCGAATCGGTGGCGTGTTCGCCGGCGGCCACCTCGTCCACCGGAAGATTGTCGCACGGGTGCGGCGGGGCGGGCAGCGACGGGCCCGTGGCGGCCGCCGCGCCCGCCCGAATCAGAAATCCGGATCCGGGATGCGCCCCGTCCACGAATCCGTACCAACGATTCGTCGGAAGATTCGTCGAGACGGGTGCACCGACGTGCGTGGCGGCGATTCGTCGGAAGATTCGTCTCGACGGGGAATTCCGGGGGTGGTGCGGCTCGGACGCGAAAAAGCGTGAGCGTCGGGCGGGCCCGAGGCTCACGCAGTTTCGGTACGGCCGAGTGAACTCGCCGTCAGGCCTGCTGCATCTTCAGTTCGATGTCGACACCGGCCGGGAGGTCGAGCCGCTGCAGGGCCTCGACCGTCTTCCCCGTCGGTTCCACGATGTCGATGAGGCGCTTGTGAATGCGCATCTCGAAGTGCTCGCGGCTGTCCTTGTCGACGTGCGGTGACCGGATGACGGTGTACTTGCGGATCTCCGTCGGGAGCGGCACCGGACCGCGCACTTTCGCCTGCGTACGGATCACCGTCTCGACGATCTTCTTCGTCGACTGATCGATGACCTCGTGGTCATACGCCTTGAGGCGGATGCGGATCTTCTGTCCCGAAGGAGCAGCCATGTAAGTCCCTACTTCTCGATTTTCACGACGCGGCCGGAACCCACAGTACGGCCACCCTCACGGATCGCGAACCGGAGTCCTTCATCCATCGCGATCGGCTTACCCAACTCGACCGACATCTCGGTGTTGTCACCCGGCATCACCATCTCCGTACCCTCCGGCAACGCCACCGTGCCCGTCACATCCGTGGTCCGGATATAGAACTGCGGGTGATAATTCGTGAAGATCGGCGTATGCCGGCCGCCCTCCTCCTTCGTCAAGATGTACACCTGCGCTGTGAAGTTGGTGTGCGGCGTAATACTCCCCGGCGTCGCCAGCACCTGACCTCGTTCCACATCTTCCTTCTTCGTGCCCCGCAACAACGCACCGATATTGTCGCCCGCCCGCCCCTCATCCAACAGCTTGCGGAACATCTCCACCCCCGTACACGTCGTCTTCGTCGTCGCCCGCAAAC
>JAODBI010000190.1 GCA_025463875.1 Actinomycetes bacterium
CTGTACAGCCAACAACCGCATGATGCGCTGACTGGAAACTTCGTCGCCGTCTACGACGAGCACCCGAATGCGCGGCTCGTCACGATCGGGGTACGCGGAACGGATCGTGGTCAACTCATCGAGCGCGCTCAAGAATGCGTCGAGGAGACGCGGCTCGAATTGGCGACCACGGTTCTCGGTCATTGCTGCTATCGCGGCGTCGACGGGCACGCCGCGCCGGTAGGGGCGGTCGCTCGTAAGGCCGTCGAACACGTTCGCTACCGCCGCGATGCGCGCTTCCAGTGGGATCTCGTCGCGCTGCAACCCACGCGGGTAGCCGCCACCGTCCCACCACTCGTGGTGGCCCAGGGCAACGCGCGCCGCGACCTCGAGCAGTGAGGATGTCGACCCCGCCAGCAACTGGTACCCGATTTGAGCGTGGCGTTGCATGGCAACGCGCTCTTCGGGTGACAACGGTCCGGGCTTCATCAGGATGGAGTCGGGAACGCCGATCTTCCCGACGTCGTGGAGCGCGGTGGCAAGCCGAACCTCGTCGGCCGACAACTCGTGGTAGCCAACCGCGTCGGCCAACACCGCCGCGTAGCGGCTCATTCGCTGGATATGTGCACCGGTCTCGTCCGCGCGTAGGGACATTGCCCGAGAGAGCCGCTCGATGAGCTCCGCCTCGTCGGCACTCGACGCCCCCGGCGCGACGGTTTCGATGACCGCGAGCACGCCGTGCAATGTCCGGAAGCGGGCAACGCTTCGCTCGAGCCCGTCGATCTCGCTCCGACGAACGGCTTCGAGATCCCGCCGGCGAAGGGCACCGGCGAGTGTGATGAGGATCTCATTGTTCGTGAACGGCTTGATCAAGTACCCGTATACGCCGAGGTCGAAGGCAATCGCTGCTGTGTGTGGGTCCTCGACGCCGGTCGTCATCACGACTGCAGCTCCGGGGCAGTCGGCGGCGAGTGTGGCAACGAGATCGAGTCCGGACTCTTCCGGCATCCGCACATCGCACAGAACAGCTGCGATGTCGTCCTCCGTGTTCAAATACGCTCGTGCGTCCGCGCCGCTGGCTGCCTCGCGGCACGTATACCCCGCGTTTGTGAGAAGCCTGCCCATGGTCCGCAGGAACACTGGGTCGTCGTCGACGATCAAAACCTTGATCGTCGGAACCTCGGGCGATCGATCCGATCCGCGCTCGTGCATCGGTACCTCTGCTATCCACCGTCGAGAATCTCCCGGACTCTCCGCAGCAGGTTCTCGGACGCGAAAGGTTTCTCAATCAGGTGCACGCCTCGTTCACCGCGAAAAAACATCACGTCGGAGGCGTAACCACTCATGTACAGCACCTTGGTCGCCGGACGGAACCGCAGCAGCCCCGCTGCGAGTTGCCGGCCGGAGCGGCCGGGCATGACAACGTCAGTGAGCAGCAGTCCGATCTCGCCGCGGTACGCGCCGGCGACACCTAATGCCTCTTCTGCGCTCGACGTCGCGAGGACCGTGTAGCCCGCACCGCTCAGGATGCGCCGGGCCGGTTCGCGAATCATCGCCTCGTCCTCGGCGAGCAGGATAGTTTCTCCGCGCGTTGGTACATCGGTTTCGTGCGGCGCTTCCTGCACAGTGCCGGCTAAGTCCGATGTGGCCGGCAGGTAGACCTGCACCGTCGTGCCGCCCTCGGGCGCTGAGTCAATGACGACAGTCCCACCGGCTTGAGTTGCGATGCCATGTACGGTGGCAAGACCGAGCCCAGTGCCTTCTCCGGTGGCCTTCGTCGAGAAGAACGGCTCGAACGCGCGGGCCAGTACCTCCGGAGGCATGCCCTCGCCCGTATCCGAGACGCAAAGGCGAACGTACCGACCCGGAGCGAGACCGTAATGACCAGCGTCGTCGCTCTCGAAGCTCGCGGTCTCGATCCGCATCGCGCCGCCGTCGGGCATCGCGTCGCGGGCATTGACCGCCAGGTTCATCAGCACCTGCTCGATCCGACCCCGATCGTTCTTGGTGCGAGGCGGGTCAGCGCCGAGGACGGTCGTGATCTGGATGGACTCGCCGATCGTTCGACGCAGCAGCTCCTCCATCTCGACGACGATCGCGCTCAGGTCCAAGACCTCCAAGGTCATCACTTCACCGCGACTGAATGTCAACAGTTGGTGCGTCAGTCGCGCTGCTCGCGCCGTAACCTTGGCGATCTCCCCGAGATCTTCGGTCAGGATCAACATTGCTTCATCGTCGCCGAGACCGAGGCGGTTCGTCAGCTCCGCGAGCCCATCCGCGGCGAGCGAGGCGTAGTTCATGATTCCGGCGAGCAAGTTGTTGAAGTCGTGCGCGATCCCGCCGGCGAGCTGTCCGACGCTTTCCAACCGTTGAGCTTGGTGAAGTCGGTCTTGCATCTGGCGAAGGTCAGCTTCGGCGTGTTTGCGGTCCGTGATGTCTCGAGTCACCGTGGAGGCACCCACAATCGTGCGGTCCCGGTCGCGGATTGGTGAGATCGTCACTGACACGTCGAGCACTGAGCCGTCTTTCCGGCGTCGTTGCGTTTCGTAATGATCGACCTGTTCGCCGCTTGCCACCCGTCGCAAAATCGCCGGCAATTCGTCGGATCGATCCGGTGGAATGAGCAGAGCAATGTTTTGTCCGACGACGTCGGCGGAGTTGTACCCGTACATGCGCTCCGCGCCCGCGTTCCAAGTCGTGATCACGCCGTCGAGCGTCTTGCCGATCATTGCGTCGGTAGACGATTCGACGATCGCCGCCAATCGCGACGCCGCTTCCAGCTCTTCAGCGGCGTCCGAGGCCTCCCGGAAGTCCCCGTTCATGTCGACATTCTCCGCAAGCTGGAGACATATCGCGCGGAGCAAACGAGGTCATCGATGCGACCCTCGCTGCGCACCTCGCGCGTACCAAGCACTCTCGCCTGCCTCATGTCGAGCGGGAAAGCCGGGGTCCGAGGCTCGCTCGCGTGATCGCGAGTTGAAATAGTGACGCTACACCTCAATCTGCCGAATTAATTACTACTTCGGCGGCGGTTTAGCCGCAGATGTTCGTCACACCTATGTTCGACCCGGCCTCGTCCGGCCTGCGCCAAGCGCCTCCGTCAGCGCCGGCCCCGCAGTCACGCCGGCAATGTTTCGTGAAACTCGCTCCTGCGATCGCAGGATTCGTCGGCGAGCACAAGTACGGATACAGGATCGTCGAAGGCACGAGTGAGATCCAGCCGAACCTTTTGAGAGAGGAGGCCGAAGCCGCGCGGTCTACTCGATGACGTACGTCAATCGGCGCGCGACCTGGACCCGGTCAGCCCGCGTTGGAGGACAGCGCGCCGTCGCGTGGGCGCGTGCCGCTCGCGTCCTGTTTCGTTCCCACGATGCAGCGCGCCACGCCCGGAACCCGGACCTTGCCGTCCTTCTCGAACGCGCTCACCTTCGCAATGGCGTTTGCCCGAATCCGCTCCCGCGTCGGGTCGTCGACCTGCTGAAGCGCCGCAACTGCGAGCGAGACGTGCTCGCTGATCATCTCCCAATACTGCGCGGGCGATCGCGTCACGAGTTCGACGTCGACGTCCCACTCGGCAACGTCGTGCAGCCCCGCGCCCTCGTACAGGGCACTGACATATCCCGGGGCGGCGCACCGAAACATATTCGGCCCGTCCCGGTCGGGCGGCGCTACCACCGCCTCGGTCGCGATTGCCTGCATGGCGATCGTCGTCCACGGATTTTCCTCGGGCTTGATCCATACCGACGAGCAGAGACGTCCGCCCGGCTTGAGCACGCGTGCAAACTCGGCCGTCGCCTTGGCCATGTCGGGGAAGAACATGTACCCAAAACGCACCGAGACGCTATCGAATGTGCCGTCGTTGAACGGCAGATCATCGGCGCTGCACACCTTCGTCTCGACATTGGCGACCCCTTGCGCCCTGGCTCGTCGCGCGGCTACGTCCAGCATCTCGGCTACGAGGTCGGTCAGCACGACGCGTCCCTTCGGCGACAGTCTCGCGATGCTCAAACCCGGCTCACCTGTGCCCGCGGCGATGTCGAGATGCTGATGATCTTCAGCGATGTCGAGACGCTCGATGATCGCCGCGCCGACCGGGCCCAGCTGCTCCATGATGACCGAATCCCACTTCTCCCAGCCCGCAGAGAGCCCGGCCCATGTCGCTCGCTGAACGTCTCGGATCTCATCGGCGCTCGGCATCGGCCCTCCCGCTATCGATGCATCCACCGGACACGAAGGCACTCCTTGGTGGCCGTGCATAATGCCCTGATGGTTGAGTTCGTGTCACGCGCTGCGGTTGGTTGCCGTGTTGGCGAGCCATTGGCGGGTCGTGGCCGAGTCGGGTGTCGTTGTTACTCGTCGCGTGGTCCCGCGACCGGACGAGCCTCCTCCCTACTTTCATCCCTACAACTCGCGGCTACTCATCGGATTCGACGGACCAGGGCACCAAGTCGGGCCTGCTCAGCGGGCGTGTCGCTACTGCCCGTACGTGGCCAACTGAGCTACGCGATCTTCGAAGGCACGAGTGAGATTCAGCGGGCAAGTGCGTCGTAAGTGACGCCGACGTTCGCGCAGCAGTGACGAATGCCAGGACCGTCGTCTTTCGCGGAGACGAGAATGCGCGCGTCGAGGTTGACTGCCGCGGCGACGGCTTCCGCTCCTAACGAAGAGAGCCCTGCGTGATCGGCTGAGAGTTCGCCCATTCGCCACGCCAACTCGCGCATCGGAACAATTGCTATGTCGTGCGGAACTGCGACGAGGCCCGCGATCAGCAGGCGCCGCTCGGCCGGAGCCCAGCCTTCGAGCAGTGCGCCGCC
>JAODBI010000206.1 GCA_025463875.1 Actinomycetes bacterium
TCGCGGGCCTTCGCCGCCCCTGAATCTCGCACCGTGCAGTGGGTTGGCTAACCGTTTGTTAATGCCCTGGCCTGGGCGTTTGCCCCGATGCTACAAAACGAGTTGCGCTCGCGATGCGTCCCAACCGGATCGTCGTCGGGGAGGTGCGGGGTGCGGAGGCGTTCGAGCTCACGCGTGCGATCAACGCGGGCTGCGGCTTCCTCTGCACGTTGCACGCCAACAGCGCGCACGATGCGGTCAACGCGCTCGTCAATGCTGCACTGATGGCGGGCGAGAACGTCACCGAACACATCGTGCGGCGGATCTTCGTCGAGGCACTCGATCTGGTCGTGCACCTCGACCGCGACGACATCGCCCGCGCCGACGGTCACGTCCGCCGCCAGGTCACCGAGATCGCGGCGGTGATGCCGAGCCTGAGCGCGGGGGAGACCTACGAGCCGATCTTCGTGCGGGACGGCCTGGGCCGACCCCTCGAATGGACCGGTGTTCTGCCTCCGGGTCTCGAGCGGCGTATCGACCGCGTGCTGCCCGAAGGCAACGGACTGCGCCGGCTGCTCGAGCACGGACGCCGCTCGAGATGAGGATTCTTGCCGCGTGTCTGATCGGCCTGTGCTGTGCGTCGGTCGCCGGCGCGCTGATGGGGACGCTTCCGCCGATGCGGCTGCCCAAGCCCGCCTTAGCCGCCCGGCGCGGACGCGATCGTCTGTGGCTGCAACAGGCGGGCGCCGGTCTGACGCCGGCGCGGTTCTGGGCCGGGAGTGCCGCCGCCGGCCTCTTGGCGCTCCTCGTGCTCGTCGCGCTGACGGGGTCGGTCTTCGTCGCGCTGGTGCCGTCCATCGCGGTGGCGTGCTTTCCGCGCGGCTACTTCGCGCGGCGCCGGCGGCTCCGGATGCGTGAGGTACAGGCCGCGTGGCCCGACGGGCTGCGCGACATCGGCGCGTCGATCGCGGCCGGACGCTCGTTGACGCAATCGGTCACCTCACTTGCCACGACCGGACCGCCGGCGTTGCGGATCGCATTCGAGCGCTTTCCCGAACTTGCGCGAGTGGTGGGAACGGGCCCCGCGCTGGAGGTCGTCAAGGCCGAGCTCGCGGACCCGACGAGCGATCGCGTCATCGAGGTCCTGTTGCTCGCGCACGAGCGCGGTGGTCCGATCGTCCGGAACGTGCTCGAAGATCTCGTCGATACGACGACCCGCGATCTCAAGCTGCTCGACGCGCTGGAGACCGAGGGGCTCGAGATGCGCATCAACGCGCGCGCCGTCGTCGTGCTGCCATGGTTCGTGCTGGTTGCGCTGACTGCGCGGGCCGGGCCCTTTCGTGACTTCTACCGGTCGAGCGGCGGATTCGCGACTTTGGTCGTCGCGGCGTGCCTGACCGGTGTCGGCATGGCATTCCTTCGTCGACTCGGACGCGACGAGGACGAAGAACGCGTGTTCGGCGTCCCGACGGTGTCGCGATGAGCGTCCTCGCGTTCGTCGCGGCCGGCGCCGTCGGTGCGGGAGCCGCCGGCCTGGCCGGGATGTTCCACCCGCCGACGCGGCGCCTCGCGCCGCGTGTTCGTCCGTACGTGGTCGTCGCCCGTTCCGCGCTCGGTCATCTTCCGGAACCGACCGCGACCCGGGAGGCGCCCGGCGGCGCCGACGCCACATTCCGGCGTCTCTTCGGTCCGGCAGTTCACGCTGCCGCGACCCGGCTGAGCCGCACGCTCGAATCGCGGGGCGACGCGCATCTCGCGCGTTTGCTGCGGCAGGCGGCGATGGACGAGCTCACGCCGGAGCGCTACCGCGTCCGCCAGCTCGCGCACGCGGTGCTGTTTGCAGGCGCAGCAGCTGTCGCGGCCGCGATGACCTTGAAGACGCCCCTCATCGTGCTGGTCGGTGGGGTCGCCGGGTTCGTCTACGGCGCGAGCAGGTCGCGCAGTCGACTCGAGCGCGCGATCGCGACGCGCGCCGCGCGCATCCGGCTCGAGCTCTACACGGTGAATCATCTGCTCGCGATGCAGGTGCGCACGGGCTCGGGCGCGATGCAGGCCGTGCAGCGGGTCGTGGCACGGGGCCGGGGTGCGGTCGTGGAGGAATTGTCCGACGTCCTCACGTGGACACGCGCCGGGCTCGGTGAGGCGGAGGCGTTCCGACGGGCCGCGGAGCTCACGCCGGAACCCAGTGCGGCCCGCACGTATCAGCTTCTCGCGGCGGGCGTCGAGCGCGGGGTCGATCTCGGCGGTGGGTTGCTGGCGTTGAGCAGCGACATCCGTGATGCGCGTCGCGAACAGATGCACAAGGACGCCGTGAAACGGCGCGCCGCGATGCTCGTGCCCACGATCGCGATCCTCGCACCCATCATGCTGCTGTTCATAGCGGCGCCGCTCCCATCGATCGTTCTCGGACACCACTGACCCGTCGTCGAACACATCCAAACCAAGGAGCACTGTGCGCATCGCGAAGCACGACGAATCCGGAATGACCACGGCCGAATTGCTCGGCAATGCCGCGCTGGGTGTACTCGCCCTCGTGGTCATCTGGGGCCTACTGCAGACCCTCGGCGTCGACATCGTGAAGTCGCTTCGCGATGCATTGATCCACTGAGGGTGCGACGGACGAGACAAGACGGCTTCACGACGATTCAATACGTCGTCGCGACCGCCTTCTCGCTGCTGCTCTTCGTCATGGTCGCGAATTTGCTCGTCGATCTGTACGAGCGGGGAGCCGTGCGAGACGCGCTCGACGAGGGCGTACGGGCGGGAGTACCGGCGTCGGCGAGCGCCGAGGACTGTCTCGCCCGGTCGCGCGCGGTGGTGGCATCGATCGCGAGCGGATCCTCGTTGCGAGTCGATTCGATGACCTGTCGTCACGACGGCGACCGCGTCGTCGCGGACGCGCGTATCTCGTTGCGATCGTGGTTCCCGATGCTGCTGCCCGATTGGCAGATCGATCTGCGCGCGAGCGCGCACCGGGAGGGCTGACGTGGCCCAGACCGTGCCTGCCCGCAACGAGCGCGGGTTCGTCGCCATCGAATGGGTAGCCGCGATCGCAATGTTGCTCCTGCCGATCGTCGTGCTCGTCGCGAGCATGCCGGGGTGGGCGGAGCGCCGTCATGCTGCAACCGTCGCGGCGCGCGAAGCCGCCCGCGAACTGGTGGACAACTGGCCGAACGCAGACGCCGACTCCGCGTTGGTGGTTGCCACTGACGTCGCCGCCGATCACGGCATCGCCGCGGGTGACATCGAGGTGCGAGTGCCCTCGGTCGGCGAGGTGCGCGGCGACGAAGTCGTTGTGCAGGTCGTGGTGACAATGCCGGCGATCGGCGCCAGCGGGATGTCCGTCGGCAGGTGGCACTACACGGCGCGCGCCGCGCGTCGCATCGACGATCTCCGGAGTCGGTGATGTCGGTCGGCCGGACGGATGAGCGCGGAACCATCACGCTCTGGGTGCTCGGGCTCTCCATCTCGCTGATGTTCCTGGGTGGTCTGAGTCTCGACCTGTGGCGCGTGGTGGCCGATCGGCGCGAGCTGTCCTCGATGGCCGACACCGCCGCGACCGCGGCCGCGAACGGCATCGACGTCGAGGCGCTGCGGGCCGGAACGCTGCGTCTCGATCCCGGTCGAGCGCGGGCTATCGCGCTCGCGTCCCTCGACCGAGATCCCCATCGGAACGCGCTCGATGCGATCGACATCCAGATCGACGGCAACCGCGTCACGGTGTCGTTGCGCGACCACGTCCGCTTCTCGCTGCTCGGCATCTTCATGAACGGCCAGAGCTTCGAGGTCCGGGTCCACGCATCCGCCGAGCCGCAAGAGCGGACCTAGCGCGCGCCTCAGCGGCGTGACCGCCCGCCCGGGCACGGACGGGCGAGCTGACATTCACGTCAGGTAACCTCCCGGCAAATCACGCACCGTCGCACGCCTGGGGAGCACCAATGCCTGACGCAGTCATCGTCGCCGCGGCCCGCACACCGATCGGGACCGCCCGCAAGGGCACGCTGCTCGACGTGAGCGCCTTCGACCTCGCCAAGTACGTGGTCGCCGAGTCGATCAAGCGTTCCGGCATCCCGTCGAGCGATGTCGACGACCTCGCCCTCGGTGAGTCGCTGCAGGGTGGCGGAGACATCGCCCGCTACGCCGCGGTCGAGCTCGGCCTCTCCGAGATCCCCGGCCTCGCGCTCAACCGCCACTGCGCATCGGGCATGGCGTCGGTTCAGGGTGCCGCCGCCAGCATCATGGCCGGCATGGACACCGTGGTGATCGCGGGCGGTGCGGAGTCGATCTCCACGTCGCCGACGACGATGAAGCGCAAGCTCGGCACCGACGACTACGAGCAGTGGATGTCGCCCTCGCACCCCGCCACTCCCGACGCGCCCGCCTTCGACATGTCGATCACCGTCGGTTACAACACCGCGCAAGCAGCCGGCCTGACCCGCGCCGACTGCGACGCGTGGGCGTTCCGTTCGCACGAGCGCGCGATCGCCGCGATCGACGAAGGTCGCCTCGAGGAGGAGATCGTCGCGATCGAGGTCACGATGCGCGACGGCACCACGAAGATCTTCGACACCGACGAGCACCCGCGCCGCGGCAGCACGATGGAGAAGATGGCGTCGCTCAAGCCGTTGCACCCCGAGATCGAGGACTTCCCGATCACGGCCGGCAACTCGTCGGGCCTGAACGACGCGGCCGCGGCGATGATGATCGTGAGCAGCGACTACGCCAAGGCGCACGGCCTCACCCCGCTCGGCAAGATCGTGTCGTGGGCGTCGGCCGGTGTGCAGCCGCGCGACACCGGCCTCGGTCCGATCTCCGCGATCCCGAAGGCGCTCTCGCGTGCCGGCCTCGGCGTCAACGACGTCGACCTCGCCGAGATCAACGAGGCCTTCGCGTCAGTACCCGTTGCCGCGTGCCGCACGCTCGGTCTCTCCGAAGACATCACCAACCCGAACGGCTCCGGCTGCTCGCTCGGTCACCCGGTCGCCGCCACGGGCGCCCGCATGATCATCACCACGATGTACGAGCTGCGGCGCCGGGGCGGCGGCATTGGTCTCGCCAGCATGTGCGCGGGTGGCGGCATGGGTTCGGCGACGGTGTTCGAGGTCTACCCCGGCTGAGCACACCCCCTTACGCTGCTCGTCCATGAGCCTCGAATGGGAACAGACGGTCGTCGATGCGCATGACCCGGCTGCGCTCGCCGAGTGGTGGAAGAACGCGCTCGGGTGGGTCACCGTCGAGGGCGGCGCCCCCGAGGACTGCGAGATCCGTCCTGCGGCCGACCGCCTACCCGGTCTGCTCTTCGGCGCAGTCCCGGAAGGCAAGTCGGTGAAGAACCGCCTGCATCTCGACTTCCGACCCGACGACCGCGACGCGGAGGTCGAGCGACTCATTGCGCTCGGCGCGACGCGCGCCGACATCGGCCAGGGCGACCAGACGTGGGTCGTGCTCGCCGACCCCGAGGGCAACGAGTTCTGCGTCCTCTCGTCCCGGAACTAGCAACGCGGCCGCCGCCGCGGCTTCCTGGACGCGTAGCCGCGCGAGTCCGACGGCGAGTCGCCATACTTTGCCCATGTCGTTCCTGCAGCGGGTCACGATCGTTGTCGACGAGTACGACGAAGCGATCGAGTTCTTCGTCGGCGCGCTCGGATTCGAGTTGATCGAGGACGCGGCGTCGATCACGAATGACGGACGCGAGAAGCGCTGGCTCGTCGTCCGACCCCCCGGCGGGGAGACCGGCATCCTGCTCGCCCGCGCCGACGGCGCCGAGCAAGAAGCAGCCGTCGGGAACCAGACTGCGGGCCGGGTCGGCTTCTTCTTGCACGTCGATGATTTCGACGCCAGCTACGCGCGCATGCAGGCCGCGGGAGTCGAGTTCGTCGGCGCGCCCCGCTCCGAGCCGTACGGTCGCGTCGTCGT
>JAODBI010000212.1 GCA_025463875.1 Actinomycetes bacterium
GAGTTCCTGACCGCGGCCGAGATCGTCGCCATGTTGGTGGAGACGGTGGCCAAGGGCGGCAACCTGCTGCTGAACGTCGGCCCCAACGCCGACGGAACAATCCCCGACATCCAGACGACGCTCCTGCGCGACTCGGGAGCCTGGGTGAGCGAGCACGCCGACGCGATCCACGGATCGACCGCCTTCGACATTCCGGGGAGCGGCCGGCACTGGTACACGCGCACGGGCGACGTCGTGAACGCGTTCGACCTCTCGTCGGCGGCCGAGCCGCGCTTCGAAGGGCTCGTCGGTGTTGCCGGTGTCACGACCGCGGCGGGGGAGGGACTCGACTTCCGCGCCGCGGACGACGGACTGACCGTCGATGCCCGGCATCTCGTTCGACACCCGTACGGCACCCGATATTGCGTCCGCCTCGCGCCCGGCACGGCTCCCATTCGCGTGGCGGATCGCGGCGCGCCTCGGGGCACACTTGCCGCGCTGCTCGCGGGTGCCAGTGACGGTGACGTGGTCGACGTCCCGGGCGGTCGCTACGACGACGAGGAGTTCCCGCTCGTCGTTCCCGGGGGCGTGACGCTCCGCGGTCCGGGCGCGGCGCGCGTGACGATCGACGCGGGCGGCGGTCTCGCAGTGGTGTTGGCCGGTGAGGGCGCGGTCCTCGAAGGTGTCACGGTGGTCGGTGGTTCACCGGGCTACATGATGATCCCGCCCACGTGCGTCACCGGTCAGGGCGCCGATCGCCTGACCGTGCGCGATTGCGTCGTCGAATCGATCGCGATCGTCGGCGGCGCCGGGCACGTGATCGCCGGCAACGTGATCGCGGGCGGGAAGGTCTGGCTGATGGGCACCTCCGGCTCGCACGTCCGGGCGAACTACCAGCACGGACTGCGGTGGGGTGCCGGCATCGAGGTGCAGGGTGGCGCCGGGCATGTCATCGCCGAGAACGAGTGCCGGGACGACCTGTGCGCGATCAAGTGTGTCGAGACCGACGGCGCGCGGGTCGAACGCAACCGTTACGAGACGCGCTGGTTCGGCGTCCACCTGTTGAACGCGACGGGATCGGTCCTCTACCGCAATCGCGGGTGGCGGACCATGCGCGCGGTGACGGTCGAGGGCGGCACCGACAACCGGGTCGAGAAGCAACTCGCCGAGCACTGCGACAGCGGCGCGGTCGTCGAAGGCGGCGCGACCGGAACCGTCGTCACCAATTCATGGTTCCACGACTGCCGGGTCGGCGTGTTCGTCTGGGGTGTGGACGACGTCGAATTGCTCGACAACGCGATCACCGAGCCCCGCGATCACGCGATCGTCACCGACCTCGAAGGACTGACATACACCGACCAGCATGCGGACGAGACCCGCGGCAGCTCCGGCGACGACGTGTGGGTCCATCCCACGTAGTCTCGGCGGTCGTGGAGAATCTCCTCATCGCGGTGTGGCGCTCGCCGGAAGCCGACATCGAGTCGCTGCTCGACACATGGATTCCCGTCGCCATGAAGGATCGGGGCGTTCAGGCGTGCACGATCAGCTTCGCCGATCCCGATCAGGGGCCGTTCGCCGGACCACCGTGCGACGCGCTGATCGAGGTCGGACTCGCGCGTGCGCAGGATCTCGACGACCTGCCTTCGCGTCATGAGCTCTACGCGGTCGCACGGGAGGTGAACGTCTTTCGCGTCGACCCGCGCCACGTGATCACCTGGGAGAGATCGTGGCCCGACGGTGAATACGCGCCCGGGCTCAAGTACGTGTCGTTCGTCCGGCGCGCGGAGGAGCTCTCGCACGGGCAGTTCGTGCGGCACTGGACCGAGGTGCACGCGCCGATCGCGTGCACCCATCATGTCGGGCTCGCCGACTACACCCAGAACATCGTCCGCACCACTTACACGCCGGGCGGCGCGGGGATCGACGGCGTGGCCGAGCTCCGCTTCCGGACGCGCGCCGACTTCGAGGACCGGTTCTACGACTCCGACGAGGGCAAGGCCGTGATCCGCGCCGACGTGAAGAAGTTCATCGGGCGCAGCGGAATCTCACCCACCCTCATGCGCGAGCTTCCGCTGCGGACTCCGGCCGCGTAAGCGCGCGGCGCCGGCGAAAGGCCGCTCAGGGAAGGCCGAGCGCGTCGGCCGTGTCATCGACGGTCGCCACGCTGCGGCCGACGCTCCGGCACAGATCCGCGGCGGCCGCGGTCTGTTCGAGGTTCGTGGGGCCCGCATCCCAGTCTTCGAGACCGATGCGCAGGTGTCCGCCCCGTTCCAGCGCGGCCCGCGCGATCGGCGTTGCGAGCAGCGAGCCGCCGAGGACGGCGACCGCCCACGGGATGTCGGCGTCACCGAGCATCGCGAGATAGAGATCGAGCGCCTCGATGATCGGCGGCGCGCCCCAGAGCGGTTGACCGCCGCCGAGGTAGCCGCCCTCGGAGAAGTAGAACTTCACGAGCGTGCCCGCAGGGAGTGCACCGGCGTCGTAATAGGCACGGACGACGCGCAAGAATCCCGGCTCGAAGATCGCGATGCTCGGCCCGAGCCCGCGCGTGCGGCACACGTCCATCTTGTAGGCGATGTCGGCGAAGGTGTTCGTGTAGACGAAGCTGCTGTTCGGCGGCAGGCCGTCCTTGCCCGTTCCGCCGAGGTTCACCGACCCGGTGTCGACGAAACCGGCGCGCACGAGTCCCATGTCGTCGAGCAATTCGACGTGGCCGTAGCGAGCTTCGATCGTCGCCCCGATGCCCGTCGTGGGATAACAGACGATGCCGGGGTGCTGCTCGACGACGGGCCGGAACGCGGTCGCGTACTGCTCGGCGGCCTCGTCGGGCGGTACGACGATGTTGGGCGCGTGCGTGTGGACGACGGTCGCGCCCGCTTCGACGCACGCGAGCGCGTCCTTCGCCTGCTCTTCGACGGTTGCAGGCACGTTGGCATTGCGTTCGCGGCTCGTCACGCCGTTGAGCGCGGCCTCGATGATCACCGGAGCGTCGTTCTGCGTCATCTGTATAGCGTGGCACGCGTGCGCACCCGGATAACAGAGCTGTTGGGAATCGAACATCCGATCGTGCAGGCGCCCATGGGCTACATCGCCCGGGCCCAGCTGGCGTCGGCCGTCTCCAATGCCGGCGGGCTGGGGATCATCGAGACGTC
>JAODBI010000230.1 GCA_025463875.1 Actinomycetes bacterium
CCTCAGGAACCCAGGTCGCGCGTCCGATCGTCAGAGCAGCATGCGCAGATCACGGGCCGCCCGCCGCCCCGCCGCCGGTCTCGCCCTCTGCCTCGGGGTACTCCTCGCGGCATGTGGCTCGAGCGGGAAGGTCACGACACCGAGCGGCCCCGGCACCACGGCGCCCGGCCGGACCGACCCGAACGTCGTGCTCGCCCGGTCGGGAGAGCCGGGCGCGCTGCCCGCGACCGACGTCCTGACCGCGGCAGGAACGGGCGAGCAGGCCTTCGCACTCGCGTTGTACGGCGAGCTGACCGCGCGCAAGGGCAACCTTGCGATCGCGCCGACGAGCATCGCAACCGTCCTCGGGATGGTCGCGGCCGGAGCGAGGGGCGCCACCGAGAAGCAGCTCGTCGACGCGCTGCGTGTCCCGCTGCCCGCGGCGCAGCTGCACGCCGCGATCGGTGGACTCGTTCGCACTCTCGCGACTCGAAGCGGCCGGGGCGTGACGTTGCGGGAGGTCGACCAGGCGTGGGTGCAGCAGAACCTCCACCTGCTCGACGACTTCACCCGCACGCTGACGCGCGATTACGCGGCCCCGCTCGCGAGCATCGATTTCCGGAACACCCGACGTGCGGCCGACACGATCAACCGCTGGGTCTCCGAGAAGACGAACGGGAAGATTCCGAAGCTCGTGACGCCGGACGTCCTCGACGTCGCGGAGCCGGCACTGACCGACGCGGTGTACCTCGATGCGAAGTGGGAGCGCGGCTTCGATCCGAAGCTCACGAAGGACGAGCCGTTCCACCTCGGCGACGGTTCGACGGCGTCGGTGCCGACGATGCAGCAGACAGAGCACCTCGATGCCGCGACCGGCGCGGGGTGGACCGCAGTTGCGATTCCGTACAAGGGCGATGCACTCGAGCTGGACGTGATCGTGCCCGACGATCTCGCTCGGTTCGAACAGGATTTCGGTCCCGCGCGCCTGGGCAAGATCGTCGCGAGCATGAAGCCGGCCGATGTGGCGCTCGCGCTTCCGAGGTTCGAGTTCCGCACGCACTTCGACAACCTGAAGGGGTCGCTCGGCACCATGGGGGTGCGGGACGCGTTCGATCCCGACCGCGCCGACTTCTCGGCGATGACCGGTCGGAGGGATCTCTTCCTCAGCACCGTCGTGCACGAGACGTTCGTGCACGTCGACGAGCAGGGCACGGTCGCCGCGGGCGCGACCGGCGGCATCAAGGAACCGACCTCGGCGGAGGTGGTCGTGCCCATGCGGGTCGACAAGCCGTTCCTGTTCGTCGTGCGCGACAAGGCGACAGGCGCGGTCGTGTTCCTGGGACGCGTCACCGACCCGCGCTCGCGCTGACTCACCCGACGGTTGCGCCAGACTGCAAGCCATGCAGCTCGCGGAATTTCAGGCTCTGATGGCGACGACGTACGGACAGCGCGACCGCGCCCGCGGCATCGAGGCCACGGTCGCGTGGCTCACCGAGGAGCTCGGCGAGCTGGCGCGTGCGGTGCGCAAGGGCACCCGCGAGGAGCAACTGCACGAGGCGGGTGACGTCCTGGCGTGGCTGGCATCCCTGACCGAGCAACTCGGGCTTTCGCTCGAGGACGCCGCCGCCCGCTACTCGAACGGATGCCCGCGCTGCGCGGCTAGTCCGTGCCGGTGTCCGTGACCGGAGGACCGTTGTAGATCGCGACCCGCGCGATCCGACCGCGCGCGAGCGTGAAGACGTCGCCGACGAGCGTCGTCGTGCCGCCCATCCGCAGACGGATCTCGACCGCCACCCGATCGCCGTCGACGATCAGGGGTCCCGGTTCGGGCCAGAGGTCGTCAACCTCGAACGCGAGGTCGCGGTAGAACGAGATGATCGCGTCCCGACCCGAAAAGGTGCCGACGGCACTGACGAGCTCGGCATCTTCGGTGAAGAGCGCACCGAGCGCGTCGACGTCACGAGCGCGGATCGCCGCGAAGTAGGCGGAGACCGCTTCGACACCGGTGGTCACGGAGGCGGACGGTACCCTCGCTCGCAGCTCGGACGCACGCCTTCGGGAGGAACGTTTGCGAATCATCGTGGTCGGCGGCGGTATCGCCGGGCTGGGAACTGCGCTTGCGTGCGCACGCGACGGGCATCAGGTGACAGTGCTCGAGCGCGACGACACACCGATGCCGCCCGACGCCGACGCCGCGTTCGGCTGGCAGCGCACCGGAGCCCCGCAGGTGCGCCACTCGCACGCCTTTCTCGCCCGGCTGCGCAACCTGCTGCGCGACCGCGCGCCCGACGTGCTCGAAGCGTTGTTCGCGTCCGGCGCGGCGGAGATCCGGTTCACCGACGACCTCCCGCTCACCCTCATCGATCGATCCCCCCGTCCCGGCGACGACGAGCTCGTCGCGCTCGCATGTCGCCGCACCACGTTCGAATGGGTGCTCCGCAAGGTCGCGCTCGCCGAGCCGGGTGTCGAGTTCCGCCACGGCGTCGCGGCAAGCGCACTCGACGCGCACGCCGGCGCGCAGGGGAGCGCGGTCCCGCTCGTCGTCGGCGTCGACGGCGTGGCGGCCGATCTGGTCGTCGACGCGCGCGGTCCTCGTTCATCGTCGGCCGAATGGCTCGCGGCGATCGGCGCGGCCCGGGTCGCGGAGGAGCTGAACGAGAGCGGCATCGTCTACTTCTCCCGCTTCTACCGCGTGCGGACCGGCGTCGAGGCGCCGCGCTACGTCGGGCCCACGGCGGCCGACCTCGGCTACCTCAAGTACGCGATCTTCCTCGGCGACAACCACACGTTCTCGATCACGTACGCGATCGAGAGTCACGATGACGAGCTCCGCCGCGCGCTGGCGACCCCCGACGCGTTCGAAGCCGTTGCCCGTTCGCTCGTCGCGGTCGCGCCGTGGCGCCTCGAAGGCGTGGCCGATCCGATCACCGACGTGCACGTCATGGCGGGCCTGCGCAACCGGTTCCGCCCCCTCGTCGACGTCGACGGCGCGCCGCTGGTTCGCGGCTTCGTCGCCGTCGGCGACGCGTCGGTGTGCACCAACCCGCTCTACGGGCGGGGCTGCAGCCTGGCATTCGTCCACGCGTTCGGACTGGCCGATGCGATCCGCGAGAACGGCGACGACTTCGACGGGCTCGGACGCGCGCTGGCGTCGTTCACCGAACGCGAGCTCGTGCCGTGGTTCCGTTCCGCGGTGCTGCAGGACGAACAGGCGCGGGCCCTGCAGGAGGAGTTGCCCGCCGAAGACCCGCGCGCGTTCATGCAGGCCGTGTTCCGGGAAGGGCTGTTGCCCGCGATGCGCACGTCACCCATCGTGTTTCGCGCCTTCCTGCGCTGGTTCAACCTGCTCGCCACGCCCGACGCGCTCATGGCTGATCCCGAGATCGTCGCCGAGGTGTTCGCGGCGTATGAAGACCGCGAGAACCGTCCGGGCGCACCCGTTCTCGGTCCCGACCGCGACGGCCTGCTCGTGCAAATCCGATAGGCAGGTTCAATAGGCGAGCAGCGCGCGCAGATCGCGTTCGACGTCCGCGATCTGCGGAAGGATCGCGTTCTCGAGTTGGGGCTCGTAGGCGCAGAACGTGTCGGTCGCGGCGAGGCGCCACACCGGAGCGTCGAGATACTCGAAGCACTCGTCGGCGACGAAGGCCGCGATCTCCGCGCCGAAGCCGCAGGTGAGCGTGTCCTCGTGCAACACGAGGACACGGCCGGTCTTGCGCACCGACTCCGCCACCATGTCGCGATCCCACGGTGCGATGGTCCGGAGGTCGATGATCTCGACGCCCGCCTCAGCGCCCCCCAGCGCGGTCACCGCGGCTTGGGCGCGATGCACTGTTGCTCCCCACGTCACCACCGTCACCCGATCACCGCGCGTCACGTACGCGCCCCGGCCGAACGGCACCCGCCAGTCGGGCGGCGGCATCGGATCGCGGTTGTAGCCCTGGCGGTAGAGGTGCTTGTGCTCGAGGAACAGGACCGGATCGTCGCACCGGAACGCGGTCCGTAAGAGCCCGGCCGCATCACGGGCGCGCGACGGGAACGCGATCAGCAGTCCGGGAGTGTGGGCGAAGATCGATTCGCCCGACTGGCTGTGGAACGTCGCGCCACCCTGGAGATAGCCGCCGATCGGGATACGCACCACCATGGGGCAGGTGAACGCTCCGTTCGACCGCCACCGCGTCGTGGCGGCTTCCGACCGCAGCTGGTTCATCGCGGGCCACACGTAGTCGAAGAACTGGATCTCCGCGCAGGGCCGGAGCCCGCGCACGGCCTGACCGACGGCGCGGCCGACGATGTTCGCCTCCGCCAACGGCGTGTTGAAGCAGCGCGCGTCACCGAACGCGCGCTGCAGCCCGAAAGTGATGCCGAACACGCCGCCCTTGCCGGGCACCTCGTCGATGACATCGGGGTCGGCGTCGGCGACGTCCTCGCCGAAGACGCGGATGCGTTCGTCACGCGCCATCTGCTCGTGCAACGTCAGGCGGATCGCCTCGCCGAAGGTGATCACGTCCGCTTCGCCGGCCGGCGGTTCGGTCGGTTCCGAGATCGGGAGCGGCGCCACGACGTGGTCGACGACCGACATTGGAGTCGGGCGTGGGAGCTCGAGCACCGCGTTCGCGGCGGCCAACACGGATTCCTTCGCTTCGACGCGCATGCGTTCCGCGATCTCGGGTGTGAGGACGCCGGCCGCGATGAGCCGCTGCTCGAGGGCCGTGATCGGATCGTGCTCCCGCTCGTCGTCGAGCTCTTCGGGAACCCGGTATTTCTTCTGATCGTCCGAGAGCGAATGGGAGTAGGGCCGCGTCACCAGCGCGTGCACGAGGCACGGGCCGGTACCGGCTCGTACGTGCGCGACCGCGCTCGCGCCCTTGCGTCGGACTTCGAAGTAGTCGCGACCGTCCATCTTCACGACGCGCAACCCGCGAATTCCGCGGACCATCTCCGAGATCGGCGCCGGATGTTGGTCGGTCGACCGCACGGAGATCGCGTAACCGTTGTCGGCGACGACGAAGAGCACAGGGAGGTGCAGCCGGGTCGCGGTGTTCAACGCTTCCCAGAACTCGCCTTCGGCGGTCGCGCCCTCGCCGAGCGACACATACGTCAACTCGTCCCCGTACGCGACACAGCCCTCGAGGTTCGGGCGGCGGCCGATGTAGCGCGCCGCTTCCGCGCATCCCACCGCGGGGAGGCACTGACTCGCGGTCACCGACGTCTGGCTCACGATGTTGAGCCGGACCGAACCCCAGTGGCACGGCATCTGCCGGCCGCCGGACGCCGGGTCGGCCGCGGCGCCCACGGCCTGCATCAGCATCTCGACGGGCGTCACCCCGAGCGCCAACACGAGGGCGCGGTCGCGGTAGTAGGGGAAGAACCAGTCGTATCCCGGGCGCAGGGAGCGGGCGAGACCGAGCAAGAGCGCCTCGTGACCCGCGCCCGAGATCTGGAAGAAGGCACGGTTCTGCTGGCGGAGCGCGATCTCACGGTCGTCGCAGAAGCGGGAGACCAGAGCGAGACCGAAGTCGTCGAGCGCCTCGTCGAGAAATGCGTCGTGTGGTCGATCGAGTGCGGCGTCCTGCACTGCCCGTCAGCATACGGCCTACGCGGGCCTACGCTGCCTGGTGGTGACGGAGCCTGCGACCCTGCCCTGGCGTCGACGCCCGACGCGTGCCGCCGGCGATTTCGTGTCGCCGGCCGTGCGCAATCTCGCCCGTGAGCACGGCATCGACACCGCAACGGTCGTCGGGCGGGGACAGGACGGCCGGATCACACGCGCCGACGTATCGGGTGCGATCGCCGGGTCGACGCCGCGCGGCCGCGACGAGATCGTGCCGTTCAGCACCATCCGGCGCCGTACCGCGACCGCGCTGCTCGCGTCGAAGCGCACCGTCCCGCACGCGCTCGAGGTCGTCGCGGCCGACTACGCCGCAGTCGACGGCGCGCGCCGAGGGACGGGCCTCACGGCTTTGCCCTTCGTGGCGCGGGCGGTGATAGACGCGCTGCGCGAGTTCCCGCTGATGAACGCGACGACCGGCGAGGACGACGTTTCCCTCGTCGTGCACCGGGCCGTCCACCTCGGCATCGCGGTCGATCTCGACTTCCAGGGTCTCGTCGTCCCGGTCGTGCGGGACGCCGACGGTCTACGACTGCGCGCGCTCGCGGCCGCCATCCGAGACGTGGCCGCCCGGGCCCGCGCCCGTAAGCTCGGGCCCGACGACCTTTCGGGTGGAACCTTCACGATCACCAACCCCGGCGCGTCCGGTACGTGGATCTCGTTCCCGGTGATCAACCGTCCCCAGGTCGGGATCCTCGCGACCGATGGAGTTTCCAAACAGGTGGTCGCCGACGACGAGGACCGGATCCGCGTCGCGGCGTTGGGGCATCTGTCGTGTGCCTTCGACCATCGCGCCGTCGACGGCGCGTACGCGGGCGCGTTCCTCGGGCGCGTGCGCGAGATCGTCGAGACGCGCCGCTGGGACCGCGAGCTCTGAAAGAGCCTCAGGGCCCCTTCGACCTCAGCAGGGCGGGATTTTCGACGTCGGTCGACTTGCAGCCCGGCGGGGCGGTCACGGGGTTGCAGCGCGCCGGAGTTCCCCCGGGGATGCGCGTGATGTATCCGTTGCCGAGCTTCGGATCGGGCTGCTCGTAGTCGGTGCTCACGATCTGGGCGCCGCCGCTCAGGGCAACCCTTTCGTGACTGTGATCGTTGAGGCGCGCCTCCCCGGTGTCGGCATCGGCGCGCGTGCGCACGATCATGTGGGCCGCGAGCGCGGCCTTGATCTTGGTCGCGTCGCCGACCGGATCGTTCAACTTCGCGAACGCGGCGTCGTCCTGGCCCGGCGAGGAAGGAGCGAAGATCAACCGACCTCGCAGCGACGGGTGCCCGACGAGGTACGCGGCGCGGAAGCCCTCGTTGTCGAGCAGGAAGTACACCTTCCCGCGCGTCCGGCCGAGCGTGGGCCAGCCGTGTGCGCGCACTGCCGCGCCGAGGGTCGCGGCGTTGCCGCGTACGTCGTCGGGCGTGACCAGGTCGGTGCGGGAGAAGACCGTGAGGATCTCTTTCTCGAGCTCTGCGAACAACGGTTCGTTCGCCGTGTCGTCCTTCATCTCGATCTGGACGCCGAAGGGAACATGACCCGGGTTCGCGTCCGACCAGGTCTTCACGAGCTGCAGGCACAGCACGAAGGTGAGGCACGTCGAGTTCGTGTCGAGGTCGGCCTGGTGGATGATCTTGAAGCCGGGCTCGTTCATGACGGGGTTGTCGGGGATGTGCACGCCCTGCGCGATCGGGAACGACGGCTTGGCGTACTTCCCGCCGGCGGGATCCGACCACACGTCGAGCTCGATCTGGCGCACACCGATCGCGAACTGTTTCGGCAGGGGCGCGTGCGCGTAATCGAGCGTGCTGGCCAGCCCGGCCGTCGATTTGTACAAAGCGGCGAGCACCTGCGGATAGGGCCGCCCGTGGTAGCTGTTGTGCGATGCCAGCACTTGGATCTGGTCCATCCGCAGCGTGTCGTCGAGCGGGTACGCCGCGGCCTTCGTGCTGGGCGCCGACGACGAAGTGGGTGGCTCCGACTTGTCGGCGCCCCCGCTGCTGCTGCACGCGCTCATGAGCGCGACGAGAACCACCAAAACCGACACGCGGGGCCGCATGACCCGGAGCATAGGATCTCGGCCGTAGGCCTGCCGGTGTGCCGAACGTCGTGAGCCCGAACGTCGAAGCCCCCAAACGTCAAGCCAAGGGAGAAGAGCCGCAGTGAAAGTGCGTGTCGATCCGGATCTGTGCGTCGGCCACGGCCGCTGCTACGTGCTTGCGCCCGACGTGTTCGCGCCCGACGACTTCGGTCACTGCGAGATCGTCACGCCCGATGTCGAAGGCGCGCTCGCCGACCAGGCGCGTATCGGCGCCGAGAACTGTCCCGAGCGAGCCATCTCGTTGGAGGACTGATTCTTGAAGAGCGTGCTGCAGTACGAGGGCAAGCGCGTGATCGTCACCGGCGCCGCGTCGGGTATGGGCGCGGCGACCGCAGAGATCCTCGTCGAGCTGGGCGCCGAGGTGCACGCGATCGACATCAAGAAGCCGGAGGTGACCGGACTCGCGAGCTTCAGTCAGGTCGACCTGCGGGATCCCAACCAGATCGAGGACGCGGTCGCGAAGATCGGCAAGATCGTCAACGGGCTGTTCAACTGCGCCGGACTCCCGAACACCTTTCCCGAGCTCGACGTGATGCTCGTCAACTTCTGCGGTCTGCGCGCCGTGACCGAAGCGGTCGTCCCCTCGATGGTCGAAGGCTCGGCGATCGCCTGCATCGCGTCGTCGGCCGGGATCGGCTGGATGCAGAACATCGGCGTGCTGTTCGAGCTCCTCGCCACGCCTGATTTTGCGGGGGCCAAGGCCTGGTGTGAAGCGCACCCGAAGGAATTGCAGAACGCGTACGGCTTCTCGAAGGAAGCGATCAACGCGTACACCGCGCAGCGCTCGTTCACGCTGGCCGCCCACGGCATCCGCATCAACTGCGTGAACCCGGGCCCGACCGACACGCCGATGATGCCCGAGTTCGAGAAGGCCGTCGGCAAGAAGTACATGGACGACTTTCCCGTGCCGTTGGGTCGTCACGCCGTCGCCGAGGAGCAGGCCTGGCCCATGGTGTTCCTGAACAGCCCGCGTGCGTCGTTCGTCACCGGTCTGCAGCTCGACGCCGACGGTGGCTTCAAGGGGGGCATGTTCACCGGTCAGATCGACCCGGCCGTGCTCATGCCGGAGGGTTTCGAGTAACACGATCTCCATGTCGCTCGCGCTCCGCGTCCCTCCTTACCGGTCGCGCGAGTCACGTCGTGCCGTCCGGTCGGCTCCGCTGCCGCGCCTTCGGGGCCGGGCGAATAGCCTCGGACCATGACGGACGCGCAACGTACTGACTGGACGCTCGACGAGGTACGGACGCTCTTCGAGCTGCCACTCCTGGACCTGGTGCGCCGCGCCGGCCGGGTGCACGAGCAGTTCCACGACGCCGACGTCGTGCACGTCAACCAGCTGCTGTCGATCAAGACCGGAGCGTGTCCCGAGGATTGCGGCTATTGCTCGCAGTCGGTGCACAACGACACCGGTGTGAAGCCCGAGCCGCTCATGGCCGTCGACGAGGTCGTGCGTACGGCCAAGCGCGCCAGGGCCCAGGGCGTCACCCGGTTCTGCATGGGCGCGGCGTGGCGGGACGTCAGGGACAATGCCCAGTTCGAGCGCGTTCTCGACATGGTGAGCCAGGTCAACGGCCTCGGCCTCGAGGTCTGCGCGACTCTCGGCATGCTGACCGCCGACCAGGCCCGCCGGCTCGAGGAGGCCGGGCTCTACGCGTACAACCACAACCTCGACACGTCACCCGAGTACTACGACTCGGTGATCACCACGCGGACCTATCAGGACCGCCTCGACACGATCGACAACCTGCGCACGACCGGTATCACCGTCTGCTGCGGCGGAATCATCGGGATGGGCGAATCGGTCGCCGACCGGATCTCCTTCCTCCACCGGCTCGCCACGCTCGATCCTCACCCCGAATCCGTGCCGATCAACGTGCTCTCGCGCGTTCCCGGTACACCGCTCGAGGACGCGGCCGACGTCGAGATCGACGAGACCGTGCGCATGATCGCGGTCGCGCGCGTGCTCATGCCCACCTCGGTCGTGCGGATCGCCGCCGGTCGGCACCTCATGAGCTTCTCCGACCAGGCTCTTTGCTTCTTGGCGGGCGCGAACTCGATCTTCACGAGCGAACGCAACATGATGCTCACCGAGACGACTCCGTGCGCCGACCACGCGTCCGACCGCTCGTTGCTCGCGACGATGGGGCTGCGCGCCCGCGTGCTCGAACCCAGCGATCAGTAACGCGCACAGCGTTCGCTCAGCGGATTCCCAGCTGATCTCGCGCTGTGCGTTCGGCGGCGTGTGGTTCGGCGCGCGCCGGGGAACAACGAACTTTGCTCGGGCCCGCGCCGTACTGTGTCCACGGGCGGGCCGCGCTCAGAACATGGATGTGGCCCATGCAAGGGACGGCTCTTCGTTACTACTCGCGCATGATTGCCGGTGAGTACGCGCGACTCTGCTACGGCAACGACGCGGGATTCGGGAACAACACGCGCGCGTGGCGCGAGTTGCGCCGGCTGCGACACGAGAGTCCCGCCGGTTCGAACGACGCTGACGTGAACGCGGCGGCGCGCCTGCTCAATGACGAGGGTTGGCTGAAGATCGACTCCACGGCCGGCGATTCGATCCTCAGGCGTATCCGTAGCCGCTACGAAGCGCTCATCGCCGACGCCGACGCGTCGATCGACCTCGGCTTCGGAAGGCGAGTCGACGCGGTCCGGCACATCATCGATCCGATGGCGCAGATCCCCGAGCTCGGCGCGGTGTTCGACGAACGCGTAGCCGAGGTCGTTCGCACCGCGTACGGCACACACTTCGCGGTGGCCGCGGTGCGTGTGTGGCGCACGATCCACATACCCGACCGGGAGCTCGTCCGGCGCGGTCGCTTCCGGCGCGCCCGCCCGGTGTCGGTGATGGCGAATCTGTTCCACAACGACGAGCATCCCGTGTCGACACTCAAGTACTTCGTGCAACTGACTCCGGATGTGGGGCCCGACACGGGCGCGTTGCGGGTCATCCCGATTCACTCCACGCGCCGAATCGTGCGGGCCGGCTACCTCCGGCCCGATGCCGTGTTCGGCCCCGCGCGCCGGCTGCTCGCCGCGAACGACGATGTCGTGGTGTTCGACGGTGCGCCCGGATCGGGTCTCCTCTGCAACTCCGAACGCTGCCTGCACCGCGCCGGCATCCCGAAGGCCGGTTTCGAACGGGCGATGATCCAGTTCACGCTCGTGCCGTCGGCTCGGCCGCTCCCGGCCGACTGGGCCGCGCACCTCCCGCCCGATCCGGGCGTGCCCCGGCGCGCGCTCGACATCGACCTCACGCGATCGGATCGAGTCGCTCCGACGCCACGCTCGGATTTGTTCGCATAGGCGCTACGGCACCGTCGGATTCAACTCGCGGCGCGCGACCACGTCGCTGTCCGCGCGGCGCTCGGTGCGATACGTCCCGCGTCAGCTGGTTGCTTCGCCGTGCGCCGTGTCGCACAGGCGTGTCTGACCCGCGGGCACCTGTCCTGCGCCGATACCTTCGAGCGCGGCGAACGGTCCGCACGGGTTCGGCACGACCCACACGTGCAGCATCGGCATGCCACCGGCCTTCGATGTGCCGGGCGCGCACACGCCGTTGACCGAGACGAAACCGGCCAGTGTCTTCTGGTTCGGGTCGTCGGTGAGGCAGAGATCCTGGTGCACATGCCACTGCGTCAGCGCGCCGCCGACGTCGGGCGTATCGGTGAAACGGCTGCCGAACGGCAGCATGTACATCGCGGCCGCGACCTTTTGCGTGCCGTCGCGGTTCTCGTAGACGAGCGACTCGGGACGCGTCGGGTCGAGAATGTGGCCGTCGTCGACGTCGGACCACTTGATGTAGTGCTCGTCGCCGGTGAGCGCGTCACCGATCGAGCGGTAACCGGCGGCGACCGCGTCGGCGGGATACGTGAACCGGCGCAGGTCGACGATGGTCTCCCGCAGCAGCTTCTCGGCGCGGTGCTGCTCGGCGGCCGTGACGCCGGGCGTCCCACCGAGGTCGATCGGCTTGGTCGGGTCGAACGGCTTCGGCTTCTCGAGCGTGGTTGTCGTGGGCTTCGGCTCCTGGGTCGTCGACGTCAATGCGGTCGACGCGGTCGACGCGACGGGAGCCGCGGCCGGGTGGCCGCCCGCTGACCCGCATGCGCTCGCCCCGAGCGCGAAGGCGACCGCCCCGATCACGGCGCCGTACCGCAGGCTCTGCACGCTTCCAGGATACAGAGCATCCGGAGGTTGGTTTACGGCGCCAGTGCGTGGAGGAAGCCCGCGGCGAGCGGTGCGGCGACCCGACCGCCGACTCCTCCGTCTTCGACGATCACGGCAAAGGCCAGATTTCCCCGAAAACCGATGTACCACGCGTGGGTCGGCGGAGGATTTCCGTTGCCGAACTCCGCCGTTCCGGTCTTGCCGTACGAGTCGGCGGGCAGACCGGCGCCGGCTGCCGTGCCCGCGCCCTGAAGGACGCTCGCCATGAACGACTTCAACGTCGCGTCGACACCCGGGTTCAGCGGCGGCACCGAAGGGCCCGGCTTCGGAGCGGGTGACGTGACGAGCGAGGGGGCGTGCCACTGACCGCTGGCAACCGCCGCCGCGATCGACGCCATCTGCACCGGGCTCGCGAGCACTCGAGCCTGACCGATCGCCGACGCCGCGAGCTCGGCGCGATCGCTCGGCTTCGGGAACGAGCCGCCCGACACCTCGATGCCGAGTGACCACTTCGCGTTGAATCCGAAGGATGTCGCCGCCTTCGTCAGCGCGTCGTCGGGCAGCTTGTCGCCGAGGCCGATGAACGCGTTGTTGCACGAGATCTGGAACGCGCGCGCCAGATCGAGCGCACCGGACGCCTCACCTTCGAAGTTCCGGAACTGCCGTCCGTTGACGGTGATGATCGCCGGGCAGGGCGCGGGCGTGGATCCCGTGTTCCCGGCCGCGAGCAACGCGGCCGAGGTGACGACCTTGAAGGTCGAGCCGGGCGGATACGTGCCCGCGAGCGCGCGGTCGAAGCCGCCGTACGGCTTCGACACGACGGCGCGGATCGCGCCCGTCGTCGTGTCGACCGCAACCAGGGCCGCGTTCTTCGTGACCCCGGCGAGCGCGGTCTCCGCGGCCGTCTGGATCGCAGGATCGATGGTGAGCCGCACCGACTGGGGCGCCGTGCCGGGAAAGTGTTTGATCGCCCGCACCGTCGTG
>JAODBI010000234.1 GCA_025463875.1 Actinomycetes bacterium
GACGTCGTTCGGGGAGCCGATGCGCCCGGGGCGTCTCCTACGATCGCCGCATGGAGCCGGTCCATCTCCTCCTGATCTCGGGCAGTCTCCAGCGCGCCTCGTCGAATCGTGCGCTCCTGAAGGTCGCCGCGCGCTGTGCGGAAGATCTCGCCAGAGTGAGTTGGTACGAACGGCTCGGCGACGTTCCGCACTTCAACTCCGATCTCCCCGACGACCTCGAGTCCGTCGTGGATTGGCGCGCAGCAGTGCGCGCCGCGGACGGTGTGCTCATCGCGAGTCCGGAATACGCGCACTCGCTCCCCGGATCACTCAAGAACGCGCTCGACTGGCTGGTCGGATCGGGCGATCTCAACGAGAAGCCCGTCGGCCTCATGAGCGCCGGACTCAGCGGCGGCGAGCGCGCGCTGGATGCACTGGCTCAGACCTTGCACGCACAGGGCTCGAACATCATCGGCCGGCTGTCAGTGCCCGGAGTCCGACCGAAGCTCGACGTGGATGGCGACATCGCCGACCTCGAAACGATCGCGCAGACGTGCCTGCTCGTCGACGCGTTGGTCGACGCGGCCCGCGCCGCGCGTCAGTCGTCCTGACGAACTGTTCGCCAGGACGACCGTCGAGCGTTCGAACTTCGACTGAGGAGCGACTCAGCCGGCGGAGCCGCGGCGCTGGCGCCGGCGGTCGCGGGACGGGCTCCGACGCGGCGGGGCCGCCGACTCGGGCCGCCGCCCGTGACGCGCAGGACGCGCGTCGGCGTTACGCCTCGGGGTCGCACCGGTCGGTGCCGCAGTCGAGGTCGGCTTCGAACCCGAGCCGGAGCCCGCGCCGGCCGGCGCGCGACCGACACGCTCCAGAGTTCCCTCGAGACCGATGTCGCGTTGCAGTTTGCGCACATCGCGCACCAGCGCATCGGAGACGAGCGTGACGACGACGCCGGATGCTCCGGCCCGCCCGGTGCGACCCGAACGGTGCAGGTACGCCTTCGCGTCCTCGGCGAGGTCGAAGTGCACGACGCACGCGACACCGTCGACGTGGATCCCGCGCGCCGCGACATCGGTCGCGATCAACGCGTCGACCTGACCCTGCTTGAACGACTGCAATGCGCGGTCGCGCTGACCCTGCGAACGACCGCCATGGATCGACGCGGCCGAAACGCCGGCGGCCGAGAGTTGCTTGACCAGACGGTCGGCGCCGTGCCGGGTCCTGCAGAACACGATCGTCGAGCCGTGCTGGTTGATCAACGTCGCCGTGTGGCGCGGTCGGTCGGTGGCCTCGATGTGCCAGAACGCGTGGGTCGAAGCGTCGAGGTCGGGTTCGACCTCACCGACCTCGTGCCGCACCGGATCGTGCTGGTAGTCGCGCGCCAGCGCGCCGATGTCGCCGTCGAGCGTCGCCGAGAACAGAATCGTCTGGCGGTTCTCGGAGACGAGGTCGAGCAGCTTGCGCACTTGCGGCAAGAAGCCCATGTCGGCCATGCGGTCGGCCTCGTCGATGACGACGATCTCGACACCGTCGAGCTCGACTGCGCGCCGCTCGACGAGGTCGATGAGGCGACCCGGGCACGCGACCAGGATGTCGATACCGCGGCGAAGCTCGCGGATCTGCGTCTCGTAGCCGACACCGCCGTAGACCGCGATCACGCGCCGGCCTCGCGTCTTGGCGAGAGGAAGAAGGTCCTTTTGGATCTGGGCGGCGAGCTCACGGGTCGGTGCGAGAACGAGTGCACCGGGACGGAGCCGGCGGGCACGAGGCACCCGCTCGACCATGGGAATCCCGAAGGCGAGGGTCTTGCCCGAGCCGGTCGGGGCCCGGCCCGAGATGTCGCGCCCGGCCAGGGCGTCGGGAATTGCCGCGACCTGGATAGGGAACGGCTCGGTGATCTGACGCTTGTTGAGCGCGTCGATGAGGTCGGCGGATACGCCGAGATCGGCAAAGCTGGTTGACACAGTGCTCCTGTTTCGGACGGCACCGCGCACGAAAGTTTCGATATTCGCGAAGTCGCCGGGGAGCGATCTCACGCTCGCTGAGGTCCAGGCTGGTGACAGCGGACAGACCCGGCGGTGCGGTGTAGCGGACATGGTAGCGGAACGAGTACCGCGAACCGGACTCATCACGCTCGACCGACCACGGAGTGCAACCGGTCACAGTTCCCGCGGACCCCTGAACGGCAGCCGGGCCGCGGCCGATACCACTCTTGTCCCGGCGGCTTTCCCCCGAGCCTCCGCGACCCGGCCGGTCAACGGCCCAAAACGAACATCAGAGCGACGACCCCCGCTTTTCGGACGGGGGTCGTTCTCTGCTCGTCGTCTTTTTCGCTCCTCGGGCCGGGACAGTCCGAGGAATTCGGCGGTAAACTTCGCTCCATGAGCGCGCCTAAGGGCGAAGACGCGTTGCACCGAGTGAGCCTGGTCGACTTTCCCCTACGCGTCGCGGGGCGGGCGTACCAGCATCGGGAAGCGCTGCTGCGCGAGTTCGCGATCATCGCGATCGGCGGCGGCGAGCAGGCCGACGTGCCCAAGCGACTCGTCGAGCTCGCGACGATCCTGGACGAGCGCTATTCGGGTCTGAACCCCGAAGCGAACGATGTCATCGACGCGGCCGTGGAGCGCAAGGTCGACTACGTCGATCTCCAACTGACGGTCCCGCCGCGTATCAAAGGCGACACACTCGATCTCGCGCCGCTGCTTCTCGAAGCCGACGAGTACTGCCGTTCGGGCGGGCTGCTCACGATGACGCCGACCGACGAGATGCGGTCGTTCTGGACGTGGTTCCTGCGCGAGTTCGTCCGGCAGGCCGACGGCGGATTGCCGCTGTCGTGGCGTCGCTACTACGCCGACCGCGCCGAGCGCTGAGCGCGCCGGTCTCGGCGTGCGCGTTCGCGCGCCCCGCGTACTGTGTCGGCATGCGCACCCAGCCCGTCGTTCTGGTTCACGGACTCGGCTCGTCGTTCGAGCACGGTTGGCGCGCCCCGGGGTGGGTCGATCTCCTCGCCGACGCGGGGCGGCCCGTCATTCCCGTCGATCTCCTCGGGCACGGAACGGCCGACGCGCCGCACGATCCCGCGGCGTACTCGCACCTCGAGACATCGATCGAGCGCGCGTTGCCCGACGATCCCACCGAGACCGTCGATGCGATCGGCTTCTCGCTCGGAGCACTACTGCTCCTGCGCCTGGCGGCGCGCACACCGGAGCGGTTCGGGCGGCTGGTGCTGATCGGCGTGGGAACGAACGCGTTTCGCACCGACGACGAGCGCGGCGCGCTGGCCGAGGCGTTCGAGTGTGGCGGCGATCCGGAAGATGTCCAGACCCGACTGTTCGTCCAACTCGCGCGCAGCGCCGGAAACGATGCGCTCGCCATGGCCGCGTGCATGCGGCGTCCGTCCGACCGCTTCACGCCGGCCGATGCCGCCGGCGTCACGTGCCCGACGCTCGTGATCATCGGCGACCAGGACTTCGCGGGCCCGCCCGATCCGCTCGTCGACGCACTGCCCGACGCGCACCTGGTCGTATTGAAAGGAATCGACCATTTCCGGACACCGAGCGAATTCGACTGCATCGACGCCGCCCTCGAATTCGTCGAAGCCGTCCCGCCCCCGTTGTAAACGCGTCCCGCCGGACGCGGGCCGCCGGACACCTGAAGGAGACCGCTGGGTGCGCCTCCGTTAGGCTCCAGCCATGCGTGTTCTTCGGGGGAAGTCTTCGCGATGTCTCATCGCGGCCTGTGTCATCGCCATCGCCGGTTGCGGCAGCGGAAGCGGCAAGTCCTCGGCATCGAAGCCGGCTGACGGCAAGGCGGCGTCGACCACTGCACCGAGCGTGACGCCCGCAACGCAGATCATCTCGAACACCGTGCCGGAAGGCGCGAAGCGGATCCATCTCGAGACCGGCCCGTTCAGGATCACGCCCGGTCAGAACAACATCGGATTCACGCGTGCGATCCCGCAGCCGAAGGAGAACGGCTGGATCGTCGGCATCAGCACCAATCTGCGTCTCGCCGACGGCAGCATCCCGCCCGTCGACGTCATCCACCTGCACCACGGCGTCTGGCTCAACTTCGCGGCCGGGGACGAGACGTCGAAGCGGCTACCCGAACGCCTCTTCGCGGCGGGTGAAGAGAAGACCCGCATGATCCTGCCCACGGGCTACGGGTACGCGTACAAGACGAGCGATCACTGGCTGCTCAACTACATGCTGCACAACCAGCTCTCGAAGCCGGATCAGGTCTGGGTCACCTACGACATCGACCTCATCCCGGCCACGTCGCCCGCGGCCAAGTCGGTCAAGCGCGCGATCCCGATCTGGATGGACGTGCAGAACGGCAGCGTCTACCCGGTGTTCGACGTGATCCAGGGCACGGGCAAGAACGGCGAGTACACCTATCCCGACGACGCCAAGAACCCGTACAAGGGCGCGCCGAAGAACGAGTGGACCTCCACGTACGACGGCACGCTGCTCGCGACTGCGGGTCATGTGCATCCCGGCGGTCTGCACGATGACCTCTGGCTGAAACGCACCGGCGCCAAAGGATTGACGGGCCACACGAAGCCCGGATCGAGCGACACCGCGCACCTCTTCTCGTCGATCGCCACCTACTACGAACCGGCGGGCGGCGTCTCGTGGGACGTCGCGATGTCGGCGACGCCCGCGAACTGGAAGGTCTCCATACACAAGGGCGACGTGCTGTCGACCACCACGACCTACAACTCGAAGGACGGCTCGTGGTACGAGTCGATGGGCATCATGGTCGTGTGGATGGCTCCCAACGACACCACCGGTAGTGACCCGTTCAAGACGGCGGTCGACGTGCAGGGTGTGCTGACGCACGGCCACCTGCACGAGAACGACAACCACGGTGGCGAACCCGACCCGAAGAACTACGAGAACATGATGAACCTGCCGTCGCGGCTTCTGGCCTCGGGCACGGTCCTGCCGATCGCCGACTTCGCCTACGAAGGCGACATGAGCGCGGCGGCGACGGTCCCGACTGTCAAGCAGGGTGGCTTCCTCGTGTTCCGCAACGACGACTCGATGAAGGCCATCCCGCACACGATCACGGCGTGCAAGGCCCCCTGCGACGGGAAGACCGGTATCGCGTTCCCGCTCGCGAACGGGCAGCCGCAGTTCGACTCCGGTGAGCTCGCCACGTACGGGCCGCCGGCGAGCGGCAAGGCCACGTGGTCGACGCCCACCAACCTTCCGCCCGGCACGTACACCTACTTCTGCCGGATCCACCCCTTCATGCGCGGTGCGTTCCGGGTCGTCGCCAAGTAAGTAGACGCAGTTGCTGCATCCGATCCGTTGGTTGATCCGCCTGCTCGTCGTCGCGGTTCTCGTGGGGGCAGGTTTCGGTGCGTGGTACGTGTTCGGGTCCGACGCGCCGGCCAAGCCGAAGCTCACCGACTGCGCGGCGTCGTCCGGGGGTCCCGCGACTCCGGCCGGAACGTGGAAGGTCGCACCGGGCAAGGACGTGTATGTCGGCTATCGCATCACCGAAGTGTTTCGCGGTGACGTGATCCACAAGACGGCCGTCGGGCGCACCCCGGGAGTCATCGGCACGCTCGCGATCGCCGGCGATCAACTCACGCTCACCGACATCGCGGCCGACATGCAGAGGCTGGCGAGCGACCGGGGCACGCGTGACAACTACATCCACACCCACGGGATCGACAGCGACACGTACAAGCAAGCGAAATTCAAGCTGACGAAGCCGGTTGCATTGCCGACCGCGCTCAAGAGGTGCACGGTCGAACGCATGACGGCGACGGGATCCCTGACGCTCCACGGAGTGACGCGCACCGTCCAGGTCCCGCTGCAGGCCCGCTGGTCGGGTCCGACCATCCAGGTCGACGGAACCGACATCGCGATCAAGCTCGCCGACTACAAGATCACGCCGCCTCAGACGAGCGTGACCCACGCCGACGACCACGGCTCGATCGAGTTCGCCCTGACGTTCACGCCCGGCTGACCGGAGGCGGTCGACCCGATCCGAACCCGCCTCGAGGCGCCCGGGGTCGTCCCGCCCCACATTCGCTCGAAGGCGGCGCGGCGCCGGGCTCTACTATGGTCGTCTCCCGGTCGGGGTTCGCTCCGGCCGGCGGAACATGGTGGTTGTAGCTCAGTTGGTTAGAGCGTCGGCTTGAGGAGCCGAAGGTCGCGGGTTCGAACCCCGTCAGCCACCCTCCGACGCGAGCTCACGCATCCGGGCCCGCGTCTCGTCATCGTTCACGTGCGCCACGACGTGCTGGAGTGGGCCAACCACCGATGCCCACATCGTGCCGTCGGGCTCGACCTCGAGCCGGCGCGACTCCATGCGCGACACCTGGTCGCCGACGGCCACGAACAGCGCAGCGACGTCGTGCAGCACGAGCGGCTCGTCACCGTTGTGCTGACGCCACGTGTCGAGTTGGGCGCGAAAGCCGGGGATCGCGCTGCTGAGCACGCGTTCGTCGTGGGCGTGGGCGCGGAGCCGCGCGGTGGCGTCGAGGGGCACGACGATCAGACTGCCGGTGTTGCGGAGCAGACGGGCCGCGGCCTCGGGATCGGCGCCGACGTTGTGCTCGACCCTCCGGAGCTCGCCCCGGTGCTTGATGGGGGCGAGCGCGCCGCCCATGAGCACCACCCGCCGTGGAAGCGCGCCCTGGTCGGCGAGCGCGGCCACATTCGTCCAGGGCCCGATGCCCAACAGCACGTCGGCGTTTTCGACGCGGTCGGCAGGAGGCGGACCGGCCACCACGTCGACGCCCGGAAGCAGGTGGCGGACGCCCACTGCCCGGCGCTCGACGTCGCCGTCGACCGTGCTGACGCCGATGAGATCGACGTCGTCGGCCCGGGCTGCGCACCACAGCGCGATGGTGTCGTCGGGATTGTCACCCGCGTCCGTGTCGATCCAGAGCCGCATTCAGGTGCCGTGCAGCAGGGATTCGAGCGCGGGCTCCAGCACCGGGTATTCGAACCGGAAGCCGACCGCCTCGAGCCGGGTCGGCGTCGCGCGCTGACCCGAGAGCAGCAGCGTGTCGACGAGCTCGCTGCCGTAGCGGAGTTTCAGGGGAAGCATGGGCGTGGGCAACACCGTAGGGCGATGGAGGACGTGACCGAGCGCGTGCGCGAAGTCGGCGTTCGTCACGGGGTTGGGCGCGGTGAGCAGGAGGGGTCCGCGCAGGCGCTCATCGTCGATTGCGGCGCGCATCGCGGCGACGTGGTCGTCGATCGCGATCCAACTCATCCACTGCTTGCCCGAGCCCTGCCTGCCGCCGAGTCCGAGCCGGAACGGCAACAGCATCTGCTTCAACGCACCGCCCTGCGGCGCGAGCACGATGCCCGTCCGGAGGATGACCGTGCGAATCCCGGCGTCGCTCGCGGGCCGGGTCTCGGCTTCCCACGCCGTGCAAATCTCCGGCAGGAAGCCGGTCCCGGGTTTGCTGTCCTCGGTGAGCGGCTCGTCGCCGCGGTCGCCGTAGTAGCCCACCGCCGAGCCCGACACCAGGACCTTCGGCTTGTGCTCTCGACTCGCGACCGCGCCCGCGAGCGCGGCCGTGCCCTTCGTGCGGCTCTCGCGAATCCGGCGCTTCTGCTCCGTCGTCCACCGGTGCTCGCCGATCCCCTCGCCCGCGAGATGGACGACCGCGTCGAGCCCTTCGAGTGCGGGCGCATCGATGCGACCCTCGTCCGGATCCCATCCGATCGTGTCGCCGCCGGTGACCCCGCCGCGCACGAAACGCAGCACCCGATGTCCATCTGCCTGCAGCGACGCGGTGAGCGCCGAACCCAACAGCCCGCTCGCTCCACTGATCGCTACATCCACATCCGAAATGTACGGGCTCGTGGAGTACGATGTGCGGTCCTTGCGCCCCTAGCTCAACTGGTTAGAGCATCAGACTCTTAATCTGCAGGTTCCGGGTTCGAGTCCCGGGGGGCGTACTCATTCACCTCAGCGGTCTGCGCTTCCTCCTGCTGTGCACACGGGCCTTCTCGGTCCCGTCGTTTCCCTCGGGGGGTTCCCGGTCGCCACGGCTAGCGCTTTCTGTTCGCGACCTGGGACAAAGGGACGCGTCGACGCGTCAGGCTTCGATGAGTTCGCGCACGAATGCCCAGATGGTGAGCGGGTTCAGCAGAACCGCGATCGGGGCGAGGTACGTCGGCAGCAGTAGGAAGATCGAGAGCCCGACGAAGTGGGGTTCGATGAGCGCGCTTGCCCAACCCGTTGGCGGGTAGATCCGATATCTCGACCTGCCGGCTTGCAAATGCTGCTTCGCCGCACCGCGCAGGAATCGTCCGCGGTCGAGAGCCGGTTGGCGACAACGAAGGGCCCATCGTCACTGGTCTCGAGGAACTGATCCGGTTCGAATGGGCGCGAAGCTCGCGTCGGGGACCGGACGGATGAACCAAACGGATCGAAAGGGAACGGCGATGGAGACGACGGCGGCGGTGCGCATCGAAGGCGAGACGATCGTCGCCGCTTTCCGGAACACCGTTCGCCGCGCGCCCGATCGGCCCGCCTTGCGCACCCGGGTCGAGCACGGGTGGCACACGATGAGCTACGCCGACTACGGGCGGGCC
>JAODBI010000162.1 GCA_025463875.1 Actinomycetes bacterium
GGCGACCATCGCGCGCGTTCACCGCGACGACCGACGGCTCGTCGAGCACCACACCGCGGCCGCGCACGTAAACGAGCGTGTTGGCAGTGCCGAGGTCGACCGCCATGTCGCGGCCGAGCAATCCTGAATAGAAGGGTTCGCTCACCGAAGTCATCTTCCGACGGCGGGTCGAGCCCAGGCTAGGAGTACTGCGGTTCGATTGCCACCCGCCCCGATTGCCCTGCCAGCCGTTGCGACTTGCGCCGCGGCTCGGCTGCCAACTGTCCCGGGCCGTCACCCCGGGAGACCGGGAAAGAACAGCGCGATCTCGCGCGCAGCGGACTCCTGGCCGTCGCTACCGTGTACGAGATTCTCCGTGAGCTCGATCGCGAGGTCGCCCCGGATCGTTCCGGGAGCAGCCTCGCGCGGGTTCGTCGTGCCCATCAGCCCGCGCACGACCTTGAATGCGTCGGGGCCCTCGGCGACGATCGCCACGAGGGGCGAGCGGGTGATGAATGCGACGAGATCACCGAAGAACGGTTTTCCGTCGTGTTCGGCATAGTGCTGCTTGGCCGTGGCCTCGTCGAGGACGCGCAGCTCCATCGCGACGATCTTCAGCTGCTTGCGCTCCAGACGCCCGACCACCTCGCCGACGAGCCCGCGCTCGACGCAATCCGGCTTACAGAGGACGAGGGTGCGATTGCTCATACGACCCGGAGCCTACGGGGAGGCACGCCGGGTCGGACAAACGGCCACTCCACCGTGCGTGGTGCAGGCTCAGGAGACGAGCACCGAGCGGGCGGCGCCCACGACGTACAGCGAGCCCGTGATCACGATCTGCCCGTCGGCCGGCGTCAGCAGGAGCGCGGTGCCGACCGCGTCCTCGACCCGGTCGGCGACCTCGATCCGGTTTTCGGGCAGTCCGAGGTCGATCGCGGCCTTGACGATGAACGACGTTTCCAGCGCACGCGGACTGGGCGGGCGGCAGACGACGAGCAGACCGGCGTGCTCGTCGTCGGCGAACTCTTCGACGCCCAGCGCGGCGAGCATCTCCTGCGGATCCTTCTCGCGCAGCAGCCCGACGACGAGCGTGCGCGGTCCCTCGCTGAACTCCTCGTCGAGGGCGCGCCGGAGCGCTTCCGCGCCCGCGACGTTGTGCGCCCCGTCGAGCAGGACGAGCGGTTGGCGGCGGACGACCTCCAGCCGGCCGGGCGACTTCACGCGCGCCAGCGCGTCGGAGACGACCTCGAACGGCAGCGGCGCCCGCACGAGGCTCTCGGCCGCGGCCAGCGCGATCGCCGCGTTGTCGGCCTGATGCGCGCCGTGCAGCGGAAGGAACACGTCGGGATACTCCGCGCCCGGACTGCGCAGGTCGACGAGCCGGCCTCCGATCGCGAGCACGTTGCGCGACACGCCGAAGTCGACGTCGCGCCGGAACACCCGGCCGTCGGCGCGCGCCTCGAAGATGGCCTGGATGTCCGGGTCGGTCTCGCCGAGCACGAGCGTCGCGCCGGGCTTGATGATGCCGGCCTTCTCGGTGGCGATCTGCTCGCGCGTCGGCCCGAGGTAGTCGACATGATCGACACTGACATTGGTGACGACAGCGACCTGGCCGTCGACCACGTTCGTCGCGTCCCAGGTCCCACCCATCCCGACCTCGACGACCGCGATGTCGACGGCTTCGTCGGCGAACCAGCGAAACGCGGCCGCGGTGACGACGTCGAAGTACGAGGGATCGACGCCGACCGAGTCCTGCACGAGCGAGACCGCGTAGAGCATCTCCTCGAGGGCTTCGTCGCTGATCGGCTCGCCGTTGATCGACATGCGCTCGTTGACGTGTTCGAGATGCGGACTGGTGTACGCACCCACCTTGAGCCCGAGCCCGCTCAGCAGCTCGGTGAGCACGCGCACCGTCGTGGTCTTGCCGTTGGTGCCGGTGATGTGGATCGCCGGGAACTCCAACTCGGGTGAGCCGAGGTACTGCATCAGCGTCGAGATCCGGTCGAGCGTGGGCGGGCCCCGCCGGCTCCCGGGCGGAACGTTGAGGCTCTCGAGGTTGACGTGCGAGCTCAGCCAGGACGGGCCGTCGAAGTTCGAGGGGGTACTCATGACCCGGGCTCGCCCAGCTCGACGTGTACCGCTGCACCCTCACCCGGTTGGCGCTCGAGCACGGCGATCTTGCCCGCGGCGCGGACGTCGTCCTGCGCGGCTTCGAGCGCGGCGAGCCGCTCCGGCGTGTCGATCACGTGGACGCGCGCGACCGGCGCCGCGAGCGACACCTTCTGCGTCGACTTCGCCTTGCGCACCTCGGCGAGCACGTCGGCCGCGACCTCGTAGACGAGGGGGTCGGCGCCCGAAAGGCGCAACTCCGTCGCGTCGGGCCACGCGGCGCGGTGCACCGAGCCCTCGCGCCACCACGACCACACCTCTTCACTCACGTACGCGAGCACCGGCGCGAACAGTCGCAACAGTGTGGAGAGCGCGATCCGCAACGTGACCGCGGCCGACCGAGCCGCGTCGTCGCCGGACTCGCCGTAGGAACGACTCTTCACCAACTCGAGGTAGTCGTCGCAGAACGACCAGAAGAACCGTTCGGTCCGTTCCAGCGATCGCGCGTAGTCGAACGACTCGAACGCGACCGTCGCCTCCTCGACCAGATCGGCGAGTGCGACGAGCAACGCTCGGTCGAGCGGGGTCGTGACGTCGCGTAGATCCTCGGCCGCGTCGCCGGACACGCCCAACACGAACTTCGACGCGTTGAGCACTTTTATCGCGAGCTTCTTGCCGACCTTCATCACGCCGAAGTCGACCGCGGTGTCGACGCCCGGCCGGCCGTTGCACGCCCAGTAGCGCACCGCGTCGGCTCCGTACTCCTCGACGAGGGGCATCGGCGTGACGACGTTGCCCTTCGACTTCGACATCTTCTTACGATCGGGATCGAGGACCCAGCCGTTGATGGTGGTGTCCGACCACGGCAGCGCACCGTGCTCCAGGCGCGCCCGCACGATCGTGTCGAAGAGCCAGGTGCGGATGATCTCCGGTCCCTGCGGGCGCAGGTTCATCGGGAAGGTGCGCTCGAACAGCTCGGGGTCGTCGACCCAGCCCGTGGCGATCTGGGGGGTGAGCGACGACGTGGCCCACGTGTCCATCACGTCGGGCTCGGCGGAAAAACCCCCGGGCCGGTCGCGCTGGTCCGCGCGGAAACCGGGCGGGCAGTCGGTGGAGGGATCGACCGGGAGGGCTTCGTCGGCCGGCAGCAGGGGATCGTCGTAGGCGCAGTTGCCGTCGGCGCCGACCCGATACCAGACGGGGAACGGCACGCCGAAGTAGCGCTGGCGACTGACGAGCCAGTCGGCGTTCAGTCCCTCGAGCCAGGTGTCGTAGCGCACGCGCATCGAGGGCGGGTGCCAGTGGAGCTCGCGACCCAGCGCGAGCAACTCGGCGCGGAGGTCGAGGTCGCGCCCCCCGTTGCGGAGATACCACTGCCGGGAGGTGACGATCTCGAGCGGCCGCTCGCCCTTTTCGAAGAACTTCACCGGGTGCGTGATCGGTCGGGGATCACCGACGAGCTCGCCCGACGCCCGAAGCTGCTCGACGACGATCTTCTGCGCCTGCTTCACGTTTCGGCCCGCGATCTCGCCGTACGCGTTCACGCCCTCGGGCGCGAGACCCTCGGGCGGATCGGCCTTGAACCGGCCGTCGATCCCGAGGATCGCGCGGGTCGGGAGCTGCAGCTCGCGCCACCACACCACGTCGGTGGTGTCGCCGAAGGTGCAGATCATCGCGATGCCGGTGCCCTTCTCGGGATCGGCCAGATGGTGCGCGACGATCGGGACCCGGGCGCCGTAGAGCGGCGTGACCACGTCGGTGCCGAACAGCGGTTGGTGGCGCGCGTCGTCGGGATGCGCCACCACGGCAACGCACGCCGCGAGCAGCTCGGGCCGCGTCGTGTCGACGAGCACGTCGTCGGAGCCGTCGGCTCGGTGGAAGCGCAGCGCGTGATACGCACCCGGCATCTCTCGGTCTTCGAGCTCGGCCTGCGCGACGGCGGTGCGGAAGTCGACGTCCCACAGCGTCGGCGCCTCGGCCTGGTACGCCTCGCCCCTCGCCAAGTTGTGCAGGAACGCGCGCTGGCTGGTGCGCCGGGCGGTGTCGCCGACCGTCGTGTAGGTGAGGCGCCAGTCGACCGAGAGGCCGAGGCGCCGCCAGAGCTGTTCGAACGCCTCCTCGTCCTCGGCGACGAGGCGCTCGCAGAGCTCGAGGAAGTTCGGCCGCGAGATCGGGATCACGTCCTTGCCCGGCTTCTCGGGCGGGACGAAGTGCGGGTCGTAGGGCAGGTGCGGCTCGCAGCGCACGCCGTAGTAGTTCTGGACGCGTCGTTCGGTGGGCAGCCCGTTGTCGTCCCAACCCATGGGATAGAAGACGTGGCGCCCTCGCATGCGCTGGTACCGCGCGATCGCGTCGGTCTGCACGTATCCGAACGCGGAGCCCATGTGCAACGAACCGCTGACCGTCGGCGGCGGCGTGTCGATCGAGAAGATCTCGTCGCGTGAGTGCGAACGATCGAATCGGTAGGTGCCGTTGTCCTCCCAGACCGCCGACCAGCGCGCTTCGAGCCCGACGAGGGTGGGTTTGTCGGGGATGGCGGCCATGCGCCCGATTGTAGGAGGCACCTCCTCGGTCACTCCTCCCATCGTTTCCTCGCACGTCTTCGCGCACCCGGGCAGTTACAGTCCTCTGCTCGTGAGCACTGACGCCGCCGTGCGGTCCGAACCGGCGGTGCGGGTCGGAACCGACACCTGTGCCTCGATCGCCGGGCTGATCAGGTCGAGCGATCACCGCACGCAATCGGTGCGTCGCGTTCCGGTTCCAGCGTCACCGAACGGGGCATGAGACGTTTGAGCAGTCGATCGCGTCTCGGCACCGACCAGTCGATCGAGACCGAACCGACGCCCGCGCGCGCCGGGTGGCTATCGAGATGGCGGCGACCGCAGCTCTCGCGTCCGGCGGCGGTCGAGGGCGGCGTCTACGCGCTGGCGATCGCACTCGTCATGTGGCCCGGGTTGATGCACGCCCG
>JAODBI010000267.1 GCA_025463875.1 Actinomycetes bacterium
CCGGCGTTGCGCGACCTCGGTGTGCAGCGGGGCGCCGACGCGACGCTGACCATCGCGGGCTCCGACACCACCGCCGCCCTCACGCAGCTCGACAGCTTCGTCGAGCACTGGAAGAGCGACGGCACCAACGCGTTGATTCTCGTCGGCGAGGAGGTTTCGTCGAAGCAGTTCGTCGAGAAGATCAAGGGCGCGATCCCGCAGATGTTGCTGATCTCCGACACGACGAGCGTGCTCGACGGCGCGCGCGACGAACAGAAGGCGCACGTTTCGCCGAACCCGTACGACGGGATCATCACCGCCGAGGGCCAGACCGGGATCGAGCACACGAAGACCCCGCACTTCGCCTTCTGCCGTGACATCTGGGAGAAGGCGACCGGCGTGAAGGTGCCGTCGCCGAACGTCGTGATCAAGCTCCCGAACGGCAAGCAGAACAACATCTACAGCGAGGTCGAGGACGCCTGCGCCTCCACGACGTTCTTCGCGACGATCGCGAAACGCGTCGGCCCGTTTCTGAACGACACCAACTGGGTTCGCACGGTGAACGACTTCGGCGCCATCGACGACACGTCGACGATCTACGCGTCCGTCCACCAGGGTAAGTACGACGCCGACGACACCTACGGCCTCGTCGCGTACGACCCGACCGTCGGGGACGCCGGCGACTGGAAGCACGTGACCCCCGTCCAGAACGTCTCCGGCGCCTGACCCGTTCCCAAAATGCGGGAGCAGGACCTACACGACGGCGGGGTTCGCGTCGGCGTTGGAACGCTGGATCGCGCGGTCGTCGGTGCCGAGGTACGACGCCACGACCAGCGGGTCGGAGCGGACGGTCTCGGGTTCGCCGTGCGCGATGATTGCACCGGCCTCGAGGCAATAGATGCGGTCGCTGATCGACATGATGAGCGGGAGGTCGTGTTCGACGACGACGAACGTCGCGTCGAGCTCGCGCTGGATCCGCTTGATGAGCGGCCCGAACGCCTCGGCCTCGCGCTGCGCGACGCCCGCGGTCGGCTCGTCGAGACACACGACGCGGGGTCGCACCGCGAGCATCGACGTCAGCTCGACGATACGGCGCGTGCCCGTGGAGAGCTCGGCGATGAACCGGTCGGCGTACCGGCCGAGGCCGAGGAAGTCGATGAGCTCTGCGGCCTCGGCGCGCTTCGAGCGTTCCTTGGCGATCGACGGTGGCGCGAACAGCAACGAGCCCCAGAACGACGTTCGGCCGCGCGCCTCGAGCGCGAGCTGCACCGTCTCGCGCACCGTCAGCTCGGGGAAGAGGGTCGCGGCCTGGAACGTGCGCCCCAGGCCGGCCCGGGCGCGCATATGGGCAGGCTGCCGGGACACGTCAGAGCCGAGGAGCTCGACGTCTCCACGGCTCGGCACGTAGCCGCCGATCGCGTTCAAAAGTGTCGATTTCCCGGCGCCGTTCGTTCCGATGAGGCCGATCACCTCGCCCGGCATCGCGTGGAAATTGACGGCGTCGACCGCGACGAGGCCGCCGAAGTCGACGCTGAGCGCGAGGGTGCGAAGGGCGCTGCCGTCGTCGTTCGTGGGCAGCGCACTGACCGCGCGCACGGACAGCGACACGGGCGGTGCCGTGACGGACTTGACGGGCCGGTCCGGAAGGCGCTTCTCGACCCAGCGCAGGATCGTGCCGCGCAGCGCGTAGCCCAGCTGCGTGAATCCGCCGGGGATGTACAGCAACACGATGAGCAGTCCGAGGCTCGACGTGAGCAGCGGGACGGTCTGGTTCTTCGGCCAGAACAGGGGGAGACCGACGACCCACACCGCGCCCATGACCGCGCCCGCGAGGCTGCCGAGGCCGCCGATGACGGCGATGGCGACGATCGGGAGCGAGTCCTGCACGCGGAAGAACGCGTTGTTGTAGCCGAACGTCTGGACCGTGCCCCCGAGAACTGCGCCGCCGAGACCGGCGAGGAATCCGGCGACCGCGAATGCTGTGAGCTTCGTGCGCGTCGGCGACACCGTGAATGCCGCCGCGCCTAATTCGTTCTCGCGGACGCCGACGATCGCGCGGCCGATGCCGGTGCGACGCAGATGCCCGACGAGGAGGAGCACGATGACGAGCGTTCCGAGCGCGAAGAAGTAGTACGCCCGGTTGTGCAACGTCAGGTCGACGGGGCCCAGCTTTCCCCGATTGACCTCGCCGTTGGTCGAGCCCTCCAGGCCGACGAGGATCGGGCGGGGGAAGATGTACACCTCGGCGGCGATCGCGAAGGCCATGGTGCTGATCGCGAGCAACAGGCCACGGACGCGCAGCGCACCGACGCCGACGGCTGCGGCGACGATGCTGCTGATGGCCGCGCCGAACACCACCGCGAGCACGAACGGCACGCGGTGCACGGTGTCCGTCCGGTCGATCGCCGCCGGGAAGACCACCGCGCCGGCGAGGATGCACAGCGTGGCGCCGGCCCCGGCGAGGGCGCGGACCCGCGTGCTGCGGTGCCGGGCGAGAACGACGCCGATCGCGATGGCGGCGAGTGCCACCAGCGCGAATCCCACGGCCATCGGATACGGACGCACGGCGCCCTTCGCGAGCCGGTTCGATCGCCAGCCGATGTTGAGCGTGACGCCGCGGATGAGCGCGCCGGCGCTGAGCGCGCCGAGCCCGGCGAACGCGGCCTGGCCGAGCGACAGCTGCCCGGCCCAGCCGGTCAGCACGGTCACCGAGACCGCGATGATCGCAGTCGCCAGGATCAACGCGTACGCCTGTTGGTGGGCTGATTGGGTGATCACGAACGGCACGGCGATCGCGACGAGGAGCGCCATCCACGCGACGAGGTTCGGCATGCGCCGCACCCACCACACTTCGCGGAGGCGCTCGGGCACGGGAGGAACACGCGGCGCGAACGAGAAGCTGTCGGTGCCCGACGCGTCGGCGCGGCTGATGCGCGCGACGAGTATCAGCACGACGAGGAACAACACGAATTCGACCAGGCCCGGCGTATTGGGGAAGTTGTAGAGCAGGACCTGATAGAGCACGCCGACGCCGATCGCTCCGGCGACGGTGCGCGGGAACGACGTCATGCCGCCGATCAGGGCCGCCGTCAGCGCCAGGAGCAGCGTCTCCGGGCCGACCTGCACGAGATCGGTCGTGCCACCCTGCGTCGCATAGAGCACGAGCGTGATACCCGAAAGCAGGCCGCCGATCGTCCAGATCGCCGTCGACATGAGCTTGGGGCTGATGCCGGTCATCCGGGCAAGGTCGGGGTTCGTGGCCGACGCGCGCACCGCCTCGCCGAACACCGTGTGGCCGAGGAGCCACCACAGCGCGATCGTCACGATCGGCACGACGATCAACGCCAGGATCTGCGGACCGGTGATGACGACGTGCGTGACCTGCAAGTTGAAGCCGCCGATGTGCACGCGGAAGAGCGATGAGATCGTCCACTTCGAGCTCATCGGGGTGGGGAAGACCGTCTGGAACTTGCCGGTGCGGTAGTCGGGCAGCTGGCGCACGATCGCCTGCACCAACTCGGCGACGCCGATGGTCGCGACGAGCACGATCACGCGCGGCGCTTTGGCCAGGCGGCGAATGACGACCATCTCGACCAGCGCGCCGGCGACCGTCGTGGTGAGCAACGCGAGCACCAGCGCGAGCCAGTACGGGAAGTGCGACCGCACGACCATGACCGCGAGGAGTGCGGCCGCGGGCAGGCCGAGGTCGGCGACCGCGAAGTTGATGATGCGCGTCGAGCGGTAGATGAGGACGATCGCCATCGCGAGGACCGACACGATCAGACCCTGAACGAAGCCGATGAACAACAGGTTCGACGTCGTGATCTGCGGTTGGAACAACGACGCGAGCATCAGCCGCCCTCGGTCCCGAAGAACACGGCCCGGGCGAGGTCGTCCCGTTCGAGCAGCTCCTGTGCGTCGCCCTCGAACTTGACCGTACCCTTCTCGAGGAAGATGGCGCGGTCGGAGATCGCGAGCGCGACGTTGAGAGACTGCTCGACGATCATCATCGTCTGCCCGCGGGCGCGTAACCGATCGACCAGCTCCAGGAGTCGCTGGACGACGACGGGTGCGAGACCGAGCGACAGCTCGTCGATGAGCAGGATCTCGGGCTCCTGCATCAGCACGCGCGCCAGGGCAAGCATCTGTTGCTGGCCGCCCGACAGGCTCTTCGCGAGCTGTTTCGGCCGGTCCGCGAGCTCGGGGAACAGCTCGAGCACATCGGTGAGGCGCGCGTCGATCTCGGCCGCGGTGCCGCCGCGCAGCCGCGCGGCGACCTTCAGGTTCTGCATGA
>JAODBI010000329.1 GCA_025463875.1 Actinomycetes bacterium
CCGACGAAGGTCCTCGTCGCCGGTGAAGGCGGTCTGGTCGCAACCAACGACGACGCCCTGGCCGACCGCATACGGATCGGTCGCGACTATGGGAACCCGGGCAACTACGACACCCAGTTCGTGGGTCTCAACGCCCGGATGTCGGAGTTCCACGCCGCGATGGCCCTCGAATCACTCCGCAAGTTCGCGGGCTCGCTCGAGCGCCGCCGCTACCTCGCCGCGCTCTATCGCACCTATCTCGAAGAGATCCCGGGCATCGGGTTCCAAGATGTTCCCGCGGGCGACGTGAGCACGTTCAAGGACTTCACGATCACCGTCGACGGCGATCGCTTCGGGCTCTCCCGCGATCTACTCGCCCACGCGTTGAAAGCCGAGGGCATCGACACCCGCAAGTACTTCGACCCGCCCGTGCACCGGCAGTTCGCGTACCGCCACCTGGCGCCCGAGCCACTGCCGACGACCGACGACCTTTCGGGGAGTGTGCTCTCACTTCCGATGTTCCCCGACCTCCGCAACGAGCACGTCGAGCGGGTCGCGGATCGCATCGCCGCATTGCACGCACGTGGCGTGGAGATCGACGCGTCGGTCGAGACCGAGCTGTCGGCGGCCAACAGCCGCATGCTCCGATTCGGCTAACCGTTCGGCGTTCCCGAGCGATCCTCGGACGAGCGCTTCGGCAACCGCTCGGCGGTCGTTCAGGAAACCGCGGGCAGACTTGCGGGCGCGTGCCGGGCAAGGAGTCGGCGGTAGGTGTCGAGCGTGATGTCGATGCACCGCCGCACGTCGAACTCCTTGCGAGCCTTGACGCGGGCGGCGGAGCCCATGGCCGCTCGCCGGTCGGGATCCTGCGCAAGCTCCTCTACGGCGGCTTCGAGCGCGCCTGCATCGCGTGCGGGAACGCGCAGGCCTGTCACGTTCTGGTCGACGACCTGGCGGCAGCCGCGGATGTCGGTGACGATCGCCGGAAGACCCATGGCCGCCGCCTCCATCGCGGCCCGCGGAAATCCCTCGCGATGCGACGCCAGCAGGAACAGGTCCATGCCCCGATAGAGCACGTCGACGTCGCTCCGAGAGCCCATCATCCGCACGCCGCACGCCGCCGCGTTGGCGAGATCGGTCGCGGAGAGCGAATCGGCCTTCTCGTCGTCGGAACCGCCGATGACCGCGAACCGCACGTGCGGCAGCCGGCCGCGCAGGCGCCGGGCCGCCTCGAACACCTCGGGATAGCCCTTCTCCCGTACGAGGCGGCCGACGAGTCCGACGACCAGGTCGCCCGGACCGGTCGCTCCGAGCTCACGGCGCGCGGCATCGACTTCGGCTGTCGATGCCGTCGACGGATCGAAACGGGTCAGATCGATCCCGTTGCCGAGCAGTGTCAGCTTGGCCGACGGCACCCGGAGCCGGGCGAGCGTCTCGAGGTCTTCGGGGTTCTGGACCAGCTCTGCGTGCGAGCACGCCGCCGCGATGCGCTCCGCGCCGTAGACGAGCGCGCGCTTGCGCAGCCGGTCCTCCGGCTGTGCGTAGAGGCCGTGCACGGTGTTCACGACGACGGGGACGCGCGTCGCGCGCGCCGCGATCCGGCCGTAGATGCCGGGTTTCGGGTTGTGCGTGTGGACGATCGTCGGACGCAGCCGCCGCAGGACCCGCGCCAGCTCGGCGAGCACGGCGAGATCGCGCGTCGGAGCCATGGAACGCGTGGCCTGCGCGAGCGGAACATGACGCACTCCCCGTTGCGCGAGCGCGCTCGCGTACGGTCCGGGGGCGGAGATCCCCACGACGTCGAAGCCGGCGCGACCGAACGCCTCGAGCTGCGTCCCCAACAGGAGCTCCAGGCTGATATCGCTCGTCGTCACGTGCGCGAGCAGCGGGCGCGCACCGCTCACGAACGGAGTCCCGCGTAGCGCACGCGGTTCGCGGCGCGGCGCAGGGCGTCCTCGAACCGCATGCCGCCGCCCGCTTTACGCCGGAAGAAGTTCATCGCGTCTCCGACCTGGATCGGCGAGCGCGCCAGCCGGTACGGGTCGGTGCGACCGTACGGGTTCGCGCGTGTGCCGGCGACGGCCGCCGAACGAAACCGGCTGCGCACCGCGTCGGCGGCCTCCGGCGATCCGAACACCGCCTTCGGATACGCGAAGTCGACGGCGGGGCGGTCGAGCCGATCTTCGATAAGCGCCCTGGATCGGTCGAGCTCGTCCGCGATCTCCGCCGGGGGCAGACGATCGAGCAGGCGGTGGCGGTGCGTGTGCGAACCGATGTCGACGACACCCGTCGCGATCGCCTCGGAGAGGCCGGACCACGAAGCCGGGCGCCCGCCGTCGGGAAACGGGACGCCGTCGTCGACGAACGCGGTCGCGAGGTACATCGTCACGGGGACGCGGTATCGATCGAGGATCGGAACGGCGATGTCGACGAAGTCGTCCGTGCCGTCGTCGAACGTCACGACCACGACCGGCCCGGTCGACGACGGGCCGGGCTGGGTCGGTTGTGCGAGCACGTCGAGCGCGTCACCGAGGCGGACGACGTCGGCCTCGCCGGACAGGAACGCCATCTGCTCCGCGAAGACCGTCGCGTCGAGGTCGACCTCCGAGTTCGAACGCCGGCCGACCCGGTGATACACGAGGACGACGACGCCGGGCGCGGGCGCCCGGACCCGATCGACGGTCACGGCCGCATGCTTTACCGCGCGACCGACCGCCTGCCTAGTAGATGCCACGACCGGTGCGTACCGCGGCCGCGGTGTCGACCTCTTCGGAATGTTGTTCGTCGCCCGGCCCCGGTTCGAGACAGAGCAGTACGTACAACGCCGGGAGTACGAGTGACCGCTCGCGCACGAGCAGACCGAAGTTGGCAAAGGCCTGGAACGTGATGGCGTAGAGCAACGTCACGGCCCAGCAGTAGAACAAGAACGGCGCGCTGCGCATGCGTCTGAGCGAGATGGCGATCGACTTGCGCCGGTAGACGATGAACCCCGCGAGCGCCAAACCTTCGAGCGAGGCGAGGATCTGCAACGCGCTGCTCACCTCCCAGGGGAACGGCCGGAGCAACACCGTGACCGCGCCCTGCGGAAGGTGCAGCGGGGACAACGAGTTGCCGCCGTTGTTGAACGATGAGTTCCCCTGACCGGTGCTGACGGTTGTCGCGTCGAGCTCCGCCTGGACCGAACCCAACGTGAGCGAGGGCAACCCCAGCGAGTTGGCGCCCTGACTGACCGCGAACAGCGCCAGGAATCCGACCACGATCACTCCGAGCGGCTTCACGAGAGAGCTCTGCACGGGATCGGTCTTCGCGCGGCGCGGGCTCTTGCCGATGAGAAACGCGCCGGCGGCTCCCAACGTGACCAACGCCAGGAGATGCGGCCGAACGACCCACAGCAACCACGCGCCCGGAGCCGCCACCGCGATGCCGCGCACGATCCGGCCCCGGAGCAGGTGCGCGGTGCCCAGCGCGGCACTCCCGATCCCGAACTGCATCAGCGCTTCCTTGCCGATGGATGACGGCCAGAACGCGATGCTCGGCGCGAAGAAGACGAAGAAGAAGAACAGGCGGCGATTGAGGAAGGGCAACGCGACGACCGCGGCGCGGTACCAGAGATACGACCCGACGAACGCGATCAACGCGAACACGATGAAGCCGGCGATCATGTCCTGTCCGAAGAGGAAGTAGACGATGCCGGTGAACCAACGCAGGAAGTTGCTCTTGCGCAGGTTGTCGAGTTGCGGAGCGACGGCTCCGGGTGTGTGGAGCCAGACGTTGACGAAACGACGGCCGTACTTGTCGTAAACGGTCGCGTCGCCGACATCACCGTACGAGTTGACGAGCGTCCGGTAGCGCAGGACCGACGCGATTTCCTTCGCGATCACCGCCAGGACGAGCCAGCGCCCCAGCCACGGCTCTTCCGGATGCTTGCGCTGGAGGCGCGCACCGAATCCGATCACGGCACACAACCCGACGATCGGGACGATCACCCGCGAGAGCCTCGCCGACGGGAAGAAGTGGACGCTCAGGACGAGTAGGACGACACCGATCGCGGCGAGCCAGATCGCCCCGCTACCCGGTGCGTCGTCGGCCGTCGCCGAGGGCGTCGGCGGCGATCCGCCCGGCCGGCCCGACGGGTCGCCGGTGCCGGTCGGCGGCACGCCTGCACTCCCGTCGCCCCCGGTTCCCGCGCCCGGACCCGACCGATTCTGCTCGACCGGGGCGGTGGCGCGTCCGGGGAGATCCACGAGCGGTGGCCCCGGCCGGCGCTGCGTCCACCATCCGCCGGCCGTGCGGGGAATCTCTACCGGTCCTGCCGACCACGGCTCGGAGGTGCGGTCGAACGGCTGATCGCGATCAGGGGTGTCGATGCTCATGGGTTCGCGCCAGGGGCGCCGCACCTCGCACATCTCGGACGTGATGCCGCCCGCACCGAATCAGATCCCGTTCAGCCGATTGCCGACCATCACGACGCCGAAGGGAACGACACCGGCGAGTTCGAGCCGGGCGGCCGCGGCCCGGGCCTCCGTCGACGTGATCTCACCCTCGACGATCGCCCACAAGACGCATCGCGTCGCCCACGCGACGATGGTCGCGTCGGCGTCCTCGAGGAGTGCGGGACCCGAAACGACGACGATGTCGATGCCGGCATCGGCGAGCGCGAGGAGCAACGGCGGCAACCCGTCGACCGGCAACTGCGCCGGTGCCTCGTCCGACGGCGGAACGACGACGAGATTCGGCGCCCGGTCGTCGGTCGGCAAACCGTCGCGCAACTGCCCGTTGAGGGTGCCGGCGTGCGCGGCCGCGAGCAGTTCGGGGAACGTGGAACCGTGACTCGTCGTGGCGACGTCGGTCGAACCGCCGTTGCCCGACTGGTCGTGGGAGATGAAGCGGTCCGCGTACCACGCCTGATCGGGCGACGTCGCGATCAACGCGACCTTGAGGCCGAAGCGCGACAGCGCCGCGGCGTAGTTCGCCGCCACCTCCTCGTGCGCGTCGCCGTGCGGGGTGCTCACCATGATCGCCTTCGGCAGCCGATCGGTGGCGATCGAGGTCGCCGCCAGTCCGCGGTACGCCTCGGCGACGTTCGAGAGCGGGTTGGAGAGAATGACGTAGTCGCTGTCGGTCGAGGAGGGGACCAGGGACAGGACCGGCGCCTGGAAGGCGGCGGCCGCCGCCTTCGGGTCGCGGATGCGCCGATCACGGCGATCGACTGCGACGGCCAGGCCGATTCCGAGCGCCAGTCCGCCCAACAGGCCGCCGGCGGCGGGCAACGCCGTCGACCGGGACTGGGTCAAGGGAACCGCGGGCGCCGTCGCAACAACGGTTGCGAACGCGTCCGGTGTGACCTGCGTCTGCGCGAGCTCTGCGCTCTTGTCGGCGAGGGTGGAGATCTGATCCAAGAGCCGGGGCCGCTCGTACGCGAGCTTCAAGATGAAAGGAGAGGCATTGTCGGGGATCGGCGGCTTCGCGGGCGCGCCGTTCGTCGCGCTCGGCTGCGAGTTCGGAGAGCCGGCACCGAAGTCGCGATCCAGCCGTTGGATCCCGCCGTAGATTCTCGGCATGAGCTTCGCCAACCTCAGGTCGACGGATCGCAACTCGTTGCTGAAGCGGACGATGTCGGCATAGATGGTGCCGCGCTGTTTCAGGATCGATGCCGAAGAGGCCTTCACGCGAGCCTGCGCAAAGGCGATGCCCCAGCCTCTCGCCACCTGATTTGCAAGCGTGCGGTTGGGGGCCGTGACACTGAGCGCGACAAAGTGGGTGTCCGGGAGGAGTCGAGCGCTCCAGGTGACCGTGCGGGTCGTCGCCGGGACACCTCCCGCCTTCAGCGCCGCCACCCGTGTGGGTGTCGCCAGCGCAAGCTTGGTGGCGACGTTGGTCTGGACGATGGGCGCCGCGGTTACGGTCGTCTGGTTCGAGCCGCTCTTGGCCTTTTGGGGCGCGCCGCTCCCCGGTGCGATCTGCACGGTGACGACCGCCCGATAGCGGACCGGCGGTTTGTCGTGCAGCCGGGAGTACAAGAAGATCCCGACACCGATGCAGGCGAGCAGAAACACACCTGCCACGAGCCGCCACCGCCGCCGGATGGCGCGGAAGACGTCATCAAGAGTCAGGACTTCGCCTCCAGGTCGCGCGCTCAGTTCGGAAAGGCCAGGTTTTGCCGTACTTCCACGACGTCCGGTCCCCCCACGAACTTGGTCTCCGTACCGAATCCACGATACTACTGTCCGTGACGCACGCCCAGCATGCACCCACAAGAATCACGAATACGCCCGCACGCGTGTTGTGGCTGATCAAGGGGCTCGGCGCCGGCGGAGCCGAAACACTCGTCGTACACAGTGCCCGACGCCGCGACCGAAATGTCGTTCTGCCCCATGTGGCGTACCTCCTCGCGCACAAGCAGGCCTTGCTCGGCGCACTGGCGGAGACGGACGTACCGGCGACGTGCCTGGGCGCCCGGGCGTCCTGGGACCCGCGGTGGATCGTCGCGTTGCGCCGGCTCTGTCGCGCCGAGCAGTTCGATGTCGTCCACTCCCACTCGCCGATCACCACCATCGGCGCCCGGCTCGCCCTGCGCAGCCTCCCCCGCCGTGACCGGCCGCGGCTCGTCACCACGGAGCACAACGTCTGGGACAGCCACGCCCCCGCGACCCGCCGCGCCGACGCGGCAACCGCGCGCGGCGACGAGATCCATCTCGCGGTGTCGGAAGCCGTTCGCGCCTCGATGCCCCCTCGGCTCCGGCCGACGACACGCGTCATCCAGTACGGCGTCGACGTGGCCGCGGTCCGGTCCGCCGCCGCCGGCAGGGACGAGATGCGGCGATCGCTGGGCATCGCGTCCGACGAAGTGCTCATCGGCACCGTTGCCAACCTCCGCGCGACCAAGGGCTACCCCGACCTCCTGGCGGCGGCCGCCAAGGTGCTCCACCGAACCACCGGAGTTCGGTTCGTCGCCCTCGGACAGGGACCGATGCAGCAGGCGCTCCACGAACAGGCCGCGAAGCTGGGCCTGGGCGAGCACTTCCGGTTCCTCGGGTACCGATCCGACGCGGTGGACGTGATGGCGGCGTTCGACGTCTTCTGTCTGGCGTCGCGGCACGAAGGGCTGCCCGTCGCGCTCATGGAGGCGTTGGTGCTCGGCATCCCCGTCGTCGCGACCGACGTCGGTGGCACCGCCGAGATCGTCACCGACGGTCGCGAGGCGGTCCTCGTACCTGCCGGAGAACCCGACCGGCTGGCGGCTGCGCTGATCGCGGTCGTCGACAATCCCGCGCGGCGGCGGGAAATGGCCGTCGCGGCCCACGCCCGCGGCGACACGCTCGACGTGGGCCGCGCCATTCGCGACGTCGAGGCCGTCTATCGAGAGGGGCTCGGCCCGTGACCGCGGAGACGTCGATCGTCTCCAGACCGGCGGCCGACGACGAGCGGCCCGAGGTGATGCGGCTCCTCGAGGCTTCCCTCGGCTGGGATCTCGCCGCGGGCCTGGCCGAGTACTTCGACTGGAAGCATCTCGACAATCCGTTCGGGCGTTCGCCGGCGTGGGTCGCGCTCGACGGCGAACGCATCGTCGGCTTCCGCACGTTCTTGCGATGGGAGTTCGAAGATCGCGACCGAACCGTGCGGCGTGCGGTGCGTGCGGTCGACACGGCCACCCATCCCGAGTATCAGGGGCGCGGCATCTTCCGGTTGTTGACCCTTGCCGCCGTCCGGCAGATGACGGACGAGGGCGTGAACTTCGTGTTCAATACGCCGAACGACAAGAGCCGCCCGGGATATCTGAAGATGGGCTGGCATCAGGTCGGTCGGCCGGCCACGTCGGTACGCGTCCGGTCGCCTCTCGGACTCGCACGCATGTTGGCGTCTCGAGTCCCGGCCGACCGATGGCCGCTCCCCGGCGCGGCCGGTGCTCCGGCCATCGAGATACTCGGTGATGGGCGCATCGACGCGCTGTTGGCCGCGCTCGCGCCGCCGCAGGGGCTTCGCACCCGGCGCACCAGGGAGTACCTGCGGTGGCGCTACGGCTTCGCCCCGTTGGGATACCGCGCGCTGACGGCGGGACGCGATCCGGCCGAGGGTGTCGCCGTCTTCCGTGTCCGGCGCCGGGGCAAAGCCGCAGAGGCCGCCCTGTGCGAGATGCTGGTGCCGGACGGCGCCACGGGCGCAGCTCGCCACCTCGCGCGTGCAGTCGCGCGGACGACCGGTGCCGACTACGTCGTGCGACTCGGACGCGCCACTCCGGTCGGCGGCTTTCTCCCGCTGCCGCGCCAAGGGCCGATCCTCACCTGGCGCGCCCTCGACACGACGGCCGACGCGCCACCGGCGCTCGACGAGTGGCAACTCTCGCTCGGCGACGTGGAATTGCTCTGACCGCTGATGCGAGACCGGCATGGGGTGGAACGGCTTCGGGCGCGATTGCTCGAAACGCTACGGACGAGTGGCGCGGCGTCGATCGCGCGTCGGGGGCGGACGCGACTGCTCGCGCTGAAGGCGCGCGTGAGTGCGCCCGACGGCGCGGCGCGCCGGCTCCGCGACCGCACCCGCTTGGCGTGGGCGGCACGGGGTCCCCGTAGGGGCGGGGCGGCCGCGTTGGACTCGCTGACGACAGCGTCGGCACACCTGACGCCGCCGCCCCAGACCGCGTCGACGATCTCGATCGTGCTGCTCGCCGGCGAGGCCGACCGAGATTCCGCGCCGGCGGCGCTCACGCTCCCCCACGTAGTGGAGGTCATTGCCGTCCTGCGCGACGCGGGTCGAACGGCGCCCGCGTCCGCGACGACCGTGCTTCACGTGCGGCCCGGCGAATCGCTCGCCGCCGCCGCGGCCCGAGCCGCGAGCGGCGCCCGCGGTGAGCGCGTCTGCTTCTGGCTCGTTTCGAACGAGCCGCTCGGTGCCGACGTCCCTGGTCGGCTCGCCCACGCGCTCGACACGGCTCCGGATGCGGCGGCGGCCACCGCGCAACTTGTGCACCCGATTCGGCCGCGTTCGCGCGCGACGCCGCACGACGGGCGGGTCCGACAGCTCGGCGTGCACCCGGGGGTCGAACACGCCGCCCCGATCCTCGTGTCGGGCGGGGCGGGCGAGGCCGTGCGGCTCTCGTCGGAGCCGCTGCGCGTTTCGGGCGCGTCGGCCGCGTGCCTCATCGTCGATCGAGTCGCGTACGCGGACGCCGGAGGGCTACCCGACTATGCCGATCTCGACGTCTCCGCGTTCGAGCTCTGTCGCCGGTTGCGCGCGCGAGGGCGGACCGTGCTCGTAGTGCCCGACGCCGTCGTGCTCGACCATCGCGCAGTGCCGACAGAGTCGCGCCTCACCCACCCCGTGGCAGCAAGCGCGCCGGCATGGATCCGACTGATCGACGACGCCGGGGCCGCACTCATGCGCGAAGCCGAACCACGCGCCGACGGAACGCTGCGCATCGCGATCACCGTTGCGGCACCGAATCGAAAGATCGCGTCCCGCTGGGGCGACTGGCACCTTGCCGAGGCATTCGCGGGCGCGCTCCGCGATCGCGGCCATGCCGTGCGCTTACAGACGGCCGACGCCGCCGACGATCCCGCGGGACGCGCGTGCGACGTGCACTGCGTCGTCCGAGGACTCGCCCGCGTGCAACGCACGCGCGGTCAACGTCACGTCGTGTGGATCATCAGCCACCCCGAAGCGATCGAAGACGAGGAGCTCGACGCCGCCGATCTCGTCCTCGTCGCGTCGGATCGCTTCGCCGCCGAACTGCAGACGCGGACTCGTACGCCGGTCGAATCGTTTCTGCAGGCGACCGACCCGGCCCGCTTCCGGCCCCGACCGCTCGATCCCGAGCATCGCCACGACGTGACGGTCGTCGCCAAGAGCCGCGACCAGTATCGAACCGCGGTCGCGGACGCGATCGCGGTCGGAATCCGGCCGTCGATCTACGGCAGCGGATGGGACCGGCTCGTCGATCCGGCGCTCATCGTGAGCGACTACATCGACAACACGGAGCTCGCGAGTATCTACTCGTCGGCGGGCGTGGTCCTGAACGACCATTGGGCGTCGATGCGCGACTGGGGTTTCGTCTCGAACCGGATCTTCGATGCATTGGCCTGCGGTGCGCCGGTGATCTCCGACGAACTGCCCGAGATCGCGACCCTCTTCGGCAACGCGGTCCCGACCTTCGCCGACTCTCTTCAGCTTCGAAGGCTCGTCGACGAGGCGCTCTCGGATCCCGACGCCGCGCGCGCTCGCGCCCGGCGCGGGATGGACATCGTGCTCGCGCACCACACGTTCGGACACCGCGCGGCAGAATTCCTCGACGCTCTGACGCGCCACGGCCTCGACCACTCGCCTTGAACAGATACGCACTTCACGCTTGCGTGCGCCGGCGCGACCACCATTTCGTTCGCGCCTCGGCCTCGTCCATTGGCGAGTCGGCCGCACCGACACGCGGCTCGGCTTCGTCGACAACCGGTTCGGCCGCGACCAGAACCGATTCGGCCGCGACCGCAGTCGTCGGCTCGGGCGCAATCGTGGCGGGTTCGGCGGGAGGGTCATCCCAACGCGGTTCCCAACGCGAGAGGTCGACACCGAGCAGCTTCTCCAGGCGGGCGACGTCGTCGCGGAAATACTCCCAGAGCTCGAGACGGTCCTCGTAGGTCAGCACGTAGGCGGAGCCGAAGTCCTGGCGATTGCTGAAGATGACCTTCGACAGACCCTCGGGGCGAAAATCCGGCGATGCGCCGACGTGGGCGAGCGCCGACTCGTACACGGAGGTCGGGTCCAGCCCGATGTCGTCCTGCCAGAGAACGAGCAGGCTGTCGCCGTACGTGTCGAGAAATGGTCTGAGGCTGGCCGCGTACCAGCCGCCGGAGACGAGGCAGAGCCGATCCTTCTCCGGCGGTCTCCGCGCCCGCACGACGTCGACCAGACGCGAGTCGGGTGGCAGCCGACCGCGGCGAATGTGATGCACGAGCGCCGACGACGCGCGGTCGATGGGATTCCGCAGCAGCGCGATCAACTTCAGGTCCGGCATGGCCCGCTTCATGCGCGTCGCCACCCACTCCGGATGATGGCGCCAGATCATGTAGCCGGGTGTCGCCTCGCCGACGATCGGCTCGCCGTTCCAGCCGTCGAACTGATCGCGATACCACTCGAGGCCCTCGTTCTTCACCCGCCCCGCGACGTTCCAGAAATGCACCTCAGAGGGTGGCACGAAGATGTCGGGATGCTCTCCCAGGTTGGTACGCAGCCATCGCGTGGCACTCTTCTGCGCGCCGACGATCACGAATCGCGGAAGCGGGGGTGTGCGGTCGTCCATGGCGCGAAGGAATCCGTTTCTACGAACTGCCGAAGAGAGACCGTCGCGCGCGTTTCAGTGCGCGCGAGAGACGCACGAGACGGCTCCGCTCGAGCAGCTGTAGTCGCTGCCGCGATTCGCGCGCCGCCTTCTCCGCCGCCCGGCGCGCGGCTTGCACTTCCGCGAGGTCGGCCTCGATGGCTTGGATGCGGTTCCGCGCTGCGTCGAGCTCGTGACCGAGGTCCAAGACCCGCTCCGTCTCCGCCCGGGCAAACTGTTCCATTGCGTCGAACTCGAGGTTGCGGGCGTGCAGTTGGTGGCCGAGCGATTCGCTGAGCTGCCGCGCGGCGGCGCCCTCCGTGCTCGCGATCCGGTACCGCGTCGCCGCGGAACGGCGTTCGGTGAGGAGCGCTTGCTCCCACGGCGATGCCGGCGGGTGGCCCGGTTCCAGTACCGCATGCGCGCCACCGAGGTCGGCCATGAACTTCACGAGGCGCTCGATCTCGACCGGAACCTCGAGGGCGTCGACGTTGTCGCGCGGCCACGTGTTGCGACGGAGCTCGGGTCGCACGCGCGCCGCGGCCGCCGCGACATCCGCACCCGCATCAGCGTCGGCGGGGAGTTCGTTCCACGTTGCGAGACTCGTCCGGATCGAGGTCATCGTCGCGAGCGGATCGGCGACGAGCTCGTCGTAGCTGCAGACGTAGACGGGTAGCCCGCTGAGCCCGGCCAGGGCCGCGCGGTTGTATTCCGCCCACAGCGCGAGCCCGCTCAGGATCGGCATCGCGTTGCGCAGTGCGAGCGACCACGCGACCTCCATGGGATCGCGCACGATCAGCACCGCCGCGCCCCGGTCGAGTACTGCGCGCCGCCAGAGCGGCAGGAGCAACGTGATCCGCGGGTCTTTGACGAGCCAACGCTTCTTGTCGAGGCGCGTGGCGATCACCGAAGCCGCACTCCGGTAGTACTGCGCCATCGCCGGTTCGAGCTCCCAACCGTCGTTCAGCTTCGGCGGGCAATCCCAGGCGCCACCGAGAACCGACAGCAGCTCGTCGTTGAGATCGCCGATCTCCTTCTGCTCGTAGTAACCCGCGGGATTGGCGGCATCGGCGTCCATCAACCGGTCGGGATCCCCGACGTCGAGTCCGAGCGCCTCCAAGGCCGCGGCGATAGCCGACGTTCCCGAGCGATGCATCCCGACGACGAAGACTCCCACGACCCATCCAGGCTAGTAGTGCGAATGTGCCGGCGGCGCGAGGCGCGGCCGTCGCGGTTTCACTCGGCGCCGCCGCGGAACTTCCGAACGATCTTCTTCGTTCCGCGTTTGAGCAGCTTGGTACCGCCCCCGGCCAGACCCTCCCTGCGGAGGAGTTTTCCCGCGCGCGCAAACGTTGCGTTTCGTCCCGCGGAGCTCGGGCGTCCCGCGCCGATCCGGAGCTCCTCGCCTTCCGGAAAGCGCAACATCTCGTCGGTCGTCACGGGATTCGGCAACGGGAGCCCGCGCAGCGTCAGACGGCGACCGGCCACGATGATGAAGGCCGGACCCGAGGGAGCTTCGAGCACCTCGACCGGCGGTCCCTCGTTCCAGCGGTCAAGCTCGGCGTCTCCGACTTCGCGTGCGGCACCGATGAGGCTCTCGAGCGCGACGAACAGCATTCCGGCTCTGATCACGCGGCGGAGCGGGCCCTCGACGAGAAAGTTCCCGCGCTTGGAGTTGCGGACGAGGAAGGGGTCGGAGGCCGAGCCGTGGAGCTGCAATTGCTCGATCCACTGACTCCCGGCGTCGGCTCGGCGGAGCGCGAGTATCGACGCCCTCGCGTCGCCGCCGGCAAGTAGCCCGTCACCACCGGCATCGACGGAGCGTCGCAACCCCGACTCGAGCTGCGAATGCAGTTGGTTGTTCACCGCACTCAGCGCGCGGAGATGGCGTCGTAGCCGTTCCGTCTCGCTCTCCGGTGTCTCCATGGTCGTCATTGTGTCTCCGCTCCTGTCGCGGCCATCCCAGCCGTGCCCGCTTCTTGTGCTCGATTGCCGTCGGTCGGCCCCGTCCCGTTGCGGTACAGCGCGGCGTACCGGGGTGACGTGTCGGCGACGGTCTCGAGCTTCACCGCGAGTACCTGGCGTGTCGTTCGCATCACCTCGTCACGGGCGCGATCGAGACGCTCGATCAGCGCACGGATCCCGTCATGATCCATGGGATCGATAGTCCATCCGGCCCGGGTCGCGCGGATCCGCTCGCCGAGCGCTCCGTAGTACGCGCCGATCACCGGCAGTCCGGTCGCCAACGCCTCGGACATCACGATGCCGAAGGTCTCCGCGTACGGCCCGGGCAACAGGACGATCTGGATGCCGGCGCGTCGCAACAACTCGGGGAGGAATTCGTTGTCGTACGCACCGTGGGTATGCAGCGCCGGGGAGGCCGCCTGCTTCAGGTCACCGAAGTGATGGATCTCGATGCTCGAATCGCGAAATGCGTCGGCGAGCGAGTTCACGGCATCGAGACCCTTCTTCGCCCAACCCAGACCGACGAACGCGACGCGCAACGGCTCGTCGTAGATGAGCGTGCGGTCGGGCTCCGACGCCCGTCGACCGAGGCGGATCACGGAGCCGTGTTCGATGATCTCCATCCGGCTCGGCTCGGGCTCGTACACGCGCATGAAGTAGTCGGCGACGCTCTGAGACGCGAACACCCAGTGATCGACAGTGTCGACTCGCGCCGCGACTGTCGACCGAAACTCATTGAGATACGAACGCGAGAGATTCTTGATCATCGGTGACCCGGGCATCGGCGCCTCCGCGACGACTTCCAGGCAGCGGTCGCAGGTAGTGAGATCGTCCGGGATGCCGCACGGTTCGACCTTGCGATACAGCAGCGAGAAGTTCGGGCACGCCAGGAAGAGATCGTGGACCGAACAGAGCACGGGTCCGTCGAAATCGGCCAGTACGCCGAGCGGTGCGACCGAGTGCCCGATCAGGTTGTGGATGTGGACCGCGTCGAAGCGGAAGAGATCGAGTGCCATGCGCAACGCGGCGCCGGCCATCTCGTCGTCGATGCGCGTGACATGGCGTGGGCCGCCGGGCAGGAAGTAGCGCTCGACCCGCTTCGCGCGATCCGGACCCGTCCAGTGCGTCTCGAGCGCGAACCCCGAGGGCACGGGAAAGAAGACCGAGAAATCGAACTCGGCCTGGAGTGATCTCATCAGCGCGTCGAGGAACTTCTCCGTTCCGCCCGTGTCGCCCGGCGCACTGTGCATGATGTGCAGGATGTGCGGCCGACTCGGATCGCGCTCGTACAGACCGAGCTCGAGCGCGGCGAACGAGATGCGGGACGGATCCTGCGCGCGCTCCCGCATGTTGGTCGGCCGGAAATAGGGATAACGCTCGTCGAGCAGCCGCGAACCGCGTGCGAGCCCTTCGCTCTGTTGGTCACCGAACGACCCGCCGCCCCGGTGGAAGACGAACGTCGAATCGTCCACGAGGTGGCGAAGTCCGACGCGCGTCGCGCGCAGGCAGAAGTCGACCTCCTCGCCGTAGCCCTTGCCGAAGGTCTCCTCGTCGAGCAGCCCGCACAGGTCGAACGCGCGCCGCGTGACGTACATGCAAAAGCCGACGCCGGTGATCACCTCGGGGAGGAGCCGCAGCGATGTCGCGCTGACGAACTCGGCGCACTCGTCGATCAGAGGATTCGGCCCGGCGAGGTCGAAGGCATCGATGACGCTCTGGGGCAACGTGCAGATCGATCCACTGCCGGTCACCGGGGTGACCGTCGCGATGTCCGGACCGGCGTAGGCCGCGGCGTGGAGACGATCGAGCCAGCCGGCCGTCACAGCCGTGTCGGCATTGAGGATCACGACGTCGCCCGTCGCCCGGCGTAGACCACGATTGACGGTTCCGACGAATCCGAGGTTCTCCGGATTGGTCAACAACGTCACCGTGAACGGCAGACCTCGGATGCTGAAGCCTTGCAGGTAGGTACGAACCTCCGGCTCCGGCGTCGCATCGTCGATGAGTACGAGCTCGAAGTCGATCTCCGTCGTCGCGGCGTGCGCAACGACGCTCTCGAGGCACCGCGTCAAGTCGTAGATCCCGCGATAGACCGGGACGATCACTGTGAGGGCTGCGCTCATGGTTGCACCTCGTACCGCGCCCATCCGAGAACGCGATTCACGGTCATCCGACAGGCGGGCGAGCCGTGCACCGCGCTCGCCCAGCGTCGAGCGTCCGCACCGGCGCCCGCACGCGCACCGGCATCGTCGAGGAGTCCGCTCAACGCCGCGACCCAAGCCTCGGGATCATCGAAGCTGGAGACGACGAGCTTGGTTCCGGCGAAGCTGTCCATGCTCGATCGGGCCGCGAGCGGGAGCACACTCGGAACCGCGGCCGAGCTCGCCTCGAGCAGGGGTCGGATGTCGTCGACCATCTCGCGGCCGACGAGGCACGGCGTCCAGACGTGAAGGTCCCACGCCGCGACGGAGTCGGGCGCGGGCTCGTGCTCCGAAACAATCGAAACGCGCCGGTTGCGGCGCAGTGCGCCGGGAGCACGGTCGGGATCTCCGACGAGCTCGACGCGCACGTCGGGCCGATCCGCGAGCAACTTCGCGACGGCGTCGCCGACGGCATCGCGGTACGAGACCACCGGCTCTCCGGCCCAGCCGACGTACCAGCCAATGCTCCGACCGGAACCGCGGTCGGCGCGGGTGGAAGCTTCCGCCACTGACGCGCGCAGCGCCGCCGCCCGGGCGCGCGAGAGCATGACGGGGACGGTGACCGACGGCGCTTGCATCCGGGCCAGCGCGGCCCGGCCGGAATCGGTCGCGGTCATTGCATGACCGCACTCCCGCGCGAGCCGGACAACTTCCGGCGAAACGGCGAGGGTCGCGGGGCCCGAGTAGCCCGAGTCCCCAGAGTCTGATGACGCCGTGAACGACGAGAATTCGACGTCGAGCACCGTGGCGAGGCCGGCCGCGGTCCGCCTGGCA
>JAODBI010000340.1 GCA_025463875.1 Actinomycetes bacterium
GATGATCTCGAAGTAGTAGGTCGTGTCCGGAGTCAGGCTCGTCACCGTGTAGCTCAGAATCGACGGTGAGAGACCCGCCACAACCGAAAAATTGCCTGCGGGAAAGCTCGGGTTCGTCGAGTACTCGATCGAGTACGACGTCGGTGCCGTACCTCCCGCGGGTTGCGTCCACGAGAGCGGGACCTGCGTCTCGTCAGCAGGACTCGCGAGCGGAGTGATCGAGGGGAGGGCCGGGGAGCTCGGCGGGAACGTTGCCGCCGTGGTGGTCGTCGTGCTTGCGCCCCCCATCGGGCCGCTGTACGCGCCGAGGCCGCCCGGATAGAGCACCGAGTCCTGCTGCACGTTGTGCACACCGACCTGGTCCGTCCACGTGACGACGACGGTCAGGCGCTTGTAGGCCTTGTCGAAGGTGGACGACGCATCCTGGGCGTTGATCCACACGATCGAGCGGACGACGCTGTAGTGGATCCCTCCGAGGACGATCGATGACGCGTTCGCGGGATCGGGATCAGGCGCGTATCCCGTCGCCGCATTCGGGTCGGGAGTTGTCGGCTCGATCTGGGGGACAAGTTTTCCGGTCGAGGGCGACACGGAACCGAGCGTCACGGTCGAGAGCGTCTCGAACGTCGAGGAATACCCGGGCTCGTCGACGTAGAACCCGACCTGGCCGTACGGAACCGCGCGCATCCGCTCGATCTCGCGGCTCGCGACCGACGCGCCATCGGTGCGGTGCGCGGCGGCGCTCGCGGTCCGGAGCCCGGACCAGAAGACGTTCGCGAGGGGTGCCGCGATGATCGCGAGCAACGCCATCGAGATAACGAGCTCCACGATGGTGAACCCACCCTGGCCGCCGGCCTCGCGTTGCGACCCGGCGTCCGCGTCCGACCGGGCGGGCGCGCTGGATCGATGCATAAGCCGTATTACGAAGCTCGGCCCGATCGCGGTACTACCTGCGCCCGGAAATGCTCCTGCGACGGTACAAATGGGTACGAGTTGCCGCGTCGGACCGCCTGACTGAACAATTCGCGGATTCAGTCGATACAAATCCGTGACCCAGATCCTGTGTCGACTCGACCTCGCGCTGCAGCGCGCTCGGGAGGGCGACGCGCGCGGGTTCGACGAGCTCTACCGGGCCCACGCCGGCGCCGTGGCGGGCTATCTCCGGGCGCGAAACGTCAGCGACCCCGACGACCTCGCGAACGAGGTCTTCCTTCGAGCCTTCCGGACCGTGCACACCGTGCAGGGCGATGCCTCCCGCTTCCGCTCCTGGCTGTTTGGTATCGCACACAACGCGGCTATCGACGAAGCCCGCCACCGGCGACGCCAGCCCGTGCAGCAGACGTTGCGCGCCGAGCACTCAGACGTCGGTGGCGACGTCGAGGACGAGGCACTTCGCCACATCGAAAGCGATCTGGTGCGTACGCTTCTGGAGAGCCTGGCGCCCGACCAGCGGGATGTCCTACTCCTCCGGGTCGTCGGAGACCTTTCGGTCGCACAAACCGCTGCCGTCGTCGATAAGAGTTACGAAGCAGTGAAGGCTCTTCAGCGGAGAGGACTCGCGGCGCTGCGACGAACACTCCAAGATCGAGAAGCCGTACCGCAATGAGTCCCGGCGACGTTCACGGTGATGAGATGAACGAGCCGACCGACGTCGACGAGGCTGCGGCCGACGCGCTCCTGGCGGGCTCTGGCCAGGAGCTCGATCCCGCGCTTGCGGCCGCAGTCCTCGCCATTCGCGGTCTAGGGACCTCCGCGCCGCCTCCGCCGAGCGACGACCTCATGCAGTTGATGGGAACAGCGCCGAAGCGTCCGAATGCGCCGCGCCGGACCCGGCGGTGGCAGGCGAAGATCGGCGCGGCGGCGGCCGTCGTGATCGGCGCCACGGGCGGACTCGCGACCGCGCATGCTCTGCCGGCGCCGATGCAAGATGCCATCTCTCGTCTCGGAATCGGTCGCCCGGCACACTCGCATCCGTCCGGCTCGAACGCGCCGACCCCTAACCGCGCCGCCGGTCCGGCCGCGCTCGGCCCGAGCTCCACCGAGAAAGGGATCGGATCAGCGGTCGTCGGTGCGCCGACAACGACCGCGCCCGGTTCGCGCCCTGCGACTCGGCCCGGTGCCGTCCCGTCGACCGCCGCCGGCAGCGCCCCGAACAGCTGCGCCGCCCGAGCGAAGCACGGAGCCGTCTTATCGGGAGTGTCCGCGACCCAGACCTGCTCGCCGCCGGTGCCGGCACCGACTCCGTTGACGGCACCCAAAACCACAACGTCGACCTCGACCCCGACGACCAGCACGATTGCAAGTCCTAACGGTGGGAGCAACGCGGGCGGAAACGGGAAGAGCAATGCCGGTGGGAACGGGAAGAGCAATGCCGGTGGGAACGGGAAGACAAAGACGGTGGGAACGGGAAGACAAAGACGGTCCAATAGGTCGACGGCGCGGCTTGTTCCGATGCTCTGAGTCGGACGCACCGCGCCCGACACGAGGCACGGCCCGTCCTCGCTCGGGGTGATGTTGACGTCAGCCATGCGTCGATTCGGGCAGCTCAGGTTGTCGCGAGCAGGCGGGTCGTGACCACAATGTCGACAACATCCCCCACGGTGTCGGCGCGGGCCCAGTCGCGCTGCAGCTCGCCGGCCAACGACACCCAACTGACTGGCTGGGCGCCGGCCTGGACGATGCGTTCGAGCCCGGCGCGGTGCGCGTCGGGCGACGTGCCGCCGACCGCGTCCACGACCGGATAGATCTCGAATCCCTCTCGCATCGCATCAAGGGACGGGAACGCGAGGCAGATCTCGGTCCAGAGTGCAGTCATGATCAGCTTCTGGCGACCGGTCTCTTCGACTGCATTTCGAAACGCGGCGTCCTCCCAGGCGTTCATTTGCGTTCGGTCGATCTCGGCGCTGGCCGAGAGCGCCGTTTTGAGCTCCGGAAGGGTCGGCTCCTGGCCGTTGGCAACGTTCACGGTCGACAGCACGACCGGGAGCTCAAACGCTTTCGCGAGTCGCGCGACCGACACGACGTTGTCGACAAGGAGCGCGCGGTCCATCGACGTGACTGCCGCCAATTGCGTCGGCCGATAGTCGATCACAACGAGGGCGGCATTCTCCGACGTCAGCAAGTGGTCGATGAGCGGATCTCTCACGGCGTTGCTCGTCGTCATCCTCACGAGCATGGACGCCGCGCGGTTGCCTTGCCCCAGGGAGTTTCCCGGGTCACGCTTCGGTCGTGTCTCCTTCGAACGCGCTCGCGAAGAGATAGCTCGTCGCCAGGCTGCGGAACGGCCGCCACTGCTCGGCAATAGCGAGCACCTGTTGTTCGCTGGGGAGCCGGTCGAGTTGGTACGCGTTGCGGATGGCCTTGCGCAGTGCGAGGTCGCCCGGTAGCACCACGTCCTCGCGCCGCAACGCGACGAGAAGCACGCCTTGTGCCGTCCAGGGACCGATCCCGGAGATCGCGGTGAGCGCGGAGATGAAGTCGTCGTCGGGCAATACCGCCAACGCTTCCTCGTTCAGCCGGCCATCCGACAGTCGCTCGGCGAGGTCGCGCAGCGTGTCGATCTTCCGCCATGACAGGCCGGCGGTGCGGAGCTGGGTGGGCTCGACGGCCAGCAACTCGCTCGGCGACGGGAGATGCCCGTCGAACAACGCCTCGATTCGCCCAATGGTGCGGCGCGTCGCGGCGACCGAGAGCTGCTGGCCCGTGACCTGAAACAGCGCGGCGCCGTAGACGTCCATCGGCGGGAGCTCGTCGAGCCATGCCCGCGGATCGAAGGCTGGATCGCGGTCGATGATCCGGGCCAGAACCGGATCCGCTTGGCGAAGGTGCGCACGCGCCCGCTTCAACCATGCCGCGCGGCTCGCATCACCGGCGATCGAGCGGTGCTCGCGTTCCGTCATTCCCAAGGTGCGGGCATGCGCACGAGGTTGTGTCCTGCCAGCGGTCCTCCCGCCTGTTGCATGCGGCCGCCGGAGGCGAGGTCGCCGATGTCGATCGGAACGAAGCCGGCCGCGTCGAACAGTTCTCCGACCGCGCCGTTTGCGTCCGCGTCGTCGCCGGAGACGAACAGGACGCGCCGGCCGCCGGCGTCGCGTGGATCCGCAGCCAAGACGTCGGCCGCCAACGTGTTGGCCGCCTTCACCACACGGGCGCCGGGAACGAGCTGGGCCACGATCTCACTCGACGTGAGCCCACCGAGCGGCACGGGCTCGAGGCTGGGAAGCAGCACGGCGTTGGTCGCATCGATGACGACCTGGTCCGACCAGGACAGTTCGGCCAGCGCGTCGTGGATGCCGGCCCAGGGAACCGCGAGCGCCACGATCGGACAGCGGGCGGCCTCGCGAGTCGTCCCGGCCGTGGTCCCGGCGCCGAGCGTCTCCACCACTGCCGTCAGCGATTCCGGGCCGCGGCTGTTCGCGATGACGACGGGGCGGTCGGCGCGCTGCGCCGTGCGGGCCAACGCCTGGCCGAGTCGTCCGGCGCCGATGATTCCGATCGGTGCGTCCATCAGGGGTGGACCTGGCTACCAACGCCGAGGTCGAGGCGGATCGATTCCATCAGCCAGAACGTCGTGTGCGCGGTGAACACGTCGGCCGCGGCCAGGACTCCTGTGTACTTCTCGATGACGGGTGCGGCGGCGGTGTTCGCGGGGACGGGCGCATAATCAGGCAGGACAGAACTGTCGGTCGGTGGTGCCACGGTCCTTCTCCTTCGTGCAATGGGTGCGACCAATCATGAGAGTTCGGGCGGGCGTTCGCCCCCGGGAAACACCCTGGAACGTCACCTTTCCGCGGGTGAGAGCAGAGATCGGGTTTCACTCCAGTCGACAACGAGACTGCGTTCGGCGAAGTACCACCGACCGTCGATCTTCGTGAACGTGTCGAGGTATCGCAGCGCCGCGATCATGATCTTGCGCCGGCCCCCTTCGGTGAAGACGTGGTGCGCGATCGTGTAGCTCTCTCCAGTTGCGAGGTCCCCGACGAGCGCGACGGTGCTCTGGCCGTTGAAGTGTGTCGTTGCTTCGTACCGGTTCAGATCGTCGAACACGGGGGTGAGCGCCTCTCGGCCTTGGAGGACGTAGGTCGCCTCGCTGCCTTCGCCGTCCATGTAGACGGCCAACTCGGTGTCGACGGTGAAGAGCGACTTCTGTCCTTCGGCGTCGCGACGGTCCGCGCAGTGGGCATAGGCGTCGAACACTCGCGAATCGCGAGGCGGTCGGCGGCTTCGGACGGCGTGAGCTCGGTATGGAGAGTCATCGGACCTCAGCATGGAGACCCGGGCTGTCTCCCACCCCAGGGAAACACCCTGGTACGTGGTCGTGGTGACCGACCGTGAGGTGACTACGACGGCGCGTCCACGAGGTACGCGTCGTCGAGGTCTCGAAGCTGTCGGCGAGATGAGACTCCGACCTTGCCGAAGACGTTGCGTAGGTGCCACTCGACGGTTCTGGGGCTCAGAAAGAGTCGCGTGCCGACCTCCGGGTTCGACAAGCCCTGGCGCACCAATCGAGCTATCTGCATCTCTTGGGCAGTGAGCGATCCCGCCGCCGGTTCTGCGCGTTTGCGGATCTTCTCGCCGGTCGCGAGAAGCTCCCGGCGCGCCCGCTCGGCGAACGCCGCCACTCCCATCCTGGCGAGCGTGTCGTATGCGATGCGCAACTGCTCGCGAGCGTCGCCGCGGCGGCCCTCGCGGCGCAACCATTCACCGTAGAGCAGGTGCGTGCGCGCCAACTCCACGTGCAGACTCGTCCTGCTCAATCGTTCGATCGAGTCGCGGTAGCGCGATTCAGCAACCGATCCCGCGCTTGCGAGCGCCTGGACGCGCGCATGCATACCCAGCGCCCAATCGGTCGGCGTGGCGCGAGCGCGAGCCGTTACCCACGCTTGAATCTCAGCGAGCAGGTCGTTCTCGCCGGATCTCGAGGCCGCCTCGGCAAGCTCCGGCGCCGCGAGTGTTTGGTAGCCGAGCACGTCGCGTTGAAACACTCGGCCGGCGAACTCGAGCGCGCGCGCATGATGACCGAGGCCGTTGTGCAACACGGCGGCCGCGTAGTTTGCGAGCGTGACGATGCGGCTCTGGCCCTGCGCGGCCGCCGCGTCGGCAGTCGTCGCGATCAGCCCGGACGCTCGCGCTTCGTCTCCCCGGAACGCCTCCAAGAGCAGGGTGCTGTAGCCGACTGGCGGGACGCCGGTCATGTGTGAAAGGTGCCGGTCTTCGTCCACGAGCGCGGCGGCGGCGTCGAGTTCACCTTCCAGCACCAACCGATTGGCGAGAAAGTTCAACGCGAACTGCAGCTGCACGAGTGCGCCGGCTTCCCGCGCCACTCGCACTTGACGCTCGGCCAGCATCCGTCCGGCGTCGTAGTCCCAAACTTCGTTGGCGATGATCCCCGCTGCTCGATTCCCCGCCATCCAGAGCCCGCGATCAGGCTCATCCGCGCCGGCGTCGAGCGACCGGACGGATGCAAGCGCGCGAGTCAGCATCGGCGCCGCCGCGACGTAACCGTCGGTGAGGCGAACTGCGAGCGCGTCGAGAATGAAGTCGACCGCCCGCGGCGCCTCTCCGGAAGGTGACGCAGCGCGGGCGGCCTCCGCGGCCGCGGCCATGTTTGCGTCGCCGCCGGCACCGCCCTCCCAGATCGCCGCCGTCAAAGCCTCGAGATACGTGTCGCGCGCGAGTCGCGGGTCGAGCGGTTCGAGGCGCCGGGCGGCGCTGAGCAGTAGGCGGGCCGCGTCGGCACCGCGCCGCTGGTCGAACGCGATCTGACCTCGCAGGTGATCGGCAGATGCGCGGCGCAGATCGGAGACCGGCTCGGCCTCCGCAGCCGGCAGAAGTCGGAGTGCCGCGTCGAGCGCGCCGGCGTCGCGCTTCGCCCGCGCGGCGGCCAATGTCCGGTCTGCTCGCTCGGCGGCGTCGCGTGTCAGCAGCGCTGACCGCTCGAGGAGCACGGATGCCGCGAGCAGCCCTCCTCGTGACTTCGCCCGCGCGGCCGAGTGCTCCAACTCGTCGGCGATCTCCTCGTCTTGCGCGACGGTCGAGTTCGCCCGGTGCCAGGCCCGCCGGTCGGGATCGAGGATCGGGTCGGTCACGGACGCGAGCGCCGCATGAGCATCGAGCCGCTCCCGCGATGAGGCGACGCGATACGCAGCGGCGCGGACCAGCGGATGTCGGAAGCAGACCTTTGCACCGAACTCGATGAGTCCGGCCGCCTCGGCCGCGCTCCCGGCGTCCCAACTGAGCCCGAGCTGCTCGGCGGCGCGCCACAGCAACGTCGGGTCCCCCAACGGTTCGGCGGCGGCCAGGGTGAGCAAGCGCCGTGTGTCCGTCGGCAACGATCGCAATCGCTGCGCGAAGCCGTCTTCGAGATTCTCAGTCAGCCGGCCTGCGCCCGAAGCCCCGACGCCTTCGACCAGTTCCGCCGTCGTCCAGGCGTGTGGCAGCTCGAGTAGCGCGAGTGGATTCCCACGCGACTCCGCGACAATGCGGTCGCGCAGCCTGGGGTCGGTCGGACCCGTCACCACCGAATCGAAAAGAACGGCCGCATCGGCGTCGTTGAGTCCGCGTAGCCTGAGCTCGGGCAGACCGGCCCAGTCGCCGTTGTCGGCTGAATCGCGAACCGCAACGACAAACAGGATCGGTTCCGCCAGCAAGCGGCGTGCGACGAATGCAATGGTCTGCACTGACACGCGGTCGAGCCATTGTGCGTCGTCTATGACGCACAGCACCGGGCGCTCGTCCGCGAACGCGGCCATGAGTTGCAGCACTGCCAATCCCACGAGGTATCGGTCCCGCGGCGGGCCGGCACTGAGACCGAAAGCGGCGTTGAGCGCGTCGCGCTGCGGCGCCGGCAGGTCGGGCACACGGTCGCGGAACGGACGGCACAGCTGTTGCAACGCGGCATATGCGAGCTCCATCTCCGACTCGACTCCAGCGGTGCGCGCGATGAGAAATCCGTGAGCTCGCCGGGCTACGTCGTCGAGCAGAACCGTCTTTCCGATTCCGGGCTCGCCGCGCACGATCAACACGCCGCTCCGCCCCGCACGCGCGTGCTCCACCAGCGCCGCAAGGGTGTCGAGCTCGTCGGTCCGCCCGATCAGCCCAGGTTCGTCGGAGAAATGGCTCGGCATGGGCGTGGGTGGGACGGCCACTTTCGCAATGTATCGCGCCATCATTTGAATCGAGTCGTCGTCCAAGCCAACGTTGCCTCGACAAACCTGGCGCGGTCGCGGCGGCCGTAGTCGATACCTCGTTGACGTCGAACGACACGCTTCATTCCGTGGCCCGATCCAGCCCGGAGAAATTCGAGCGGCGCGCGAGCGCTTCGGAGTTGCTCGGCGGCGCGCATTGCCGGTGACGTCGAGTGTCGTTCGCAGTGCGCGGTCGGTGCTGCGACGCGTTGCCGGAGACTCGCGTGACCGCACGCACGAGGGCGTCGGTCGGCCGATCGCTTCGTGAGAACCAACGCTGGACGCGAGCGTGCCGAGTCATCGTGTCGATTCTCGGAATCGCGGTCGGCGGCGTGGTGATCCCGTGCGACGCGCGTGCGCAGGAGGAGCTGCCAATGGCGACGGCGCTCGATGTGGTCCGGGCGGCCTTCG
>JAODBI010000389.1 GCA_025463875.1 Actinomycetes bacterium
CGTCGCTGTTGACGATGTCACGCTTCGCACCGTAGAGGTTGTGCACGTAGCGGAGACGGCCTCCGACGATCTGCAGCGTGAAACCGCCGAGCACCGATCCCATCGCGAGGACGGTGCCCTCGGGGTCGACGTCGGTTGGCACCACGATCGATGCAGTGATGGTGTGCGAGCGGTTGCGCACGTTCACGGCAACCGACTCCGGCACGGGTGCGCCCCCGGCGAAGTATTCGTAGCGGTTGCGGTCCTGGCGTGTCGTCGGGCGCGGGTTCAGGATCGCGAACAGCGGGCGGTTGTCGAGCGGCAGCACGTCGTTGCGCCCCGCCTCTTCCCACCACAACTCGATCATCGCCGCGAGCCGGTCCGGCTCCCGCGCCGCGAGATCGTTCGTCTCCGACGGATCCGCGGTGACGTCGTAGAGCTCCCACACGTCGTCGTCGAACGGCGCGTCCGGGTCGAGACCGTCGTCGTACATCGCGCCGAGCGGATGGAATGTCACCGCCTTCCAACCCCGGTGGTAGATGCCGCGCGATCCGAGCATCTCGAAGTGCTGGGTCTCGCGCGTCTCGGGCGCGTCGGCGCTCCGCAGGACCGACGCGAAGCTCGTCCCGTCGATGGGAGACTGGGCGATGCCGTCGATCGCTTTCGGCGCGGAGATGCCCACGAGCTCCAGGATCGTGGGGAGCACGTCGACGGCATGGGCGAAGTGACGGCGGACCTCGCCGGCTCCGGTCATGCGCGGCACCGAGACGATGCACGGATCGGCAACGCCGCCCTCGTGCACTTCGCGCTTCCAACGCTTGAAGGGCGTGTTGCCGGCCATGGTCCAGCCCCACGGATAGTTGTTGTGTGCCGTCGGCCCGCCGATCTCGTCGATGCGCGCCCGCAACTCGCGCCGTCCGGCCGGTGCACCGTTCATGAGGCGGCCGTCGTTGATCGAGCCCTTGGGGCCGCCCTCCGCGCTCGCACCGTTGTCGGAGACCGCGACGACGATCGTGTTCTCGAGATCGCCGGTCCGTTCCAGGAACGCGAGCAACCGGCCGATCTGCGCGTCGGTGTACGACAGGTACGCGGCGAAGCACTCCATGAACCGCGCCGCGACGGCGCGGTCCTCGGCCTTCAGCGAATCCCACGCGGGCACCCAGTGCGGTCGCGGTGAGAGCTGCGTGTGTGCAGGAAGGATGCCGCTCGCGATCTGGCGGGCGAAGGTGGCGGCGCGCCATTCGTCCCAACCGGCGTCGAAGTGCCCGCGATAGCGCTCGATCCATTCCGGCGGGGCGTGGTGGGGCGAGTGACACGCACCGGTCGCGAAGTAACAGAAGAAAGGACGGTCGGCGTCGACCGCGCGCAGGTCGCCGAGGAACTCGATGGCGCGGTCGGCGAGATCCGCGCTCAGGTGATAGCCGTCCTCAGGCCGCGCGGGCGGGAGCACCGAATGGTTGTCGTGGTACAGCGACGGCACGAACTGGTGCGTCTCACCGCCGTGGAAGCCGTACCAACGGTCGAAGCCGCGGGCGATCGGCCAGGACACGCGCGACGCCGCCATGTGCGTCTCTTCGTCGGGAGTGAGGTGCCACTTGCCGACGGCGTAGGTCGAGTATCCCTGCGCGCGCAGTATCTCGGAGAGGAAGCCGTTCTCGCGCGGGATGCGGCCCCAGTATCCCGGGTAGCCGACCGCGAGGTCGGCGACGCGGCCCATGCCGTTGCGGTGGTGGTTCCGGCCGGTGAGGAGGCACGAACGCGTCGGCGAGCAGAGCGCGGTCGTGTGGAAGTTGCCGAGCCGGATGCCGTCGGCGGCGAGCCCATCGAACGTCGGCGTCGAGATATCCGACCCGTAGCAGCCGAGTTGCGCGAAGCCGACGTCGTCGAGCACGAGCATCAGCACGTTCGGCGCGCCGACGGGCGGTTGCTCCTCCGGCGGCCACCACGGAGTGGACGTCCGCCAGTCCCGCCCGATGACCCCTTCGAAATGCCTTCGACCGACGCTTTCGGATTTCCTGTGCACGGTGCCTTCGGATTTCTTGTCCATGCCCCGAGTCTGCCCGGCGCGATAGACCATTCGCATGAAACTCGGACTTCAGCTCGGTTACTGGGGTGCGCAACCGAACCCGTTCTCGATCGCGTTGGCGCAAGAAGCGGAGCGACTCGAGTACGACTCGGTGTGGACGGCGGAGGCGTGGGGATCCGACGCCTTCACTCCCGCGGCGTGGATCGGCGCGCATACCTCGCGCATCCGCTTGTGTACCGGCATCGTCCAGATCTCGGCGCGTACGCCCGCCTCGTGCGCCATGCACGCGCTCACGATGGATCACCTGTCGAACGGTCGCTTCACGCTCGGACTCGGCGTGTCGGGCCCGCAGGTGGTCGAGGGTTGGTACGGCCAGCCCTTCGGCAGACCCCTCGCGCGTACACGGGAGTACATCGACATCGTGCGGCGGATCCTGCGTCGCGAAGAGCCCGTCGAGTTCCACGGCGAGCACTACCAGCTGCCCTACGACGGTCCGGGTGCATGGGGTCTCGGCAAACCACTGCGGTCGATCACGCATCCCTTGCGCCCCGACCTCCCGATCCTGCTCGGAGCCGAGGGTCCGAAGAACATCGAGCTCGCGGCCGAGATCGCCGACGGGTGGTTGCCGCTCTACTACTCGCCGTTTCGCCAGGACGTCTACACCGATTCGCTGACGGGCGCGGCGGCCAAGCCCGGTTTCGAAGTGTGCGTCAACGTGATGGGCTGCCGCATCGTCGACGACATCGAAGAGGCCCTCATGCCGACGAAGGCCGCGCTCGCGTTCTACATCGGTCGGATGGGTGCACGCGACCGCAACTTCCACATGGAGTTGATGAGCCGGATGGGTTTCGAAGCCGAGGCCCACAAGATCCAGGATCTGTTCTTCGCAGGCCGCCGCGACGAGGCGATCCCGCTCGTTCCGACGCAGTTCGCGGACGAGATCTCTCTCGTCGGGTCGAAGGAACGGATCCGGGACCGCCTCGAGGCG
>JAODBI010000007.1 GCA_025463875.1 Actinomycetes bacterium
CGGCAGGTGCGTCCGCGTCGTTCAGTCCGGCGTCGATCACGTCGGGGGCGAGTTCGACGTTGACGATTTCGACGTCGGCGTCGACTCCTACGGGCACGGTGACGGTCACGGTTACGGGGACGGGTGCGTCGGCGACGCATACGACGCCGATCTCGCTCACGGTCAACCCGGTCGCCGCGAATGATTTCTCGATGGCTGCCGCGCCGAGCTCGGTGACGGTGACGGCCGGGCAGCCGGCGACGAGCACGATCAGTACGACGGTGACGAGTGGTGCGGCACAGAGTGTGGCGTTGAGCGCGTCGGGGTTGCCGGCGGGTGCGTCGGCGTCGTTCGTGCCGGCGTCGATCACGTCGGGGCAGAGCTCGACGTTGACGATCTCGACGTCGGCTTCGACTCCGGCGGGGACGGTGACGGTCACGGTGACCGGGACGGGTACGTCGGCGACGCATACGACACCGATCTCGCTGACGGTCAACCCGGTGGCCTCCGGCTCACCGCAGCTGGTCCGGACGACGGGGACTTCGGAGACCGCGGCCGCGACCACACTTACGGCCACCTTCCCGAGCGCGACGACGGGCGGTGACCTGCTCGTGCTCTCGGCGAGCGTCTACACCGGTACGACCAACCACATCACGGCGGTCACCGACTCGGCGGGAAACACGTGGACGAGGATCGGCGCGTTCAGCGTCGCAAGTCACAACTCCGACGGTGAGATGTGGTACTCACCCAACGCGGCCTCGGTCAGCACGGTGACGGTGCAGGTCGCGTCGGCCGCGACGATCGCATTGTCCGTGCAGGAATTCTCGGGGATCGCAGCGGCGAGCCCGCTTGACGTTTCTGCCGGCACGGCCAATACGAGCAACACTCCGAGCTCCGGACCCGCGGCGGCGACCGCGGCGAATGAGCTGGCGGTCGGATTCGTTGCTGGTCACGCCAACGCGCAGGCGATCACGGTCACGGCCCCGGGGTACACCGCACAACCGCAACAGACGAGCACCGGCACCATCGCCACCGTCGTGACCGGCTACAAGGTCCTCGGCTCGGCGAGCAGCGAATCCTTCACCGGAAGCTTCGGGACCGCGATGTATTGGGCCGCCGGAGTCGCGATCTTCAAGTCCGGCTAGCTGCGCAACTGACGTTCGCGCCGCTGCACAGTTCACACTTGGTTCACGCGGCATAGTCGCGTCCTCTCGCCGACGCGGGCGCGGTCACCGCGGCTCGACAACACGCGTTGGCCTTCGTCGCGCCAACTCGCGCCCGCCCCCGTGGGTAACGTCACCCGGATGTCGACGCACAACTTCCGCGGCGGATCGAAGCGGGCGTCGGCCGTCCCGCAGTCGGCTCGGCTGATCGCAGTCGTGACCCTGGCGTCGATAGGCCTTTTCGGTTGTTCGGCCACGTCGCATCCTCGGAAGAGCACGTCGCAGCCGGGGCCCACCACGTCACAACCTGAACCAAGGACGTCGCAACCGGCGCCGACGACATCGCAGACCCCGCCGACGACGGTGCAACCCGCGCTGCCCGCGCACATTCGGGCCGCGTTCTACTACCCCTGGTTTCCCGAGGCATGGGTCCAACAAGGCCAGAGTCCGTTCACGAACTATTCGCCGGCGCGGGGGCTGTATCGCACCGATGTCGCGACCGTGCGCGCCCAGATCGCCGACATGGAATACGGCGGCATCACAATCGGAATTGCGTCCTGGTTCGGGCCGGGGACTACGACCGACACGCATTGGCCCGCGTTGATCTCAGCCGCTCGGGGGGGCGGCTTCCGCTGGGCTCCGTATTACGAACCGGAAGGGATCTCCGATCCCACGCCCTCCCACATCGCGGCTGACCTGCACTATCTCCGATCGCGGTACGGCGGAGGCGGTGCGCCGTCGGCTCTCGCATCCCTCGGCTCGCGAGGGATGCCGGTCTTCGTGTACAACGCCGACGACCTCACGCAGTCCAAGGGATGTGACACCGTGGCGCGCTGGACGAAGGCGCGTGAATTGGCGAAAAGTCAATACGGCGAAACCGTCTACGTGGATTTGAAAGTCTTTCCCGGCTTCTCCAGATGTCCCGGCGCGTCCGCGATCGATGGTTGGCATCAGTACGAGCCGTCGAGATCGAGGCAGAACTTCGCGTCGACACTGGGCGACGGGTCGTACACGATCTCGCCGGGATATTGGAAGTCGGGGGCGGCCTACCGGACCGGGCAATTCCTGATCCGCAACCGCGATCGGTGGCGCAAGAACATCGCGAGTATGGATGCCTCGGGCGCACGGTGGCAGCTCATCACCACATATAACGAGTGGGGGGAGGGAACGGCAATTGAGAGCGCGTCCGGCTGCAGAAGTCCCGCTCCCTCCGGCGCGTATTGTGATTGGTCAGGGAAAACGCAGTCCGATTTTCTCACAGATCTCCATATGGCTCCTGCGAACTGAGTGTGGCAGTACGGTGCGGACTCATTTGCCCGGAAAATGCGAAGAACTGAATGGAGCCACCGACCTTCGCACGCCCGGACCCCGCGCGACCGGCGTCGGTCATGAAGGTCGAGCGCGGCGACTGCGAAGGGCCGACCGCCCCCGATCCGATCCGGCTGGCACTCTGAGTGAATGCACGCGAATGTTGTCACGAATGATGCGGGCGAGCTGACACGCGGTGGCTGAGACACCGGCTGACGATTCCTGGGCGCATACGGTCCCGATCACCCGACGAAGTCTTCTCGCGGGGGCTGCGATGGTCGGCGCGGCCACTGCTCTGGCGAGCTGTTCGAGTTCGGGATCCAGTTCGAGCGCGGTCGTGCTCGTCGTCGTCCCGGACCTGGTCGAGGTGGGCAGCACCACGCGCCTGCCGTTGCGTTGGTCGGCTGCGAGACACGCAGCTCGCTACGACGTGGAGCTCAACGGCGTCATCGTGGCCAGTGGGCTGACCGAACGCGCAACGGAACTGGCGTACGGCGACGGCGCCACCGGTTTCGTCGAAGGAGTGAACACCTGGCGCGTACGAGCCGTCACGAGCGCCGGTACGGAGTGGAGCGCGCCGTCGCGCTTCGAGGTGCTTCCCGTCGGCGCCGTACGCGCCCGGCGGTTCGATCATGAAGACGACGGTGAGATCGCGCTCACGACGAAGACGCGGAGCGGAACGACGCTGTCGGTTTCGTCGGCGGCGGCGTTGGGATCCGGCAAGGGTCTGATCATGCGCGGGACCTCGACCCAATCGGCAGTGGCATCGAAGGATCACCGCCAACAATCCCTCGAGACCTGTTGGGTCCGGCTCGCGGTCCGGCCGGTGCAATGGGACAACGCGGGCGCACGCGTGCATCTGCTGCGGGTGCGCTCGTCCAAGACCGGAGACCAGGAGCGAGTCGTCTGGTCGACCGGGCACGGAGTTTCGCTCGGCAGCCTTCCGAAGTCGGTGCAGGACCTGCCGGTGGGGAAGTGGACCCAACTGCAGCTCGGCATACTCGCGGACGGGACCGTCGAGCTCTGGTCGTTCGACGGACAGCGGGAGCACCTCGTCGGCCGCGGTTCCAACCCGCAGCTCGCCGGCGCCGTGAAAGACGTGGTGGCGCTCGGCAACAACCTCACGCACACCCGTTCGACGTTCGAGATCCACCTCGACGCGTTTGCGGTGGGCGAGCAGCGGCTCCCCTGGGCGAATCCCGGCGCTGCGGTCGAGCTCGCCCGTCCCTTGCGACTCGATCCCGCGCGGCTGCCGGCGGCGTTCAGCTTCTGCTTCGGCTCCTGCAACAACGCGGCCCAGACGCCGTTCGCCGATACGGCGGTCGGAGTCGCGGCGCGGCTCGCTCCGAACTTCTTCGTGCACCTCGGCGACTACTGCTATCCGGACAGCAACGCGTACCAGCAGTCCGTCGCGGGCTATCACGCGATCTGGAGCGACATGCTCTTCGAAGAGCAGTTGGCGAGGTTGCGGCGGACGCCGTGGATCTACATCGCGTCCGATCACGACATGGGGCGCAACGATTGCGACGCCACGACGTGCAATCCACTCGCGAGCCAGGCGTTCGTGCAGTGGCTGAACAACGACCCGTCCACCGACGGTGTCGGGCGCTACTGGAGCGTCATCCTCGACGGCGGTCGGGTTCTCTTCCTCTGGACGGAAGGGATCGCGTTTCGTTCAC
>JAODBI010000052.1 GCA_025463875.1 Actinomycetes bacterium
GGCGGGCGGCGGTGCCCACGCGGGACCCGGGGCATTGGGATCGCTCGCGTACGGCCCGGGCGCGTAGGGACCGGCGGCGTACGGGCCCGCGCCGGCGTTGGGTGCGGTGGGAGGCCAGGATGCGAAACCCTGTTCGGCCGGAGGTATCCGGCCGGTCGATTCGCCCGCCGCCGGATCGGCGGCCGTCGGATCACCGGCTACCTGCGCAGTGGGGCCCGGTGCCGTGGGGTGTTGCCCGGTGGGGGTCGGCGCGGCGGGTGGCCACGTGTACTGCGGCCAGGGCGCGGGGTCGTCGACCGCGGCGACCGGCTCGGTGGGTGCGACCGCCTCGGCGGGCTGGGTCGATTCGACGGGAGTCGGCTCCGTGACATTCTGGTCGACGTGCCTGGCATCGTTCTGCCGGCCGGGCTCGGTGCTGTCGTTGTGGTCCGATTCACTCATCGGTGGCTGCCTCGAGTTCATCTGTTCTCACGCCCGGGGGCGGCGCGACTGCAGGCGATTCTGTTCGGCGGGGATGAGAGTCGGCTGTGAGGTTGCTGGACGATCTCCAGCAATTCGCGGCTCACGCTCGTCCGGGCGCGCTCTCGTGGCCGGATCCCACGTCGCGTTGATCGATTGCCGGACCGGCAAGGCTAGGACCAGATCGGACCGCCTCGGTCCTCCTTACCCGGACGCGGAGGCTCTACTCCGGACGCTCAAGGCCACAGCGGTTCGGCGATCTCGAAACCGAGCGGTGTTCCCCAGCGGTTGCGGAACGAGACCCGGTCGACGGGCCGGCGCGGTGCGACGCCCCATATCCCGGTCGGATAACCGAAGGTCACGCACGACGAGAACAGCCAGCCGTCGGCCTTGGGCACGCCGAGGATCTCGAGCACCGCGTCGAGTTGGAACATGAAGACGCTCGTGAGCGAGGACCCGACGCCTTCGGCGCGCGCGGCGAGCATCGCCGACCACGTCGCAGGGAAGATGGAGCCGCCGGTCGGGTCGAACTGCACGAAGCTGAACAGGAGCAGCGGATACTCCTCGAAATGATCGGCGAGATGTTGCGCGGAGCGCTGGATACGCAGCATCGACGCGTTCTCGGGATCGTCGGGATCCGCGTTGGCCGCTTCGAGGCGGTCCTTGTAGATCGTCGCCCACAGTTGGGTCATGCAGTCGCGGTAGATCGGTCCGAGCTTTCCCTTCACGCCGGCGTCGTCGACCAACATGAATCGCCAGTTCTGCGTGTTGCCCCCACTCGGCGCGCGCACAGCCGCGTCGAGGATGCGCTTCTGCACGTCGATCGGGATCGGCTCGGTCGTGCAGCGCCGCATCGCGCGCGTCGTGTACAGCGCTTCGTAGACGTCCATCGATCTCTCCGTTGGTTCGAAGTTCGTTGTGGCGTTACTACCAGGTCACGAACTACCAGGTCACGAACTACCAGGTCACGAACTACCAGGCATACGCCTCGGGCGCGCGACCCGGGCCGGGGAAGATCTCGTCGAGCGTCGCGAGGGTCGAAGCGTCGAGCGTGAGCTCGAGGGCATGTAGCGACGCCCCCTCGAGTTGTTCGAGCGTGCGGGGCCCGATGATCGGACACGTCACGCCTTTTTGGTGCAAGAGCCACGCCAGCGCGACGGCGGCCGGCTCCTCGCCGAGATCGGCGCACAACTTCTCCCAGCGTTCGAGCTGCGGACGCATGCCTTCGTAGCGGGGCTGCACGCTCTTGCGCCGGGCGGTGTCACCGTTCGTTCCCTGACCACCGAGCATCCCGCCCGCGAGTGGGCTCCACGGGATCACACCGAGCCCGTACGCGCGGCACGCGGGCAGCACCTCGAGCTCGACGGTGCGCGACGCGAGGTTGTAGAGGCTCTGCTCGCTGACGAGCCCGAGGAAGTGGCGTGCCTGCGCGGCTTCGTTGGCCTGCGCGATGTGCCAACCCGCGAAGTTGCTGCTGCCGACGTAGACGACCTTGCCCTGCTGCACGAGCGTCTCCATTGCCTCCCACACCTCGTCCCACGGTGCGGCGCGGTCGACGTGGTGCATCTGGTAGAGGTCGACGTGATCGGTCTGCAAGCGGCGCAGGCTCTCGTCGCACGCGGCACGGATGTGACGGGCAGAGAGCCCGCCGTCGTTCGGCCATTCGGTCATCGGACCGAACACCTTGGTCGCGAGGACGACCTTCTCGCGCCGGCCACCGCCCTGCGCGAACCACCGTCCGACGATCTCCTCGGTCGTGCCCGGTCCCTTCGGTCCGCCGTAACGGTTCGCGGTGTCGAAGAAGTTGATCCCGTGCTCGAGCGCGCGATCCATGATCTCGAAGGAGTCGGGCTCGCTTGTCAGCGGTCCGAAGTTCATGGTGCCGAGGCAGATGGGGCTCACGCGCAGCGCGGTGCGGCCGAGACGTCGGTACTCCATGGCGGAACCTCCGGGATTGCAGCGGACGATCGGGCCCGACGCTACCCACGAAGCACTGGCAGTGACCACTGCGCGCGGGCGAACGTCGGGAGACATGGTGTTTGCGGACGCGTGCCGCTTGCAGAGGTTCGGCTCCGGGCGTCAGGCTCTCTTGATGCGAAGACTCGCCGTCATCCTCTCCTGTGCCCTCACGATCGCGGCGTGCTCGTCGTCGTCGAAGCCGGCCGCAAGGAGCTCCTCGACCACGACGAGTCCGGCACCGACGAACGCACCGACGACGTCGACCGTCGCGAGCGGGCCGCGCGCCATCGGACACGTGTTCGTGATCAACCTCGAGAACTCGAACTACGACACGACGTGGGGTACGAAGTCGCCGGCGCGCTATCTCAACACGATCCTCCTGAAGCAGGGCAAGTTGCTCACGCAGTACTACGGGATCGGGCACGCCAGTCTCGACAACTACGTCGCGGAGATCAGTGGTCAGTCGCCCAACCCGTCGACCCAGAGCGACTGCATCCAGTACATCGAGTTCACGCCGACCGGCGCGGGGACGGGGAAGTACGGCCAGGCGTTGGGGAAGGGTTGCGTGTACCCGAAGTCGGTGAAGACGATCGGCGACCAGCTGACCGCGGCGGGCAAGACGTGGCGCGCGTACCAGGAGGACATGGCGACGCCGTGCCGCCATCCCAAGATCGGCTCGAACGACGAGACGATCGCGCCAAAACCGGGCGACATGTACGCGACGCGTCATGATCCGTTCGTGTACTTCCACTCGATCATCGACTCGCCTACGTGTGCACAGAACGTCGTCGACTTCAACCGGCTCGCGACCGACATGAAGTCGACCGCCACGACCCCCAACTTCGCGTTCATCACGCCGAACGTGTGCCACGACGGGCATGACGCGCCTTGTGTCGACGGGGAGCCCGGCGGTCTCGTCTCCGCCGACCGCTTCCTCAGCGCGGAGGTGCCGAAGATCCTCGCCTCGCCCGCCTACAAGGCCGACGGCATGCTCGTGATCACGCTCGACGAGGCGTCCATCACGACGACGGACGCGTGCTGCAACACGCCGACGGCGCCGAACGCTGACCAGCCCGGCCTGGGCGGTGCGGGTGGTGGTCGCATCGGAACGCTGTTGATCTCGGCGCAGGTGAAGCCGGGAACGACCGACCCGACGCCGTACAACCACTACGCGTTGTTGTGCAGCCTGGAGAACATCTTCGGGCTCTCCCACCTGGGTTTCGCGGGCGCGCCGGGACTCACCTGTTTCGGCAAGGACATCTACGACGGGAAGTCGTAGAGCGCGCGCATCGCTTGCGTGAGCTGCACGTTCTCGAGGACGTCGATCGAATCGACGATCTGGTCGATGGATCCGACCAGCGGCCTCGATCGCAACGAGTCGTCGCGCACGCGGCGTAGACACGCGTCGACGAACCGATCGCCTTTCGGTACCCGGAACGGCCGGCCGTAGAAGAAGCTCACGCGCGGGTCGACCGGATCGGTGAGACCGGTCTCGTTGTGCAGCCGCGCGAGCGATTCGTACGCGGCGACGAGCGCGTCCTCCCGAGCCGGATGATTGCGCGCGTCGAGGGCGGCCTCGAGCGCGGGCAGCACCTCACGGGCGTGCGGGAGCGCGCGGTATGCGGAACCGAACCATTTCTCGTACGGCCAATACACGCGGGCGAGGACGAAGTGCAGCCTCATGAGGTCGCGCACGATGCGGCTCGCGACGAGACGCGACCCGGCCTCGTCGCCCACCTCCGCGGTGCGTCCGACCAACGGCTCCACCTGCCAGATGCGCCGCCACTGGCACGCCAGCATCCAGAGCGCGAGGTCGGGCGGGAAGTAGCGGAGTCGTTCGCGGACAGCGGTGAGCGCGCCGGTCGGGTCGTGGTAGACGGCGCCGCGTACGACACCGAGCAGCCGTTGCTGCGGGATCGTCAACCAGTCGGCGAACGACATGCGGCCGAGCGGGTCGCAACCCAGCTGCGCGAGCAGCCAGGCGTCGAGTGGGACGACCTGGACGTGATGCGTGGCCGGAACCGCGTCCCAGCCGAACGCGACCGGCCAGCCGCGGTACTCGGCGGGAAGCCCGCCGTCGATCGCGGCGAGCACGAGCGTGACCTCGGCCGCCGGCACGAACACCTGGAGTCGCGGACCCCAGCCGTGGTCCGTCGAACGTTCGGTGTCGAAGCCGAGGAGCTCCGAGCCGTACCCGAGGAGCGCGGCCGCATGCCTCCGATCGCCGATGAGCGGCGCGACAACGTCGCGGTAGAAGCCGGCGTTCAGCTCGAGCGCGGGAACGAACTCGGGACTCACCCGCGGATTCCTAGTCGCGAGTCAGCTGTCGAACTCGAGAATTACGCTCCCGGCGATCAGCTCGACGGAGTGCGTCACTCCTGTGCGGTCTCTCCCGCGGCCGACGGGTCGGGGCTCGTGCTCGTCGCGGTATTGGTGCTCTTCCCGCCCTGCGGCGCGAAGTCGCGCTCGATGTGGAGGGGGCAGCGCGGCGGCTCGGTCGACGGCACGGACGGCCTACCGCACAGAACGCGGCCGGTTCCCTTCGGCGCCGTGCACGGAACCGGTTCGGGATTCACGGCGATCATACCTTTGCCATCACTGAGTCGGCGAAGCGATTGAGCAAGTCGATCTTCTCCTGTAGCGGTTGCGTGTCGGGTTCGCGGGTGTACGGGTAGCGGAAGCCGACGATGGCGTCGGTGACGCCGAGGTCTTCGAGTTTGTGTACTCCGTCGACGGAGAACGCGTCGAGTGAGATCGCGTGAACCTCGAACGGCTGGTCGGCACGACCGTACTCGGCACGCAGGTTGTTCACCCGCTCGACCATGTTCCCGAGCTCGGCGGGGTCGCCGCCGGCGTGGATCCAGCCGTCACCGGCCCGGGCCGCGCGCCGGAGCGCGACGTCGGCGTGACCGCCGATCAGGAGTGGGACCGGGGTCGTCGGTGTGGGGCAGATCTTGCACCGCTCCAGCTGCAGCACGTCGCCGTGGTACTCGAACCAGTCGCCGGCCATGAGCCCACGGAGCACGTCGACCATCTCGTCCATCCGGGGGCCACGCCGTTCCCACGGAACGTCCATCGCCGCGAAGTCTTCCGGCCACGGACTGATCCCGACGCCGAGGCGCAGACGATCGTCACACAGCACGGCGATGCTCGCCGCCTGCTTGGCCACGAGGACGACCGGCCGCACCGCGAGCTTCAGGACGAAGGTCGTGAACCGGATGCGGTTCGTGCGTGCCGCGAGGTAGGGGATGAGCGTGAACGGTTCGATGATCGGCTTGTCCTCGAGAAAGGCGCGATCACCGTCGGCGGTATAGGGATACAGCGTGTCGGACTCGGCCGGGAAGATGAGGCTGTCGGGCACGACGAACGAGTCGTAGCCCGCGTTTTCGGTCGCCTGCGCGAGCGGCGCGAGGAACGCCGGGTCGCAGAATGTCTCCGCGTAGCTGAAGCGCATGACCGAGATCTTGCCCGACGCGCGTCAACCAGGCGGTACCGACCAGTGCACGAGGTCGGTGCTGCGCGCGATGCCGAACCGGGCGTGACCGGCGCCGTGGAAGGTCGAGAGGTCGGCGGAATCGCCGTAGACGAGGTACGAGAAGCCGCCGCGTCGGACGCCGCCTCCGACGAGGAAGGCGCAGTTCGCGTGCTCGAACGTCCCTCCCGTGAGGCCGGTGCCCGGGTTCCAGGGCTCCTGGGGGACGGAAAGCTCACGAGCGCGCGACCACCGCAGCCAGCCCGCCGGCTCGGTCGGGTCGCCGGCCAGCCGGAAGATCTGCGGACGATCGAGCTGGTTGCTCGTCGCGAGTAGGGCGGCCTGACGGTCGATCGTGAGGAACTCGTAGTTCTCGATCGTGTCGCCGTAGACGGAGATGTCGGGCCGGCCGACAAGGGTCCACGGACCGGCGAGCGTGCCCGTCGCCGAGCGGGCGAGCTCGAAGTGCTGCGTCGAACCGGCATCGGTCGTCCCGACTTTGAACCCGAGCAGTAGCCCCGCGGGGGAGTACACGAGCGCGGGATCGATCAGGCGGTCCGCCGGTCGGTTCAGCACGTTCGCCAGCAAGCGGACGGGCGGCGAGAAGGTGCGGAAGTCGGTCGTCGTCCGCGCGTAGAGCTTCGCCTGCGCGCCGACGCGGTCGTGGACGAACGACTGGTAGGTGACGACGTACGTGCCGCCGGGCGCGAGCACGACGTCGGGTGATGCTTCGCCTTCGGTGTCGGGATCGCGGGGGAGGGTGGTCGCTGCTGACCACGCGGCGAGATCTCGGCTGCGCGCGATGCCGATGCGCCAGGCGCGGTTCGCGTCGACGCGCGAGAACAGGAGTACCCACTCACCGCCGACCGCGACGAGGGCCGGGTCTTTCACCGCGTGATCCGGTTCGCCGTAGAGCGGGTTCTGCAACTTCGACCACGCGATGAGCGACGCGGGCGCGGGCTTGGATGTGGGTCTGGATGTCGATGGGCCGGCGGTCGTGGCGCTCGTGGCCGCGGTCGCGGATGTATGGCCACCACTGCTGCTGCAAGCACCGAGCGCGACGAGCGCGACGAGCGCGGCGACTGCGACGAGTCGGCTAGGCCGCACGGCGGCGCCGTACGGCGAGGGTGACGAAGAACAGACCGAGCGCGAGCACGATCGCGACCGCGACGATGATCGGGGCATTGGAGTGGTGCTTGAAGGGCGACGGCGCGCGCGTACTGCAGCACACCGTCGGGGGCGACGTCTCGAAGACGTAGTGACCGGAACCGGCCGTCATGGCGACCTCGCCGTTCGCGAACCGCGCTTTGGAGACCCCGGGATCGTCGGTCAGACTGCGGTGGCTCTCGCTCACGGCGGCGACGCTCGTCCCGGCGAGGTGCACGGTCGCCGTGACGTTGACCGGGATCGTCACGTCGATCCGCTCGCGGCCCGCGCCGTCGCGGGTCCAGCCGATGGGGATGGGTCCGCGCTGGGTGCTCACGATTCCCGTCGCGTTCGTGAGCGTGCTCTTGGGAACGGCGATCTCGACCTCCGCGCCCCCCGGCGCCGACACACGCGCGCCGAGCACGTCGTCCTGCAGCACCGCGAGCACGGTCGAGCCCCAGCCGTGCGACTCACTGTCGCCGACCGCGCGCGCGTTCCAGCTCTCCCAGGTGAAGGTCGCTCCCTGTTTCAGGATCTGCGCGTAGCCGGGACGGTTCGGGTCGGTGAGATCGGTGACGAGCGCGTCGTCGCGACCGCCGTCGTGTAGTGCGTCGAGCAGAACGCGGTAGTTCACCACCCCCATCGCCGACTTCATGTCGACCAGCTTCTTGGTGACCGTGGCGACGTGTTCGGCGGGAACGATCCCGAAGGAGAGCGCGTACGCGTTCGCTTGCTGCGACACGTGGGTGCTACGCGTGCCGTCGCTCCGCAGGCCGTCGACGAACAGGCCGTCGGGTCGTTCGAGCTCCTTGACGATCGAGAGTGTCAGTGAGCGCGCGCGCTGTGACTCCGTGACGTTCTCGGCCGACGGCTTGCCGAGCGCCTGGGCCATGAGCGCGGCGCGGCGGAAGTCTTCGACCGCCATCACGTTCAGGGTCGTGCGCGCCGCGGTGTTCATGTCGTAGCCGTAACGCATCTGGGGCGGCCAGTCGACGAGACCGTAGAGGTAATCGCCGCCCCCGCCCGGCAGCTTCGTGACGAGGCCGGTCTGGTGATCGACCGCCCGTTGGAGATAGTCGGTGATGTGGCGTACCACCGGATACAGCGTCGCGAGCTGCTCGCGGTCGCCGGTCGCCATCCAGTATTTCCACACCCAGCCCACGTAGTCCTCGGTGGAGTCCGGGATGTCGCGCTTGCCGTCGCCGTTCGGATACACCGCGTTGACGCGGCCGTCGGGCCAATAGCGTGCCTGCGAGCGGGCGAAGTCGCGCAGTGCCTGGGACGTTGTCGACCGCTCGCCGAACGCGGCCATCGTCGCTTGCGAGACGTCGTAGGAATCGCCGAGGAACGGACCTTTTTCGCGCGTGGGTGTGTCGAGAAACTGCTCCTGCGTGTCGTACAACGCGGTGTGACGGGCGAGATTCCATACCGCGTCGATGCCCGGGTTCGACGTGTGGAAGGTGGCCGCGTGCTCGTCGGGAACGTTGGCGTGGCGCGCCGCGACCGTGACGTCGACGGTGGTCAACGGTTCGGCCGCGCCGACGACCTCCAGATAGCGAAAGCCCAGATAGCCGAACGGTCGGAACTCCTGCGCGCCGGCGCGCTCGTCGAAGTCCCAGTGCATGTCGGTGTCCTGATGGCCCCGCGTGGTCGAGACGTGCCCGTCGGGATCGAGCAGGTCTCCTGAGACGAGCTTGACGGCCCGGCCCGCGGCGCCGGCGTGGATCTCGACGACGGGAGTCGCGGCGATGACGGCGCCGAAGTCGGCGACATACGTCCCGTCGGCCAGCCGCTTCAGCGACTTCGGCTTCACCGTTTCGTAGACGACGTGGGTGCGAGCCGCGACGAGGTGGCGGAACACAGTCCATGGATGTGTGCCGAGCACCGTCGGCGCGAGCCAACCGCGGTCGTCGAATCCCGTTCGGTCCCAGCCGGTGGGATCGAGGCGTTCGTCGACGTGTTCGACGAAGTCGCCCTCTTCGTTCCGGGGAGTCGACGGGATCCACGGACTCGCATGCGTGCGCCACGACGCGTCGGAGTCGAACACCTCCCGGGTGCCGTCCGCATGGTCGACACTGATGTGCGCGATGAATGCCTCGGGCGAGGGCGGCCGGCCCTGCCCGGAAGTCGACCAGTGTGTGACGAACGCGAAGACGTTCGGTCGGCCCGCTTGCACCAGCGCGGTGATGTCGGTCGTCTCGTAGTACTGCTCGTCGGGGTACGAGAACGATGGGCCGTGCGCGGCGCGTGTGCCGTTCACCTCGAGCTCGTACTGCTGGCCGGCCGCCGCATAGACCCGCGCGCGCACGACGGGGCTCGCGGTGAGCGTCGTCTCCTTGCGGATCAACGCGAAGTCGTCCGAGTTCGACGCGAGCGGTCCGCCGCGCCGGATCCACGACGCGCGCCAATCGGAGTCGGCCAGGCCCGTGTCGAAGTGCGCCTCGGCCGAAGAGGGGCCGAACTGGCCCGATGCGTCCTGCGTGCGCACGGTCCACCAGTAGCGCCGGTCGGCTCCGAGTCGCAGGCCGGGAGCATGCACGTACGACTGCTGACCGCTCGTCGTCGGTCCGCTGTCGAACAGCACTGCGTGCCGCCCGCTCGATGGCGCGTCGGTCACGACCAGCTCGTAGCCGCGCTGACTCTCGTTGCGGTCGGGGTCGTTGACGACCCACCCGAACGCCGGCGGGCCGGTCACCGCGAGCGGTGCGGGGTCGTCGTCGACGGTCAGACCGGTTGGCGCCGTGGGCGGATGATCCGACGCCGTCGGGCCGGGCATCGCCGACCCGGTGGACACGAATCCGACGGCGATCACCGCCGCGACGATGGTCGCCCGGCGCACGACCCCCGGGCGATGTTCGTGTTGCACGCGCGGAGTCTGTCACTCGGGAGTCGGCGCGGTGGCTGATGCGCAAGGATTGGGCGTGCTCATACAGGCCCGCTACTGCGACGCGATCGTCAACGGTGAGGTGACGCTCACGTTCCGGCGGTGGAAGCGCCCGCAGGTAGTGGCGGGAAACACGTATCGTACGGCGGCGGGTCGCATCGTCGTCGACGCGATCGACGTCGTCGACCCGCACCGCATCACGAACGCCGACGCCCGCCGCGCCGGTTTCGCGAACCGCGCCGACCTGCTCGGTGAGCTGCGGGGCGGCCCCGAGCTGCCGACGTATCGCATCCGCATCCACGCCGCGGACGATCCGGACCCCCGCGCCCTACTCGCCTCGACGGTCAGGCTCACCGCGGCGGAGGTCGACGACATCGCGCGCCGCCTCGCGCGGCTCGACCGGGCGAGCTCGCACGGCGCGTGGACCGCCGCCGTGCTGCGGACGATCGCCGAGCGCCCCGCGGTGCGCGCCGCCGATCTCGCCGCGACGTTCGGGCGCGAGACTCAGCCGTTCAAGCTCGACGTGCGGAAGCTGAAGAACCTCGGTCTCACGTTGAGCCTCGAGGTCGGCTACCGGTTGTCGCCGCGCGGCGAGGCGTACCTCGCGGCGGCTCAAGCCTTGTAGACGAGGATCGCACCGCTGTAACAGGCGACCCACACGCGGTGGTGCACCGGCTCGTACGCGATACCGATCGGATGGTCGGACACCGGGAACGTGTTCACCACACTCAGATCGGACGACTTCAGCACCGACACCGTGTTCGACAAGTAGTTCACGACGTACAGCGCCTGCCCGTCCGAGGAGATGGCCATGCTGCGCGGCTGGTTGCCCGTCGACGTGCGCGCGACGACCTGGCCGCTGCCCGTGTCGACCGCGACGACGCGGTTGTCGCCGTTCAATGTCACGAAGAGGCGACTGCCGTCCTTGGAGAGCACGAGATGGCGAGGCGAGTTGCCGACACCCCGGAAGTACGACAGCGCGAACGATCCGAGATCGATCCGGGCAACGTCGTATGAGCCCATGATCGCCACGTACGCAACGTGCTTGGCGCCGTCGACGGCGATGCCGCGCGGGTACGCGCCGAGGTGGATGCGCTGCACCTCGTGCAGCGTGTTGTAGTCGAGCACGCTGAGGTCGTAACTGCACCAGTTGCTGACGAGGACGTACTTGTCGTCGGGCGTGACCGCGACGTACTTCGGGACCATGCCGACCTGACCGACCTTGTCGATCGCGAGGGTCTTCAGGCTGACGCGGTAGACGTAACTGGGGCTCAGGCCGCCCGGACCGCCGCAGTTGTCGGAACCCTCGGGGCCGAAGTTCGCGCCGTACATCGAATAGTTCGATGCGAACATGTAGCGGTGTGCGTGGTCGACGGCGGCCTCGACCGGCGCGCCCCGCGAGATGCCGGGATGCCCGGTGAACCCGAACTGCGCGAGGTCGACGCCGTCGGGAATCGTCTTCACGAGCGCCCCGGAGGCGGCGTCGTACACGGTCATCGTGTGCTGGTACATCATGTTCTGCGCGAACACGAGACCCGTGTCGCTCGCGGTGACCGACTTGGGCGAGATGCGGCCGTTGATCGTGTTGATCTGGGTGAGCACGAAGTCGTCGGCGGGGTTGTGCGGGACGGTCGTCGTGGTCGACGACGTGCTCGCGGTCGACGTCGGCGCGACGGTCGTGCGCGAGGTCGAGGTGGACGACGCCGCCGGGTCGATCCGCACCACGGGATCGGCCGATCGGCTGTTCGAAGACCCGTGACGCGCGATCGCGACACCACCTGCAACCGCGAGCGCGACCACCAGCGCGACGCCTGCGGCGATCCGGGTCCGATTCACGGCGAGAAGTATTGCCGCTGGATGTCGGCCCCTCGTATCTCCCGACGGCGACTACCGTTGCCGAATCCGGAGAAGGCGCAGCGAGGAGCCCGCAATGGACGTGCGATCGATCGTGGATGTCGAGGCCGAGGTCGAGCACAACGGCACGGTGCCGGTCTGGTATCTCGTCCATCCGCGGGAGATGAAGGCCCTGACCGAAGGCGGACACCTCGAGCTGGTCAACGAGTTCGAGGTCGCCAACGGCGGCTACGTGTATCCCCACGAGCATCCGACGCACGAGTTCTACTTCGTGATGTCGGGCCGGGGCGTCATGACGATTGCCGACGAGGATCGCGACGTCGCGCCCGGCGACTTCATCTACATCCCGCCGGACACCGTGCACAGCCTGCGCCCGACCGGCGGCGGTGCGATCCACTGCTTCTGCTTTGCCGTCGCGGTCAAGGGGGCGCCGGAGATCGACTACACGTCCCACTGATCACGTCACCGATCAGTCACTGATCAGCTGCGAATACGAGCCCGATCAGCCGGGGCAGGGCGTTCCGGCGAGTGACTGTGTCAGAGTGACGGTTCCCGGCGCGAGGTTGCGCAAGAGCGTCCACCCGTCGTCGGTGGAAGTCGCGCAGCCTTCGGGCTCGACCGACCAGTGGCTCGTGGCCCGCACCCGCAACACGATGTCGTCGGTGCCGGTGACGGCGAGGACGACCCGGTCGGGTGACATCGACTGCAGGCTTGCAGGCCCGTCGACGAGACCACCGAAGTCGGTGACGCGCCACACGCGCCAGTGCGCGTCGTGCCACACCTCGTGGAGATACGGAAGCCCACTCGTGAGCAGCGCCCGTTCGCCGAGCGACGAGTCGTCGAGTTGCGCATCGGGGAGCGCGACGAACTTCACGCCGTTGGCGTGCAGCCAGCTGTGGTAGCTGTTCGGCGTGAGCGGCGCCTTGTAGAAGATCGGGTTGTATGCGATGTCGAGTTGTCGTTCCCAACCGCGCGCCAGCGCGATCTGCGGCGCCGCGTACGCCGCCTCCCAGTGGCGGAACGTGGACGGGATCTCGACCCGGCCGGGCAATGCCGACTGCGTGCCCAGGTAGCCGAGCAACGGCTGGTAGTAGGCCTGGCGCGTCGACGGATCGGTACGCGCGAATGCGATGCCGTCGACGGCCGGCACCCACTGCCAGATGAGCAGCGGGATGGCGAGCGCGGCCAGTACCAGGCGTCGGCGGGGAAGCAGCGCGCATGCCAGGAGCGGACCCGCCACGTACTGTCCGAGACGGCTGACGTTGCCGCCGAGCGCGGTCGGCACGATGAACGATCCGATCGCGACGGCGGCGAAGCACGCCGCGCCCCAGCGCGCCGCGGGGTAGCGCCACAACGCGATCGCAACGATGCCGCACAGACACAGATCCCAGACGAGCGCCCAGGGCTCGTACGGTTCGGCACCGGCGGTCGGGAACAGCAACGTCAGCGTTGCGATCGGCAGGAGCGCCGCGCCGGCGATGACGAGTGCCTGGGTCCGCTGCGTTCGCTGCCCGATCGCCCACGCGACCGCGACGATCGCGAGGAAGCATCCGGCGAGCGGGCTCGCGAGTGAGCTCAACAGGGCCGCGGCGACGGCGAAGACCGTACGCCGTCGTTGCAGTGCGTAGATCGCGCCGAGCGCGAACGCGACGCCGAACGCGTAGGTGGTGCGGCCGACGATGAGATTGATGACCGTGCCCAGCGCGAACCAGAGGCTTCCGAGCCACGCGACCGATCCGAACGAGAACCGGAGGATGCGTTCGAAGATGAACGCCGACGCGACACCGCTGAGCGCGCCGAGTACGAGCGGACCGAACAGCGCGCTGATCGCGGGCGCGATCACGCTGTAGCCGAGGAGCGCGTGGCCACCGAACCATTGGCTGTTCCAGAGCACGAACCCGTCCTGGCGGAACAGCTCGGCGCGAAAGATCTGCGCCGGAAGGTCGGAGCCGCGCCAGCCGAGGGCGATGGCGAGGATCGCGAGCACGCCCGCGACCGCGACCACCGCGGTATCGATCGGCCAGCCGTCGAAACGGACCGAGCGCTGCGGGCGCGACGGAACCGCGAACGTACCGCTCACCACTGCGGACCCGCCGCTCGTGCGAGAACTCGGGAACGGCTCACGACCACGCTGCGCACTCCAAAAAGACGGTAACCCTGTTCAACCCGCTCCCACCGAATGTCTTCCCCGAACGAGGCGGATGCCACAGACCTTTCCCGCCGTGCGGACGAGGTGCAGCGTCAGAATCTCATCAGGAGTCGGTTCGCCGCCATTCACATTTCCGGTTGGATCAGTTCAGAAGGCACTCATAGAGTCGCCAGGAATCCGTGCGAGTTCCGTCATCTCGGGCGCGAGCCCGAAGCATCGCCGGCTTGGGAGGGCCCGTGAGATTCCTGCGACCCCGGCGCGCCGCCGTCGCCGTCCCGGTGACCGTCCTCGTCCTGATCCTCGTCGTGGCGCTCACCGGGTCGGCCGCCTACGCCGTCGACCCCCTCCCACCCGACCTCACGGGGGGTGCTGGTGGGCTCGCCGTGAGCACCAACCTCCTGTGGATCTGCATCGGCGGTGCGCTCGTGATGCTCATGCAGGGTGGATTCGCCCTCGTCGAGACCGGCTTCACCCGCAAGAAGAACGCGGCCCACACCATGGGCATGAACGTGGCGATCTTCGGCACCGCCTTCGTCGCGTTCTTCGTGATCGGTTACCCGCTGATGTTCGGGGGATACGCGTTGCCGCACGTCTTCGGCTACGACACCGCCGTCGGCAGCGGTCTGGTCGGAAGCGGAAACTGGACGATCCTGTGGAGGGGCCCGCTCTTCATGTCCGGCAAGTCCTCGGGCGTCGCGGTGCTCGCGTTCTTCTTCTACATGGCCGCGTTCATGGACGCGACCGCGACGATTCCCACAGGCGCGATGGCCGAGCGGTGGAAGTGGAACAACTTCGTCGCGTGGGGGCTCTTCTGCGGCGCCGTCTACTACCCACTGTTCGGTGCGTGGACGTGGGGCGGCGGCTGGCTCGCCAAGTTGGGCGCGAGCGCGAACCTCGGGCACGGCTACGTCGACTTCGCCGGCTCCGGAGTCGTACACGCGATGGGCGGCGTCGCCGCGCTCGCGGGTGCGATCGTTCTCGGTCCGCGCATCGGCAAGTACCGCAAGGACGGGCGTCCGAACGCGATTCCAGGCCACAACATCCCGATGGCCCTCATGGGCGTCATCATCTTGTTGTTCGGTTGGTTCGGCTTCAACGGCGCATCCACACTGGCCGCGACCGACACGCGATTCGCGCTCATCATCGCCAACACCACGATTGCGGCCGCGTTCGGGACGATCGTCTCGATGCTCTACGTCATGAAACGGCTCGGGAAGCCCGACCCGGCGATGTTCGGCAACGGGCTGCTCGCGGGCCTCGTCGCGATCACCGCGCCGTGTGCGTTCGTCTCGCCGGGTGCCGCCGCGATCATCGGCAGCATCGCCGCGATCTTCGTCGTCGAGGCGGTGCTGTTCATCGATCGCCACGGTGTCGACGATCCGGTCGGCGCCGTCGCGGTGCACGGCGTCAACGGCATCTGGGGCGTGCTCGCGGTCGGCATCTTCGCCAACGGGCAGTACGGCGGCGACTGGAACGGCACGGCGGCCACCGGTGGAACGAAGACACCCAACGTGTGGGGGATCCTGCACGGCCACGGCGGCGGCGGTCAGCTCGTCGCCCAGGTGATCGGCGCGGTCGTGATCTGCACGGTGATGTTCGGCGTGGCATACGCGTTCTTCAAGATCAGCGACATGGTGATGAAGGGCGGCATCCGCTCCGACCACGACACCGAGCTCGCGGGGCTCGACGTTCCTGACATGGGCATGCACGGATACAATGACGACAACCTCACCGGTTTCGAACACGAATACGTGCCGCGCCGGGCGCGACCCGACGCGGACGCCGACGCAACAAATCCCAGGTAGGCGCAAACGGTCGAGCGGTAACGTCGCCGTCATGTCCGGTCCGATGGTTGCGGCGCGCGCGCTTACGAAGCGCTTCGGCGCCTTCGTCGCGGTCGACGGCGTCGACTTTGAGATCGAGCCCGGCGAGGCGTTCGGCTTCCTGGGCCCGAACGGCGCGGGCAAGACGTCGACGATGCGGATGATCGGTTGCGTCTCGCCGCGCACCGCGGGCGAACTGCACGTACTCGGCCTCGATCCGGCACATGACGGGCCGGACATCCGGGCGCGACTCGGCGTCGTCCCCCAAGAGGACAACCTCGACACCGAGCTCACGGTGTGGGACAACCTCATGATCTACGGCCGCTACTTCGACCTGCCCCGCGCCGAGATCCGCGAGCGCGCCGCCGAGCTGCTCGAGTTCGTCAACCTGAGCGACCGCCGCGACTCTCGGGTCGACCCGCTCTCGGGCGGTATGAAGCGCCGGTTGACGATCGCCCGGTCACTGCTCAACCGGCCCGAGTTGCTGTTGCTCGACGAGCCGACCACGGGCCTCGATCCGCAGGCCCGGCACCTCCTCTGGGACCGCCTCTACCAACTCAAACGCAGTGGCGTCACCCTCGTGCTCACCACGCACTACATGGACGAGGCCGAGCAGCTGTGCGACCGGCTCGTGATCATGGACAACGCCCGCATCGTCGCCGAGGGCTCGCCCCGGCGACTCATCGCCGACAACGTGACCCGGGAGGTCGTCGAGGTCCGCCTGCCGATCGAAGCCGATCTCGATTTCGAGGCAGCCCGCCTGAAACGGTTCGGCGACCGGATCGAGCCGCTGGCCGATCGCGTCCTGCTCTACACCGACGACGGCGACGCGACCGCAGCCGCGATCATGAGCGAAGGGTTCGAGGCGGGGTCGGTGCTGGTACGCCGGGCCAGTCTCGAAGACGTCTTCTTGATCCTCACGGGTCGCTCCCTCGAGGACTGAGGGGCTGGGCGCGCCGTGTCGACTCCACCGGTCCTTCGGATCGTCGAGCGCGAGGCCCTCGTCTTCGCGCGGCTGTGGCGCGGCATCGCGTTCAGCACGTTCGTCGCGCCCGCGCTGTTCCTCGGGGCGATTGGCGTCGGGCTCGGTGGTCTCGTGAAGGCCCACACGGGTGCGGTCGACGGCCTGACCTATCTCGATTTCGTCGCGCCCGGGCTGCTCGTCGCGAGCGCCATGCAGCTCGCGGCTTCGGAGTCGCTCTGGCCGGTGCTCGGGGGCGTGAAATGGATGCGCCAGTTCCACGGCGTGGTCGCAACGCCGATCAGTCCCGGACAGCTCTACGGCGGGTTCGTGTTGTGGACCGCGTTGCGGTCGATGCTGGGCGCGGCTGCCTTCCTGCTCGTCGCCGCGCTACTCGGCGCCGTGCCCTCGGCGTGGGGCGTGCTCGCGATCCCCGCCGCGGGACTGTGCTCGGCTGCGTTCTGCGCGTTGCTCGCGGCGTACTCGATCAAGCTGGACTCCGACCTGTCGTTCCCGATGATCATGCGACTCGGCGTGCTGCCCCTGTTCTTGTTCTCGGGCACGTTCTTTCCCGTCAGCCAACTCCCGAGCGGACTGCGGCCGCTCGCCCTCTTCTCACCGTTGTGGCACGGGGTCGAGCTCGCGCGCGACGCGACGACGGGGACCTTCGATGTCGCGCCGGTGCTCGCGCACATAGCGGTGTTGGTCGCGTGTATCGCGGTCGGCGCGTCGTTCGGGGTGCGGCGGTTCAGCAGGCGGTTGAGCCCGTGACCGCGACCCTGCGCATCCTGCCGTTCCTGAGTTGGCGGCGCCGGCCGTGGCGCCTGGTGGAACGCAACGTCCTCGCGTACCGGCGCATCTGGTACATCTTCTTGAGTGGGTTCGCGGAACCCCTGCTGTTCCTGCTCTCGATCGGCGTGGGCGTCGGGAAGCTCGTCGGCGACCTGCACGTCGGTGGCCATCTCGTCGAGTACCGCACGTTCGTGGCGCCCGGACTGCTCGCGATCGCGGCGATGAACGGGTCGCTGCTCGACACGACCTTCAACTTCTTCGTGAAGATGAAGTACTCGCACACCTACGACGGTGTGCTCGCGTCTCCACTGACCCCGCGCGACGTCGCAGTCGGTGAGATCACGTGGGCGTTGCTGCGCGGCGCGGCCTATTCGGCGGCATTCCTGCTGACGATGCTCGCGTTCGGCGACCTGCGTTCGTGGTGGTCGTTGCTGGCGCTGCCCGGCGCGGTCCTCATCGGATTCGGCTTCGCGGGCGTCGGGCTCGCGGCGACGACCTTCATGCGATCGTTCGTCGACTTCGACTACGTCAACATGGCCATGATCCCGCTCTTCCTCTTCTCGGCCACGTTCTTCCCGCTCGCGCGCTATCCGGCCGGACTGCAGGCGGTGATCCGCTTCACGCCGCTGTATCAGGGCGTCGTGCTGGAACGTTCGTTCGTGATCGGTGACCTCCACTGGACGCTGCTCGCGAACGCCGCCTATCTCGTGGCCATGGGCGTGATCGGACTCCGCATCGCCTCTCGACGCATCGGGCTCCTGCTGCAGCCCTGAACTACACGAACCTTGCGGATGCGGGGTTAGTACGGAACGATCGCGACGATCGGCGAGCCGGGCGCCGTTGACGCTGGTGTATCGAAGGTCGGCGCGCCGAACGCGTAGACCCGACCGGCGGCGTTCGTCAGCCAGTAGCCGTCCATCGCCGACGGCGCGATGGCGACGATCCGATCGCGCGTGTGCTTCGTCGCCAGGTCACCGCGGAACGGCGCACCCGCGGCGTGCACGTGGCCGTCGGCCGTCGTCAGCCAGTAGCCGGTTCCGTCGAGCGTCGCGGAGATTGCGATGACGGGCGCCGCGCCCGCTTTGAGATGCATTCCCCCGAGCGAGGGCGCACCGAAGTATGCGACCGACCCGTCGGCGAGCGCGATCCAGTATCCATCCGTGACGGACGTCGCGATGCCGACGACGCGCGCGGTGCGTTTGCTCGGTGCGAGGCTGCCCCGTCCGGGCGCGCCGATCGAATAGACGCGGCCGTCTCCACCGAGAAGGCGATACCCGTGGCCGTCGGCGGCGCTCGCGATCCCGACGATCGCGGGGGCGCCGCGCGGGAGCGTGACGCCGCCGAGGTTGGGTGCATTCGATGCGTAGACGTGCCCGTCGGCGGTGGCGAGCCACGTGCCACCGGTCGCCGCGACCGCGGCACCGACGATGCGCCGCCCGGGCGAGCCGGCGGGGATGGATACACCGGCGCGGGGGTTGCTGAGGTCGCCGATCGCGTACAACGCCGCGTCGGCGCCGACGAGGAGGAAGCGTCCCTGGGTCGGCGCCGAGATCGACGCCGAGCCGGGATCCGCGGGTTGCGGCGACGCCGGCGCCGGGACCGATGCCGGGGGCGCGGCGGAGTCGACATGGGTGGTGGCGTCGTCGAACTGGATGCGCGTGAACCCGACCGCGCCCGCGACGAGGAGCAGCACGCCGAACACGCCGGTCGCGACCGGCCCGTAGATCGCAACGCGCGCCCGGCGGACGCGTATCGCGTCCGCGGTCACCGGACGTCGATCGTCTCGGCCGAGTGCTCCTCGAGCTCGCGGACCTTCTCTTCGAGCTCGAGGACGATCGCGGCCCGCGCGGTGTCGTGACGCGTGCTGCGCCAAACCCGGCGTTGGTGCCGGGTGCGCCACGACCACACGGCGGCGACGATGCAGAGGAGAAGACCGACACCCTGCATCACGGCGTACAGAGCGATCACGGCGTGAAGGCTAGGGCCCGGGGCGCCCGTCGACGCGTCAATGTGCCGGATCTGCTCCGGCCCCGTGGCCGGGCCGACCGTGGGGCCGATGTCATGGCGGATGCCCGGAGCGCGCGCCTACCGTTCCGGTCGTGATCCGTCGGTTGATGAAGAATCTGGCCGTCCTCGATCCGAAGGACGTCCCGGCGGAGTCCGCGCAGCTCGAGCGCGACGGCTACGCGCGGCTGTCCGGAGTGTTCGACGCGGCCGAGGTCGCGCAGATGCGGGACGAGATCGACGCAGTGTTCGCGTCGTCGACTCCCGAGCGCGTGCGCGACGACAAGGACGAGTTCCGCTACGAGATGCTCAATCGCAGCGCCACCTGTCAAGCCGCGGTGACGAACGCGGAGATCCTGCGCGTCGTCGAGCCGTTGCTCGGCGAGGACTGTCACGTCATCGCGAACACCGCGTGGCGCAACCCGTCCGACTTCCCCGGCGGCGTGTGGCACTGCGACGCGGGGCCGCACATACCGCGGGCCGCCGACGTGCCCTGGGACGATCGCATCCCCTATCCGGTGTTCGCGATCGCGACGCACATCTATCTGCAGGATTGCGCGCGGGTCGACGGTCCGACCGCGGTCGTACCCGGCAGCCATCGTTCGGGTCGCCTCGCGCCGTTCGACCGGATGTACGCGGAGGATCTGTCGTACGACGGGCGACCGCCCGCCGTGTTCGAGGTCGAGGCGGGTGACGTCGCCATGTTCGTGTCCGACGCGTGGCACCGCGGGCTCCCGTCGCAGCCGGGCGGCCGCGGTCGCTACTTCCTGCAGGCGCACTACGGCCGGCGCGACATCGCGCAGCGCATCCGCACGACGAACGAGGCGAACCAGGTGTCGCAGGAAGCGATCGAGCGGGCGACCACCGACCGGGCCCGCACCGTCCTCGGGCTGCACGACCCGTTCTTCTACGACGCCTGACGCCTGATCGCAGACGGCTGACGCCTGATGCCGTCAGATGTCGAGCGGGCAGTCGTCGTTGTCGTTGATGCCGAGCACTTCGAGCGTGCGTCCGAGGCCGAGGAACACCGCGCAGCAGAGCGTGAGGTCGAGGATCTCGTCGTCGGCGAACTGGGCGCGCAGGCGCGCGAACAGCCCGTCGTCGATCGCGCGGTGATCGGTCGCGAACCGTTCTGCGTACTCGATCGCGAGCCGCTGCCGATCGGTGTAGCCCGGCCACGTGCGCCACTCGTCGAGGTGCTCGTACAGGTCCTCGGTGACGCCGGCTTCGATCACCGACGGCGCACGGAACGTGGAGCACGCTTCGCACGCGTTGAGCTGCGCGATGCGCATGCGCGCCGGTTCGCGCTCGGAGGCGGGGAGCTTCGACCGTTGGTACGCGGTGGTGATCATGCGGTCGACCATGCCGGCCATCTCGGGGCGCAGCGACCAGACCATCGCGTTGTCGCCGCCCGGGCCGTCGGGAATGTCGATGCGGGCCATCAGGGCACGATCTCGGGGTAGTAGTTCTCGGCGCCGATCTTCTTGAGGTCCTCGAACCAGCTGCTCTCGTACGCGTCGGTGCGGCCCTGACGGAACGGATCCTCGAATTGCCACGCCTGGCGCTTGTAGGTCCAGTTGTCGGGATAGAGGCGGTGGGCTGCGCGCCAGTGGGGGATGGCGGCCTCGTGGTCGCCGGCGCGGTGGAGATGCTGACCCAGCTCGAACTCCGCCGCCGCGGTCGCCTCCGCGTCGGTGCGCCGGTCGGAACGGCGGACCACTTCGTCCGGCGCGAGGGCGTAACGGCTGGCGTGGTCGTTCGCGATCCAGTCGTCGACCATCTCGACGTAGATCTCGGGATCGCTCTTGATCTTGCGGGCTTCGAGCAACATCTCGGCGACGTCGGGAGGAACCGTCGACACGTCGACCTTGCGGAACGACTCGTTCGCCGGGTTGCGACCGGGGTGCGCGGGCTCGGCGGGACGGACGATCATGCCGTCCTCGTCGATCCACACGCCGTTCGGCACGTTGACGAAACCGAACAGCTCGTCGCTCACGTGCGCCTCGTCGATCAGCGACGGGTGCTCGGCGTGCGCCTTCTCGATGAAGGGTCGGGCTTCGCTCGCTTCGACGTCGAGCGCGACGGTGACGACCTCGACGCCTTCGTCCTTCCAACGATCGCGGAGCTGCTGCCAGAGCGGCAGGTCGAAGCGGCAACCGCACCACGATGCCCACGACACGAGCACGACTTTCTTGCCCCGGAGGCTCGAGAGCTTGAACGAGTTGCCGTCGGCGTCCGGCAGCTCGAGGTCGGGCGCGACGGCCGAGGTGAGGACCCGACCGGTGATTGTGGTCTCGGGGCCGAGTGCCCAGATGCCATGCGCCGCGTCCTCGACCAACGGCATGCCGAGCCTGTCGGCGAGGATGCGCACGTCGAGCTGACCGCCTTCGGTCCGTACCTCGGGCGGCAGTGGAACGCACACCTCGGCCTTGCATGCACCCTCGGGCTTGATGGTCCAGCCGGTGCGGCTTGCGAAGTCGTGCTCATCGACGCTCAGATCGTGCAGGATCACGGTCGGCACGATAGACGCAGACGGAGGAGCGATTCATGCGCCAGCATCGATACGAGTTCGAGATGCCCCACGCCGCGTCCCGGATCTGGGCGCTCTTCCAGGACTACGACCGTTGGACCGACTACGCGCCCATGGTGAAGCGCGTCGACGTGCTGTACCCGGGCGACACGGATCACAACGGACGGCTCCGACGGGTCATCTACAAGATGCCGTTCGGCCGTGAGGGTTCCGCGCTCGAGCTCGTCACCGACGTGCGGCCCGACCGGGGCTACACGTACACGATGATCTCGTCGACGCCCGGCAACGACCAGATCGGCCACGTCGAGCTCGAGCCGCTCGCCCCGAACCGCACGATGTTCCGCTTCGACGAGACGTACAACCTGCAGAAGGCCCCGTTCAAATGGTTCGAGGGCCCCATCTACAAGTTCATCAACAAGAAAAACGAGGACTCCATGCGCCGCGCGTCCGCCTGGCTGAGCGCGCACCCCGAATACCGCGCCGACCTCGTCGAGAGCTGAGGGAGTGCAGCGTTCTCTGACCTTCTATACCCGTCGAGGGCATTGGACGGTCAGGGCACGCGGGCTTGCACGCTTGCACTGGCTCGACGGGTCGGAGTCGCCGAGTAGGTCGGTTCATCGCGAAGTGGCTGAGACCTTTCGACCGCCCGGGTATTGCAGTCAAATGGGATTCGTCAACAACTCGACTACCAGAGCGGGCTCGTTGCCGATGTCCTGCTTGCCTCGGCAGCCGTCTGCGACGCATCGAAACCACCAGCCGTGTGGCGAGCGATCGAACCGCATCGCTCTTCCGCATTCGGGACAGGGCTCGGCGCGCCGCACGCTTTCGATCTGGGTCAGGAGCTCGCTCCCGTCGACCAGGATGACGCCAAGCTCGCCCGCCTCGTCGCGGGCTTGTGAGGTGAAATCCGAGAGGGTGACGAAGATGCCGTCGTGGCCCGGTAGACCCTCACGAAGCAGCGCCCCGCCAAACTTGCGAATCTCG
>JAODBI010000175.1 GCA_025463875.1 Actinomycetes bacterium
GCGCCAGCAGACCGTTGTCGGGTCCGACCAGGTAGCCCCCGTCGACCTCGACGGCGATGCAACGCCGGTCGGTGCCGACGCCCGGATCGACGACGGCCAGGACGACGCCGTCGGGGAGGTACTGCACCGCTCGCACCAGTGCGAGCGCCCCGGCCCGGACGTCGAAGGGAGCGATGTCGTGCGTGATGTCGACGATCCGCAGGTCGGGAGTGACGTCGAGAATCACACCGTGACAGAACCCTACGAACTCTACGATCCGCCCGTAGACCGACAGAAACGACACGAACGGAGGACGATCGGGCACGACCCGACGCTAGCGCCGAGGCCGCCCCGTCCCATTCCCGACCGTCCGAGTCCGAACGAACTATCCCGCTTGCGTGTAGCGCGAAGACAGATACGTGTCGACGTCGGGTTCCGACACCCGGAACGACCGGCCGACCCGCACCGCGGGCAGCTCACCGGCCTTGATCAACCGGTAGACGGTCATCGACGACACCCGCATCAGATCCGCGACTTCCTGCACCGTGAGAAAGCGTGACTTACTCAATCCATTGCCCACGCGGAAACTCCCTACTCCCTTGCCCGCTGAAAAATCAGAGTACGCCGGTGGGATCGGAGTTGTCGAGCGTCAACTCCCGTTGTGTGTGAGAGGTCACAAACCGGTCTCGCGGTCCGATGGTCGGGCCGTCGGAGCCGCCCCCGCGCCGGCGACGAGCTCCTCGAGCACCCGATAGGCGCGGGTAGCCCGATCGGTGCGCATCGGCACCACCATGCCCGTCTCGCGGCGGGCCGTCGCAGCCGCGACCGCGAGGGCGAGACGATCGAGGCCTGCGAACGCGACCACCTCGACACCGCTCTCCCACGCGACCTCGGCGAAGGGACCGTCGGCGATCGCAAGCGCGGGCCGGGGCAGCGCGAAGAACCACTCCCGGGCAACCTCGCCGTCGCGTGTCGCGCACAACCCGTCGCCGTCGCTCACCACCGCGACGCCGCCCACCCATCGCAGCCAGCGCGGATGGCGACCGTCGGCCCGGATCGGGCCGAAGTCGGCGAGATCGACGACCTCGCCGCCGTGCTCGCGCGCGAGCCGCGCGAAAGCCAGGTGCAACGTCACGAGCGACGCCGGCGCCGACGTCGCGATCGCGATGCGCGCGCCGGTCGCGGCGACGTCGCAGACGCGTTCGCGCGCTGCACGTATCGCGGCGATCGTGCGCTGCGCCTCGATCATCACCAGGTCGGGGGACGCGCCGAACGTCTCCGCGACGGCCTTCCACGCGTCGGCCGCAACGAGGCCCGCGATTGGTGCGATCTCACCGAGTGCCCGCCGGTCGCCCGCGACCAACAATTCGACGTTACGGCGGAACTCCGTCGGCCCCGGACCCGGCGCGGCCGGACCGGCGATCTTCGCCCGCTCGAGCAGTGCTTCGAGGGTCGGCGGCGTGGCAACCGGCGTCGCATGCACACGCGGCTCGAGCCTCGGAGGGCGCTTCTGGGAACGGCTCATGACGCGCGCCGGGCCGGGATCAGCCCGCGCCGAGCTCGCGCGACCGCAGGGTCGCCGCGTTCACGGCTTCGAGAATGGCCGAGCGAAGCCCGTGCGCTTCCAGCTCGCGCAGTCCCGCCGCCGTCGTGCCGCCGGGCGACGTGACTGCAGCGCGGAGGGCCTCGGGGCCGGACGCATCCTGGGCGAGCAATGTCGCCGAACCGAGCAGGGTCTGGACCACGAGCCGGCTCGCGACATCGCGGCCGAGCCCGACGAGGACGCCCGCTTCGACCATGGCCTCCGCGACGAGGAACACGTACGCGGGTCCGGAGCCGGACAAGCCGGTGACGGCGTCGAGGAGCGGCTCGGCGACGCGCACGACGATGCCGACGGTACCGAGCAGACGCTCGGCGAGATCGAGATGATCGCTGCGCGTGTGCGTACCGCCGGCGATCGCGGACGCGCCCAGCCCGACCAACGCGGGAGTGTTGGGCATCGCGCGCACGACTGGGCGATCCGGCACGAGCGCTTCGATGCGTTCGATCGTCACACCGGCCGCGATCGAGAGGACGAGCGTCTCGGCGCCGAGTGCGGGCAGCGCAGTTTCGAGCGTGGCAGCGACGTCGTCGGGCTTCACGGCGAGCACGACGACATCTGCATCGGCGACGGCCCATGCCGCGCTCGGGACGACGCGGACTTTCGGGAACTGTTGCTCGAGCTCGACGCGCCGTTCGCCGTCGATCTCCGCGATCGAGAGCGCGTCGCCTTCGAAGCCACCGTCGAGCAGACCGCCGACGAGGGCGGCGCCCATCTTTCCTCCGCCGAGCACCGCAACGCGTGACATCGTCACGAGGGTAACCGTCACGAACGAGGACGAGCTCGGGCCCGAGGAACCTTCGGATCAGACCCCGCACTTCCCCGAACGGAGCCGATCCTCCCGCACCTCGGGCCCGTCGACAAGACGCACGGTAGCACGGGCCGTTCACGCACTACAAGACAACTTCACACATTTCTGGACTATCTCAGGATTTGGCGAACCCGATGCGGATCGCGGGCTGAAACCACCGTTCGACGAGCTCGTAGAGCACTCCGATGATGCGATCGAGCTCGTCGACATCGAGGTGCTCGAGCATCACGCGACCGACGAGATACACGTCACCGTCGGGCCCGATCGAGAAGTGCGCGCCGTAGTTCTGATGGTTGCGCGCGAGCAGGAATCGATACAGCTCGAGCTGGTTCGTCGGCGGGTCCGGCATGAAATACACCTCGTAGCGCAGCGTGCGCTGGTGCAGATCGAAATAGATGGTCGCCGCGTCGCGTCCGTCGCAACCAAAGCGCACGTACCAGCGTGGAATCTCCGGGTCGTACTCGACGGTCTGCACCCACTCCTCGCCCGCGACCGGGCCTTCGAGATGCGCGGCGATGAGATCGTGACGCGCCCGATGGGCTTCGGGATCGAGCGGCTCGTCAGCCATACGCGCGACCGCGATCAGCTAGTCGCAGCGCACGAGACCGCGCGCGACGAGATCACCGTACAGACGACGCAGGCGAGCCGCAGTCATGCTCCACGAGTAGCGCTGCGATCCCGCCGACGCGCTGATCCCCATGTCGCTCGCGAGCATCTCGTCCGACAACAGCTGCCCGACCGGTGCTGCGTAGTCGGCCGGATCACGACCCTCGACGAGGAACCCGGACTGCCCGTGGTCGATGAGCGAACGCAGGCCGCCGACGGCGGCGGCGACCACCGGCGTGCCGCACGCGGCGGCCTCCAACGCAACGAGGCCGAACGACTCGGAGTGCGACGGCACGATGCACACGTCGGCGGCGCGGTAGTAGTCGGCGAGACGTTCGTGACGGCGGGGGCTGACCCATTGGATCTGTCCCGCCACGCCCAACTCGTCGGCGAGCGCGTGCACGCGCTGCTGTTCCGCGGGCCCGTCGCGACCGCTCGGTCCACCGACGACCACCAGCACGAGCTTCGGATCGTCGAGCGCGGCGAGGGCGCGCACGGCGAGGTCGGCACCCTTCAATCGTTGGATGCGACCGACGAACAGCAGCATGCGCGGCGCGTCGATTCCGATGCGCTGGCGCGCGGCGCCGCGGTCACCCGGGAAGAAGACGTTGTGATCGACACCCGGCGGCACGATCTCGATGCGGGCGAGGTCCGCGTCGTACAGCGACGCGAGCTGCGTTCGTTCGTCGCCGGTCGATGCGAGCATGAGGTCGGCGCACGCGACCACTTCATGCTCCACCCGCGTGCGATGCTCCGAGTCGTCGTCGACACCGGCCTCGGCCTTGACGCGGGCAAGCGTGTGGAAGGTCGCGACGAGCGGGAGATCGAGCTCGTGCTTCAAACGGTGCGCGACCGCGCCCGAGAGCCAGTAGTTCCCGTGCAGCACATCGACGGGCTCACGCTCGAGCATGCGGTGCATAGACGCGTCGACGAACGGTGCGACGAGGTCGGGCAGCGCGTGCTTGGGAACGGGCGTGCGGGGACCGGCGTCGACGTGCAGCACGCGAAAGCCGGGCTCGACCTGCACCACGGAAGGTTGGGTGCGGTGCTCGGCCCGGGTGTAGACGTCGCATTCGACGCCGGCGCGCGCGAGCGCGCTCGCGAGCGCCCGCACGTACACGTTCATTCCCCCACCGTCGCCGGTACCGGGCTGTGCGAGCGGTGACGTGTGCATCGAGAGCACGGCGATCCGGCGGACGGACATCGGATCGGATCGTACCTAACCGGGGGACCGCGTCAGGCCCGGGCCGGGCGGGGCATCGGCCCGCGGCCGACCGCGCAAGGTCAGCCGGCTTCGGCGTCGCGGGAGGCGTTCTCGGCCTGGAACGACCGGTAGATCTCGATGAGCGCCTGCTTCTGGCGATCGTTGATCGTCGGATCGCCGACGATGGCTCCGACCGGATCGGCGCCGGCCCGCTCACCGTCGGGATTGGCGTCGAGGATCCCGGCCCGGACGTACAGCGTCTCGGCCGAGATCCGAAGACCACGCGCGATCGACTGCAGGATTTCCGCCGAGGGCTTCCGAAGCCCGCGCTCGATCTGGCTGAGGTACGGGTTCGAGATGCCGGCGAGCTCGCTGAGCTTGCGCAACGACAGCCGGGCATTGCGGCGCTGATCGCGGATGAATCCTCCGAGGTCGTGCAGTCGAGTCTCGAGCGACTCGAACGACTCGGGCATCAGCCCGTCGTCCCGGCAACCTGCCTCGTTGCGATCTCTCGCTCGACGACGTCGATCACGGCGTGCATCGAATGCCGGAGATCGGAGAGCTCGCGCTCGAAGGCGCGGAGTCGCTCGAGCGTCGACTCCAGCTCGTCGGCCGGGAGCACCGGCAGATGAGCGAGGGTCGTGTCTGCGATCAACAGCTCGCGACCGTCGGGCCAGTGCAGCTCGAGCGCGGGTGCGTCGGGCGGCGGGACGCGCGTGTCGGTGATCGACGACCTCCCCGACTCACCGCTCAGGATCCGTGGCAGGTCCTTCACGAGATCTTCGACCGATCCGCCGCGGGCGCGCCGTTCGTGTTCGGCCTCGAGGATCTCGATCCGGCCCTGCGCGAGCCGGCGCCCGTACGACAGGGCGTTCTCGACCTGGTTGCATTCCGCCTTCATCTCGCGCAGGTCGTCGAGTGTGCGGGTATCGATCTTCGCGACGTACGCGGGATCGACCAAACGCTGAATCCGTTCCGTCGGAATCACCTCTTTCGCACGCCTACCGGACCGCTCACCCTACCCGGGCAATTGGCAGTGAGCGGCCAATGTCGCAAGGCCGGGGCTCAGGCGCCGCCGCTGACGGGCGGGAGAACGGCGACCTCGTCGTCGCCGTGCAGCCCGGTCGCGCCGCCGCCCGGGGGTTCGTCGCCGTTGATCCACACGCGCGAGGTCGCGAGCACCTGCGCGAACGGGTCGCCGTAGCGACCGACCGCCGCGGTCAACAGATCGTCGAGCAACGCGCCCGTTGCCAACTCGTACTCGTCGCGGTTGCGACCGGCGGCTTCGCGGGCCGCCGCGAACATCAGCAACCGTACGATCACGAACGCGTCACGAACCAGGAGGCGGAACGTTCGTGCGCGCGGTGGGGAGCGCGTCGAGGCGCTCGGGGGAGATGGGCTCGCCCGTTGCCTCGTCGATGCCGTAGGTCCCGTCGTCAAGTCGCTGCAACGCGGCTTCGATCTCCGCCAGATCGGCTTCGAGACGTTCGAGAATGGCGAGGTCCTTCTCGCGCTCGACCATCTCCGCGCCTTGGTCCTCTTGATTCGAGTCGAAGCTCGCGACATCGCCGGACTGGTCGGACTGCTCCGTGTCGAGCCCCTCGTTGAGCAACCCGGAGATGAGCTCGCCGACCCGCTCGAGCTCGCGCTCCAGTCGTTCGCGGGCAGCCACTTCGTCCACGTTCTCGGTCATGCGCGCCACGTTACCCACCCGATCGGAATCGGTCACTCGTCCAAACCGAAGCGGGCACGGATCTCGACACCGTGCTCGTCGAGCATGGCGGTGAGCAGGTCGAGGCGAGTGCACGCCGCGTCGGTCGCCAACAGTCGTTGCGCGTCGAGCGGGCCGATCGGGGCGATCGCGGCGGCCTCGTAGGACGCGCGCACCGGATCCGGGTCGAGCGCGGGTGCGTCGGCGACGCGCGGATCGATGCGACGCGCGAGCTCGGTCACCCGCGCGAGCGCGTCGACCAGCCGCGTGCGCGCGTCGGCGTCGGCCGGGCCGCCGGGCGCGTCGGCGAGCACTTCGACCTCGGCGCGCGGGTACGGATCGTCAGGGAGCCAGCTCACGACGCGCACGCGGCGCATGCCGACGGTCGTCAACGCGTAACGGCCGTCGGGCATCTCCCCCGCCTGCACCACGCGTGCGACCGTCGCGACGCCGAAGCGGGTGTCGCCGCCGCCGACCTCGCTGCCCCGCTCAATCAGTACGACGCCGAACTCGCCGTCGCCGTCGAGCACGTGACGCGTCATCAGCCGGTAGCGCGGCTCGAACACGTGCAACGGGAGCAAGGCGTACGGGAACAGCACGGTTCCGAGCGGGAACATCGGCATCGTGGTGGTTGGGCCCGGAACCGGGGTCACGAGCAGGCGCTCCTAATTCCAGCGCGAGCGGACCGCGCGACGCGTCGTCGCCAGGCGTTCGCGTTGGTCGGGGGGAAGGTCGGGCAACGACAGGTGCAACTCGCACAGCCAACCGAGCGCCATCGGGTCGGCCGCCAGGCGGCCGCTCTCGAGGTTCGCGAGCATGCGGGCAATGATCGCGTGTGGTTCGGTCGGCGCGAGCAACGCGCGCGAGAAGCCGCGCGCGTTGCCGTGTACCCGGGCGAAGACCTGCCGGCAGCCGTCGACGTCGAGCAGCTCACCGCCGTGGAACGGGTCGCACCACACGCTGTCGCGCGCGGCGTCCATCACGAGAAAGTGGCCGGGCATACCGACGCCGTGCACGGGCGTTCCGATCCGTCGTCCCACTTCCATCGCGACGACCGCGAGCGAGATCGGGATGCCCATCCGACGCTCGATCACGGCATCGAGAAACGAGTTCTCGGGATCGCCGTAGTCGTTCGTGTTCCCGCGGAAGCCGAGCGTTTCGAAGAGATACGCGCGCATGCCGTCGAACGTCGGCGTCGGGCACCCGGCCGCGAGCTCGTCGAGGCGAGCACAGGCGGCGTCGATGTCGAGCTTCGGATGGGCATGCGCCGCCAGCGAGAAAGCCGCGACGTCGAGACGCATGTCGCCGGCCGACGCCGCGACTGCTGCCGCGAACCGTTCCGTGGCGTCACCGAACGACGGGGGCATGGACGACGACGGTACCCGTACACTCGCAGCCAATGGCGGCGAACGCTCCGCGCCCGACGCGGCTGCACGAGACCATCTCGGCGCTGCTGCACTCCCAGAAGCAGCGGCTCACTCCGACGCGCCGCTGCATCGTCGACGTGCTCGAGGCGGCCGACCGACCGCTGACGATTCCCGAGATCCTCGACGCGCGGCCGGAGCTCGCCCAGAGCTCCGCGTACCGGAATCTGGTGGTGCTCGAACAGGCGCGCGTCGTGCACCGGCTCGTGACCCACGCCGACTTCGCGCGCTACGAGCTGGCCGAGGATCTCACCGGCCACCACCACCATCTGGTGTGCTCGAACTGCGGTCGGGTCGACGATCTCCCGGCCACCGCCGCGGTGGAGCGTTCGGTCGCAGTGGCGATCGACGAGGCCGCGCGCCACGCGGGCTTCGTGACCGAGCACCACCGCCTCGATCTCGTCGGCCTGTGCTCCGACTGCACGCCTGAGTGATCGGACTGCGCGCCCTGCGGCGCGGCGTTACGTCAACCGGCGGGCGAGATAGGTGGAATACCAGCCCGCGTAGCGGTCGCGCAGCTCGGGCTGCTTCCAGTCGTCGCCCGTGACGACACCCCGGCAGCGATCGGTGCCGCACGTGCACGTGAACATGTCGTAGTCGTCGGAGTCGGTCATCGCGTAGTCGAAGCACAACTCCTCACCCGCCTCGACGTCGCGCATCGCGAGGAGCAACACCGATCCGACGATGCCGCAGTTCGGGTCGCACGAGTGGTTCACGTAGTCGGCGGAATCGAACGGCGGCGTGCTCGCGAGAAACAGGTCGTCGTCGATCTGCAGCGCATGGATGCGGACGGCCTCGCCGAGGTCTTCGAGCTCGCGACCGTCGACGACATGACCGCCGAAACCGGCCACGGTGGTGTTCGCCGGGATCGGGTCGACCGCGAACACGCCGGTACCCTTCGTCGCCGTCGGGCGCGTTTCCGCGCTCGGATGAAGCCACGACTGCCGCACAAGAGGAATGTACCGGCCGTGACCGAGGTAACCGTCTTCGAGGTCGTGGGTGGCCAACCGTTCTTCGACACGCTCGTCGAGCGTTTCTACGCGCGTGTCGAAGCCGATCCGACCCTGCGACCGCTGTATCCCGCCGACCTCGGTCCCGGCATGCGGGCGCTCGCCCTCTTTCTCGGCCAGTACTGGGGTGGGCCGGCCGACTACAGCGCGGAGAAGGGGCATCCGCGGCTGCGCATGCGGCACGCACCGTTCGCCATCGGCGGGCCCGCGCGCGACGCGTGGCTGACCGCGATGCTCGCCGCGCTCGACGAAGTCGACGCGCCCGAGACGGCGCGGCAGATGATGCGGGAGTACTTCGAGATGGCGTCGAGGGCGATGATCAACACCTGAACGGGTCCGAAGTCCGATCGGGGAGCCCGACCCGCCTCGGGACGCGCCAAACTGTCGGGGATGGGAAAACGCCAGGAGAAGGAAAAGCGCGCTCGGCGCCGCGTAGCCTCGGAGCGCCGCGGCCACCCCGGTCGGCGCGTGCCGGTCCGCGCGGGCCGGTTGTCGCCCGACCGCGCGGTTCCCGCGAACATCCCCCGTCCGCCGTACGCGCCCGACGCACCGCCCTTCCTTCCGGCCGTGCCGCCCGACGAGCTCCCCGATCGCATGCGCGCCGCGGGCCACGCCGGGCGCGAGGTCCTGCTCGAGCTGGCCGACGCGGTCAACGTCGGCATGACCACCGACGAGCTCGACCGCATCTGTCACGAGGCGTGCATCGCGCGGGGCGGCTACCCGAGCCCCTTGCACTACAAGGGCTTCCCGAAGTCGCTGTGCACGTCGGTGAACGAGGTGATCTGCCACGGGATCCCCGACGACCGCGCGCTGCTCGACGGCGACATCGTCAACTGCGACGTCACCATCTACCTGCACGGTGTCCACGGCGACTGCAACGCGACCTTCTTCGTCGGCGACGTCGACGACGAGGGCCGCCGGCTCGTGCAGGTGACGAAGGAAGCGCTGTGGAAGGGCATCGACCAGGTGCGTCCCGGCGCCCGGCTCTACGAGGTCGGGCGCGCGATCCAGACCCACGCCGAGGCTGCGGGATTCGGTGTTGTGCGTTCGTTCGTCGGTCACGGCGTCGGCGAGGAGTTCCACACCGCGCCCGCGGTGTTGCACTACTACGACCCGTCGAACGACCTCGTGCTCACGCCGGGCCTCACCTTCACGATCGAGCCGATGATCAACGAAGGCTCGTGGGAGCTCGGCCGCATCTGGCCCGACGGATGGACGGCACCGACGCGTGACGGGTCTCGTTCCGCGCAGTTCGAGCACAGCCTGCTCGTGACCGCGACCGGCGTCGAAGTGTTGACGATGCTTCCGGGCGAGCCGCACGGCACCTGATCTCGACCCGAGACCGCACTCGGCGGCGGGCGAAATCCGAGAAGGCCCCGGCGGCCACCGATTACGGTCGGCGTGGCCATGTTCCCGAGTGAGACTCCCCTCCCCGATCCCACGATCGAGGAGAGCCGGAGCCGCGGAACGCTGAAGCGCACCTTCCGCTCGCTCGACTCCCGGAACTACCGGCTGTACTTCGCGGGCGACCTCGTCTCCCACATCGGCTCGTGGATGCAGACCATGGCCGAGGCCTGGCTCGTGTCGACGCTCACGGGGAGCGGCGTCGCCGTCGGCGCGACCTTCGCGTTCCGGTTCCTCCCGGTGCTCCTCTTCGGCCTGTGGGGCGGGACGATCGCCGACCGCTTCGACCGGCGCAAGGTGCTGCTCGTGACCCAGAGTCTGGCCGCGCTGCTCGCAGTGGCGATGTGGTTGATCGTCCTGACCGGTGTGGTGCAGGTCTGGATGGTGTTCGGGCTCGCCATGGCGCTGGGCTTCGTCACCCTCGTCGACGAGCCCGCCCGGCACGCGTTCGTCGAAGAGATGGTCGGCAACGAACACGTCCACAACGCCGTCGCGCTCACGAGTGCGGTGGGCAACTCCGCACGCGTGACCGGACCGGCGGCGGCCGCGTTCCTCGTCGCAACCGTCGGGACCTCGTGGGTGTTCTTCGTGAACGCGATCTCCTTCCTGGCGGTGGTGGGCGCGCTCGCGGCGATGCGGACCGCCGACCTGCACCGCACCCATCGGCACACCGAGCGGCCCCGCGTGCGCGAAGGACTCGCCTATGCCTGGAGCATCACCGAGATCCGCACGACGATCGCGCTCGTCGCCGTGGTCGGCACGCTCGTGTACAACTTCCCCACGTTCCTGACGCTCCTGGCGCGCGACACCTTTCACGGCGGGGGCGGGCTCGCCGGGTTCCTCATGGCCGTGCTCGGAGTCGGGACGGTCGTCGGCGCGCTCACCGCCGCGGCGCGCGGCCGTCCGACGTCGCGCACCGTTGTGGGCGCGGCGGTGTTGCTCGGGATCACCATCGTCGTCGCCGCGAGCGTGCCCGCCCAGTTCGAGACCGAGATCGCGCTGCTCCCCGTGGGCGCGCTGGCGGTGTTCTTCGGTTCAACCGCGAACGCGCACATGCAGATCTGGTCGGCACCCGAGCTGCGCGGACGCGTGATGGCCATCTACACGTTGCTCACCCTCGGGACGACCGTGGTCGGAGGCCCGTTCGTCGGTTTCGTGTGCCAGCACTGGAGCCCGCGGATCGGCCTGGGCTTGGCGGGGTGCGCGACGACTGCCGCCGGGTTGATCCTCGCGGCCGTGTCGGCCGCGCGCCGGCGGATACGCAACGGGTTGACCCGAACCACCGCGGTCGCGACCGAAGCGCTCGTACCTGAGTAATCCCGGGGTCAGGCTTCGGCCGCGTGGACCGTGACGGAACTGCCGTCGCAGAGCACGCGTTCGATCTCCGACAACCGGAACCGGCGATGACCGCCCATCGTCTGGATCGCCGAGATCTTGCCCGCACGCGACCAACGGGTCACGGTGTTGGGAGTGACGCCGAGCTTGCGCGCCGCTTCGGCAGGAGTGAGCAACTCGTCGCGATCGCCCGGGATGTCGACGCGACCCGGACCGCGACTGCGATCGCGGCGTCGGGGTTCCCGGTCGTGGTCGTGGTCGTAGTCGTAGTCCCGGTCGAGTTCGAGCTCGGCGCGGACCAGATCGATGACCTGCGGCTCGTTGGGCGTCTGCACGTCGAGACCGGCGACGATCTCGACCACGCTCTGCACGCTGACCGGACCCGGGACCGGCGGCTCGAGTTGGGCGCGGCGCATCGTCGCCCGCTCGACGGGCGTCGTCGCGGCCCATACGCCGAGCAGCTCGGGGCGCGAAAGCGCGAACTCGAGACACGGCTCGCGGACGGCGCAACCGCCGCAGATGCCCTTGGCCATGACGGTCTCGCGGTGACTACCGGCGAACCACCAACGGGTCGGGTGCTTGCGGCAAACGGAGGCGGCCCGCCAGCTCATCGCATCGGGCCAGTGCGATTCGGGTTCGTGCGCGCGTGCAGTTTCGTCGGCAATCATTACCGGATCCCCACATTCCTTCCTGGAAAGACCGCCTCGGGACTCCGTTCGCCCCATCCTGCGGCAAACCCCCGAGACGTGATCTCAGTAGCTTCGCCCGTCAACGACCGAATTGCGTCACCCAATCGGGTGATTACCCGGGCGTCTCCTGTCACGTCCTGTCACGTCGGGACTCGAGGCGCGGGTCCCGAGCCCGGACGCGACGATGCCCCCGCGGGCGGGGTAACGGGGGCATCGTCAGGGGCCCACGCCTCGTCGAAGGTGGAAGTTCGACCGGCTCGGCCCCTTCTTTCACGGTAATGAGCGACGCGGCCGTCTCGGGAACGGGGGTCGACGATCCGCCCGGGAGGCGGCGGGTAGCGTCCCGCGCGTGCGGATGGACGGGGAACGCGCGGTCGTGACCGGTGCGACGGCCGGGATCGGGCGCGCGGTCGCAATCGCCTTCGCGGCGGAGGGTGCGGCGGTCGTCGTGACGGGCCGAAACGCCGAGCGGGGCGCCGGTGTGGTCGACGAGATCGCCGCCGCGGGCGGGACCGCCCACTTCGTCCCCGCCGACCTCCACGACGAGGCCGCATGCACGGTCCTCGTGAACGAGGCCGCGACCCGTCTCGGCGGGCTCACGGTGCTCGTCAACAACGCGGCCGGGGGGGACAGCCGCGACGCGAGGGTCGCCGAGATCACGACCGAGGCATGGGAGGCGATCCTGCGCGTCGACCTGACGGCGCCGATGTGGTGCGCCCGGGCGTCGATCCCTCACCTGCGCGCCGCGGGGCACGGCTCGATCGTGAACATCTCCTCTCGCCAGGGAGAGCGGCCGAGTCCCGGGCTCTCGGCGTACGTCGCGGCCAAGGCCGGCCTCAACGGTCTGACCCGGGCCATTGCCGTCGAGGAGGCGGCGCACGGGATCCGCTGCAACACGATCAGCCCGGGCTACGTGTTGAACGACCGGCGCGACGCCGATCTGGCGCCCGAGCGCCGCACGGTGCTCGAAGGGATGCACCTGACCCGGCTCGGAGT
>JAODBI010000116.1 GCA_025463875.1 Actinomycetes bacterium
TCGTCGTTGCGAGACCCGGGCGCTACTGGTCGCGGGCGTGGCCGAAGTACGCGAGCTCCCAGATTGCGTCGTCTTTGTGTCTCTCGATCAACTCGGCACCTCGGTACCGGGAGATCTCGATGGCACCGAAGAATCGCAAATAGGCGCCGTCGAAATGCGCCAACTTCGCGGCGATCCGCTTGACCCCCTTGATGAGCTTCGCCCCGTCGGCCAGGTGCGCGTCGAAGTACCACCATTCGTAGGTGCCGGCCGAGTCGTCGGTGCGTACGCCGTCTTCCCACTCCGCAATCGAGTTAGGCGAAAGCCCGAACCGCTCGTAGTCCGCGGGCAACGCCGCCGTTACCGCCAGGTTGTCTACCATCACCTTGTCCTTGACGCGTCGAGGTCGTCCGCGACTCGTCGTCGGCGAGTGGGCATCAGGTCGGGTGACGGCCCGGTGAAGGGCACGGCACCGACCATGATCTGGTCGATATGTGCGAGGTCATCGTCACCAAGATGCAGTTCGGTCGCGGAGACGGCCTCCGCGACGTGCTGCGCGCGTTGCGAACCGACGATCGCGACGTCGACCGCCGGGTTCGCCAGCGTCGCCGCAATGGCAAGTTGCCCGACCGAGCTGCCGAGCTCTTCGGAGGCGAAGCGTTCCAGGTCGCGCACCTTGTCGAGATTGCGGTGGAACGTGTCACCGTGGAACGAAGGGTTCGTGCTGCGCCAGTCGTCGTCCGCGAACGTCGTTCGTTCGTCCATGCTCCCGGTCAACAGTCCGTGAGCCAGCGGTCCGTAGACGAGCACGCCGATGTCGTGCGCACGCGTGTACGGCAACACCTCGGTCTCGATGTCCCGACGGAACAAGCTGTACGGCGGCTGGAGCGTTTCCATCGGCCGCGTGCGCGCGAACTCTTCCATCTGCGTTACGTCGAAGTTCGAGACACCGACGTGGCGGATCTTGCCGTCTCGGACGAGCTCTTCGAGCGCGCCGGCGGTCTCGGCGAGGGCAACGTTCGGGTCGGGCCAGTGCACCTGGTACAGGTCGATGTAGTCGACGCCGAGTGCCCGCAGGCTGTCGTCGACCCCTTGCCGGAGCCACGCGGGGCTCGAGTCGCGCACGAGGCCGTTCTCGGTCATGCGCAAACCACCCTTGGTCGCGATCACGACCTCGTCGCGGCGGCGGTCGAGATCGGCGCGCAACGCCCGTCCGAGGATCCGCTCGGACGCCCCGAATCCGTACGCCTGCGCGGTGTCGAACAGATTGATGCCGCGCTCGCGCGCGTAGCGCATCGTCGCGATCGCCTGATTCTGGTCGAACGATCCCCACTCGCCTCCGAGCTCCCACGCGCCGAACGCGATCCGGCTCACCTTCAGGTCGGTCATGCCCAGCGTCACGGTTTCCATTGCGACTCCTTTCCGACGATGTACAAAACGATCAGGGTCGCCCGCTGTCGTGTGTGCGGCCTGTCGCTCGGGCGCCGAGACTCCGGAGACACAGGAGGGTTGCCGCCGCCCCGAGCCCGGCGGCGCATGCCAACGCCAGGCGGTAGCCATCGGCCAGGTGTGCGGTGGACGAGTGCGCGCTCGCGTCGATCGCCACGATCGACAGCAGCACGGCCACACCGACGGCGGCACCGATCTGACGTGTCGCGTTGACGAGCGCACCTGCGAGGCCTTGCTCGTCGTTCGCGACCCCCGAGCTCGCGGCGACCGTCGACCCGAACACGACATTCGTCGAGCCGAACCCGAACGCGAGCAGCACGATCCCCAGGCCCGGATAGTGAGTCGTCACGGGATAGCGGAACAACGCCCACACGCTGACGGCGGCGAGCAAGCTGTTCCCCGCGAGAAACGCCCTGAGCCCGACACGGTCGAGCAGCCGCGAACCGAACGCGCCCCGCAACAGACCTCCGAGGCCTTGCGGGAGCGCGACGAGACCGGACACGAGCGGTGAATACCCGAGCACCTGCTGGCAGTAGAGGCTGAGCACCAATACCTCGCCTGCCATCCACGCGCCGAGCAGGCCGGAGACCGTGTCGCCGATGACGAGGGTGTGATGACGGAAGATTCGCAACGGCACGAGCGGTTGCCGACTACGACTCTCGACCACGATGAACACACCGAGCAACAGCGCACTCAACAGCACGCAGCCGACGAACGGCGACGACGTCCAGCCGTCGCTCGCGCCGAGCGTCGGTGCGTACACCAGAACGGCCATACCGGACGTGACGAGCGCGGCACCCGGGAGATCGAGATGACGAGGGCCGGCCCTGGTGGTTCCGGCGGGCAACACCTTCGACCCCACCAGGACGAGCGCGAGACACACCGGCACGTTCACGAAGAACACGCCGCGCCAGCCGACGGTGTCGACCAGGATGCCGCCCATCACGAGTCCGACGACGAAACCGACCGACGCGGTCATTCCGAAATAGCCGAGGACACGGTTGCGAGCGGAGCCTTCGGGATAGCTCGTCGTCAGGGTCGACAACGCCGCGGGCGCGACAAGCGCGGCAGCAACCCCCTGGACCGCACGCGAAAGCGCGAGCAGCGGGAAGTTCATCGCGACGCCGCCGGCTGCAGACGCGACGGCGAACAGCATGAGACCGGCAAGCAGCATGCGCCGCCGGCCGAAGAAGTCGCTGGCCCGTCCACCCAGGACAAGCAGTCCACCGAACGTCAACGCGTACGCGGTGATGACCCACTCCGACGTCGTTGTGGAGATGCCCATCGCGATGCCCAACGCCGGCAACGCCACATTGACGATGCTGAAATCGAGGACCACGACCAGGGACGCCCCGAGCGCAACACTCAGCCCGACGTGTCCAAGCGGCGGCGATCCCGATTGCGTTTCCGACGATCTCTCGTCGATCGCGAGGCTCATGAGCCCAGGGTCGTCCTAACCCCGGATCCGCTCACCCCGCGACCGCGTAGTCGACGAGCACGGTGGTGCGAGCGGCTACATCGCGATGGCGCCGTGTTCGATCGCGATACGGGCGAGGTCGACCCGAGAGTGGATACCGAGCTTCTGGTAGATCTGACGGAGATGGAAGTCGATGGTGTGGTGTGACACGAAAAGACGAGCCGCGGCTTCCCGGTTCGACAGCCCGTCGACGATCAGCTCCGCAAGACTGAGCTCGTTCTCGTTCAGGCTCTCCCAGCCAAACGTCGGCCGCCGGGTTCGTCGGTCGATGCCTGCGGCGGGGTCGTGCGGGGTCGGACGCGCCTGGAAACGCAGAAGTGCACCGACGACGTCGCCGCCGTCGACGATCGCCTCGCACGCAACGGACCACGAACCCTCGAAGAAGGTGGGTAGCTCCAGCCACGCCGCGGAACGGTTCACCAGCCCGGCTGAGACGAATTCCCACAGCGCCGAACGGTCCGGGCCTCGAAGAAGTTTCGCGGCGCGTGCGTTCGTGTACATCGCTTGTCCGCTCAAGCCAACGAGCGGCCCGCGCGTATGTCGGCGCGCGCCTACGAATCGCTCGAGCAGGAGACGGTCCGCTTCCGGGTTGGCGCGCACGAGCTGCTGCTCGACCTCGTGCGCCGCGTGCTTGACGAGCGCAAGCATCAGCGAATGGGCCTCGCGCGCCGAGCACGTCAGGTCGATCGCACCGAGCACGGAGCCGGTGGCGGGATCGAAGATCGGGACGGCCGCGCACGCCATTTCTGTGAGCGCGTCGGCGAAATGCTCGGTTCCCACGACGACGCTCGGTGCCCGTTCTTCGAGCGCCGTACCGATCGCATTCGTGCCGATGCAATTCTCCCGATACAGGAATCCGGGAGCGAGCATGATCCCGTCGAGGCGCGAGCGAAGCCGGCCGTCGTCGACCGAGCGTGCGACGACATGGCCCCGCTTGTCCGCCACGAGGAGACTCATCGACGTCGAGGCGAGATCGTCGGCCAGCCGACGGACTATCGGCTGCGCGGCGCCGATCAGCCGATCATTGTCGGCGCCTTCGGCCTCGTACGGCACGTCGAACCGGTCCGGGTGAAGGTCCGACGCGATGGAACGACTCCACGACGCGGCGATCTCCGGCCGAACCACGCCGTTGACCTCGCCGTCGTTGAGCAGCTCGCCCAGCGCGCCGCGCAGATCTTGGGGCTGCCGCATCCCGACTCCAGACCAGCTCCCGGGCCCGATTCAGACTTCGACGTGACCTTAGCGACCGGCCGATTGCCGGCCAACATGCACGTCTGGACGAGACCCCGAGCTACCCAACCACACCGGGCGCGCTCCGGGCGCAGCAGGGCGCCGCGCTGCGCATCCGCACGAATCCGGACGGCTCCCGTGATGCCCTCACCGTCACCAAGAACGTCTACTTGGGCGCGATCTGGATCTTCAACGAGCACACCTGGGACACGAACCAAAAACCGCCCGTGTTCACTCAGATCGGTGGCGTCGATCTGCAACAGGTGTTCGACCCGTCAGGCGACGTGACCAAGCCGTCGCCCTTGCCATGAGATCTCTGCGCCAAGGTGGTGGGTTCGACGCTGTCGTTCGCTCCCCTAGCCGACTCACTACTCCGCGCCGACAACCGTGAAGCCCGAGCTGACGAAGATGTGGTGCGGCCAGTTCACGCCGATCATGTGGACGTTGTACTGGCCGTCGCTCAGCAGGACCACGCGGTTGACGGTGCCTCCCGGGTAGGCCGCCAGGGCGGCCGCCTTGGCCTTGTCCGCCGCCGTTCCCGTCACGATCGTGCCCGTCCCGGCACTGAAGCTCGCCGGGATCTGACCGACCGTCTTCGACGCCCCGGGTTGACCAGCCTGGAACGGGATGACTTTCGCCGCGTTCGTCGTGCCGGCCGCGCTCGCGGCTGCGCCGTTGCTCCCGGTCGCGTCGACGATCGCATAGGCACCGATCGAAAGCGCAACCGCCGCGGCCGCGATCGACGCGGTGAGCTTCCGCTTGCTCAACATCTTGTTCTTGAGGTTCATGATCTTCATTCCTTGCATTGCCGGTTGATGGTTGCGTCAGTATGTGATCAGCCCGTAAGGGTCCTCCAAGAGGAGTCGCAGAGTCGGCCGGTGAATGCTCAAGAAGTCGGTAAGGATCCAACACGCGCGCCGGACGCGCACGGCGTCGAGGTGTTCAGTCGCTGGTGGACGATCGATGAGCCGCGAGGCGTCGTACTCATCGCACACGGTGCATCCGAACACTCCGGCCGCTACGACCGCTTTGCACACGCACTCAACTCGGCGCGCTTCTCTGCGGTCGCGCTCGACCACCGAGGCCACGGACGAACCGCAACGTCATCCGGGCCCGGCGTCATGGGCTGCGGGAATGGCGACGCGGTCATCGACGACCTGCACGAACTACGAACCGCAGCGGCATCGACGCTCGAGTCCGACGCACCGGTCTTCCTGTTCGGGCATTCGATGAGCTCGCTGATCGCCCTCGCCTACCTTGCCCGCCACGCCGCATCGATCCGTTGTCCCGTCTTCGTCATCGCGGGCGATCACGACCCCGAGGCAGTCGGTGAGGCCGTCGGAGTCGGCAGAAGCCAGCCAGCGTATTGGTGGTCCCATGATCGCCGGGTCCAGCAGGCCGGCCCGGACGTCGCTGCATTTCTCGTGAAGGTCTTGTTCTTGACCGCGACTGCGCTCACGACGAAACGCTAAGTCTTCGAGCGCGCTCTACGTCAACAGCCGCGCGCCGGCCGTCTACTGCCCAACGGCGAGACAGGCATATGAAACCGCGTGGTGGCAAGGTCGTAACGAGCGAGCAATGTGTTGCATCTCAAAGGCGCAACGCGTTCATTGCGATCGGAGGACCGCATGTACCTGTACTCAACCTCGGCGCGCTCCGGCGTCGCCGACCCCGTCAAGGTCATGGAATGGGCCCTGAGCATGACCGAGAAGATCAACCAGATCAGTGAGGTCCGCACGTCCTTGTGGACCTCGGCGATGTCGCCGGCGATGGGAACGATGGCGTGGACATCGGTCGTCTCGGACCTCGCCATCATCGAGGACACTGAGGCGAAGCTCGCAGCCGATCCGGGCTACGCCGAGCTGGTCGGCCAGGCGACTGCACTGCTCTCGACCGACCCCGCCGACCAGACGCTGATGCAGTTGGTGCACGCCGATCCCGACGCGGCCGGCGTTGATGCCCGCTATGCCTTGACGACGCGGGCCACCTTGGCTCCTGGTTCCATGGTGGCGGGAATCGAGCTCGGGGTGGAGCTGGCTCAAAAGGCCAAGAAGATCACCGACCGTCCGACGTCGTTCGCGGTGAGCGTCACCGGCGACTACGGCGCCGTCATGTGGGTCAGCATGGCCGAGACGATCCAACAGGTCCAGGCAAGCATCGAGGCACTCAACTCCGACCCGGACTTCGCCAAAGCGATCGACAACAAGGCCGGAAAGGCCTACCTGCCCGGCGCCACGGAGACCATCAGCCGCAAGATCGCCTGAACCGATCCCGCCTCGCGGGAGCTCAGACGCTTTGCGCACAAGCCGAGTTCGGGGGTCGACCGAGGTCGTCCCCCGAACCGCGTCGGACCACCCGCGGCGCCTCGCGCGGTCGCGCCGGCGCGACGGTCGGAATGTCGAAGACTTTCAGAGCACGCCCGCGTGTGCGGTGTCGCAGTTCGGCGACTCTCCCGGCGGGACTTGCCCGGCGGCGATGCCCGACAGTGCAGCGAAGGGACCGCACGGGTTCTTCACGATCCACACGTGCAACATCGGTACGTTGCCCGCAAGCGTCGTGCCCGAAGGACAATTTCCGCTGCCGTCGGTCGAACCGGCGAACACCTTCTGTAAAGGGTCGCTCGTCTGGGCGAAGCAGATGTTGTTGTGCACATGGAACTGCGTGAGCGGACTTTGGAACAAGGCGGGAATGTTCGTGAACCTGCTTCCGGGCGGCAGCATGTACATCGCTGCTTCCAGGACCGGATGACCAGGCGTGTGAGTGCTGTACACGAGAGACTCGGGATGCAGCGAGTCGAGGATGCCGCTGTCATTGGCGTATGCCCAATTGACCCAGTGCTCGTCGCCGGTCGAGCCGTCGCCGATCGTGCGATAGCCCGCGGCGTACGCGGCCGACTGACTCGCGAATCTGGGGAGGTCGCGCAGCGAGTTGCGCACCAGCGATTCGGCGGCGTGTTGCTGTGCAAGCGTGACGCCGGGCGTCCCACTCAGGTCGATGGTTTGCGAAGGATCGAATGGCTTGACAGTCGTTGTCGTCGTGTGCGCTCTGCCCGTCGTCGGGGTCGCCACCGCTGGTGGACTCGGAAGCGTGGCCGGTGCCGCGCCGCCGGGTGCGACCGCGGGAACGACGAGGACTCGCGACGCGACCGTCGTTGGTGCGGTCGCGACCGGCGCGCGCGATGCGACAGTCGTCGTGGATCGGGTTGGAGCCGCCGAGTGCACGCGCCGGGTGATCTTCTTCGTCGGCACAGCAGTGGAAGTGGAAGACGCATCCGTGCTCGGCGACGAGACGGCGACGCCGGAGGCGGTGCCGGAACGCGAGCCGCCGCAGGCAACGGTCAACGCCATCAACGCACCGACTACCGCTCGTCTCTGGAAACGGCGACAAGAGCGGAGATTCACAGAGCGGAGCGTAACTCTCAACCCGACGGCGCGCACCTGCCGAGTGGCTCGACAGGCATGCAGCGTTCACGGCGAGGTCGTGTAGTCGTACCAGCCTTTGCCCCGACAACGTCGCTGTCGCGACGAGTCGCAAGTCGTGCTTTGCAGCCGCCGCTATCGCGATGCGTTTCCACGATCGCGGACGCCAAAGCTCAACCGGCGTCACGCCTCGAACAATCAGCCCGAGACCACCCCGGGGTGTCGATAGCCCGTCAGCGCAACGTCCGCAGCTGCGGCAACCACCATTTCCAGATCACGACCGCGCCCGCGGCGGCGAGGTGTTGGTCGTCGATCTTCCAGAGCCGCACGCCTCCGACGCTCTCGACGCGATGGCCTCCGGGACACACGAGCGTCCGCCAGTGGACGATCTGGACCCTGGGCATCGAGTGCGCGACATCCGTGTAGATGCCGTTGAGCGCGGCAATGCGGCGCGGATCGCTGCGCGCCGGGAATGAGTCGGTGGAGTCACCGGTGCCATAGCACGGCACCTCGAACAGGGAGACAGTCCGCCCGTCCGCGGTCAGCACGTCGAGCGCGGCGCGCAACGACGACGCGTTCAGATCGGTCCACGCGCGTGTGCCGAAGCGAACTACTCCCATCGGCGTCACCTGATCGAGCAGTTCCCACGCGCCGGACATGAGAGCAAGGTGGGCGTGGGGGTCCTTGCGCATGGTGGCCTGCCATCGCGAGCGCCAACCGACACAAATCGTCGGGGCCGAAATCAGCCACCCCTCGCTCATCTGATCGGTTGGGGTCACGGCGCAACCGACCCGGGCATCTCCTCCCACGGTGATGCCGAGTTCGCCGGCGTGAAAGGCGCCTCCTACTCCGAGTGCGAATGCAGTGGAGTCACCGAAGAGGTCGACGCGCAGCGTCGTCGGGTTGCTGGTCAGCGAGACGTTCTTCGGATTGACGGTTGCGGGCGCCGCAGGCAAGTCGGCGAGACTGGTCGGTGGGAGCGGCTTGGGCGCGTCGACGGTGACGACGAGCGCGGTGGCGACGATCGTGAGCGCGACGAAGTACACGCCCGCGCCCCGACTGCCGACGCGGCGCGCCACCGTGCCCACTCGGAACGGGCGCTCGATCACGCGGAACGAGATCTCGGCGAACGCCACCGAGACGAGGAGCCGCGCCACAAAGAGCATCCCACCGTCGAGCCCCGACGACGGCGTGAGGAAGACGCGCACCGGCCAGTGCCACAGATACAGCGAATAGGAACGCAGGCCGATCGCAACGAGCCACGGCATGCGCAGCCATCTCGCAATCGGTGCGGTCGGCAGCGTCACGACGACCGCCACGACAATCGCGCACAAGACTGCGAAGACGAGTAAGCCACCCCGGTACAGCGCCAGGGTTCGCTCGTCGGCGAGGCGCATCGTGAGGAGGATTGCGACCAACGACGCGACCGCGAGATGAGATGCCGCGCGTGCCGTTCCGGCGGCGGACCGCGCCCACGTGGAGAACCTGCGCCACGTGCGTTCGGATCCGGCGAGCACGCCCAACGCGACGCCGACGAGGAGACCCATCGCGTGGGAGTCGCTGCCGAGGTACGCGCGTGACGGATCAGCGGTCGGCGCGACAAGCACACCCATCCAGACGGTCGACGCAACCGCTCCGACCAACGCGATCCCTGCGACCCGCACCGGATGACGAGCGACGATACGACGCGCCGCGAACATCGCGAGCGGCAGCACGACGTAGAACTGCTCCTCGACCGCCAGCGTCCACAGGTGCAGGAACGGCGACGGTCTTCCGAGGCCCGTGAAGTAGTTGCTCTTGGTGAAGATCAGGACCCAGTTCCCGCAGTAGAGCAGCGCGCCGATCGCCTGCGCTCGTATGTTGTGGAGCTCGTCGTTCGACAGCTTCACCGCCGAGACCGACAACACGACGACGGTGACGGTCGCGAGCGCGGGAAGCAGCCGGCGTACGCGCCGCATCCAGAACGCGCCGATCGATACAGCGCCCGATCGCTCGATCTCACAGGTGACGAGGCGGCCGATCAGAAAACCGGAGACGACGAAGAACACGTCGACGCCCAGGAAACCCGCGGGCAGCACCGACGGCGCGAAATGAAAGACGACGACTGCCACAATCGCGATCGCTCGCAAGCCGTCGAGGCCGCCGACGTAGAGCTCTGATCCGGATCGCCACCCCGGGTCCTCGGCGAACGTCACGCTTGTCGGCACCGCCGCGATAGGCCGGTCCTGATCCACTGGCGAAGCCATCCGACACGTCGTTCCACCCGGACTTGACTTGTAAACCAGTGCGCGATCCGCCGACTCCACTGAACCTGCGATCGACGTCGATTGAACGTCACATGGTTTGGGTACATCCGCGCTGATTCGGCGGGCCCGCACGGAGAGAGATGCCGTCCGGACGTCCAGGGGGAGGCAGGACGGAATGACGACGCGACCGACGGTACGACGAAGCGCTCGGGCATTTGGGATGTTGGTGAGCGTTTCGCTGGTGCTTGGTTTGATGACAGCCATTGGCGCTTCCGCGGCGACTCCGACCTTTCGCGCGTCGGGCAGCGCCCGCCAGGTGTACGTCACCGGCCTCGCACCCTCCGCTCAGATGTCGCTCGTCACGCCCGCGGGCCAGACGCTCAAAACACAGAAGGCCGACGCGCTCGGTGGGCTGCTGTTTCGGGACGTACCGCCGGCCAACGGCTACCGCGTACGCCGAGTTTCCGATGGTCTGCAATCGGCGCCGCTCACGGTGCACTCCGAGCAGGCGGCGCCCTGGAATCCGGGGATCTACAACCAGTCGATTCCCGCCGGTGGATACACGTACCTCACCACCCGGGACGGGACGAAGCTCGCCGTCGACGTGCACCTGCCGACGAGCCCGGCGGGCGAGCCCGGCGTACCTCCCGGCACACCCGTGCCCGCTCCGCCGTACCCGACCCTGATCGAATACTCGGGCTACGGCTACGCCAACCCCGCCGGACCCGACAACGGTATTGCGGTCCTTGCGAACCTCATGGGCTTCGCGGTCGTCGACGTCAACATGCGCGGGACCGGCTGCTCGGGCGGTGCCTTCGATTTCTTCGAGCCGCTGCAGAACCTCGACGGGTACGACGTGATCGAGACGATCGCGCATCAACCCTGGGTGCGGGATCACAAGGTCGGGATGATGGGCATCTCCTACGGGGCGATCAGTCAGCTCTTCACGGCACAGCTCAACCCGCCGCACCTCGAGGCCATCTCACCGCTTTCGAGCATCGACGCCACGGCTTCGACGCTCTATCCGGGCGGCATCCTCAATACCGGCTTTGCTGTTGCATGGGCACTGCAGCGCCAGCACGAGGCTCAACCCGCCGGACCCAACAGCGGACAGCCCTGGGCGTACAAGCAAATCCAAAGTGGCGACACGACGTGCGCGGCCAACCAGGTGCTGCACGGCGAGGCGGCCAACTTGAGCGCGAAGATCGCGGCCAACTCCCACTACGTCTCGGCGATCGCCGACCCGCTCGACCCCGTCACCTTCGTCCACAAGATCAACGTGCCGGTCTTCATGGCCTGCCAGTGGGAGGACGAACAGACGGGCGGACACTGTCCGGAACTGGCCCGGCACTTCTCGGGGACGACTCAGAAGTGGTTCACGTTCACCAACGGCGCGCACATCGACTCGATCGACCCGTACACCTACAACCGCTGGTACGACTTCTTGCAACTGTTCGTCGCACACCAAGCGCCCATCGAGAACGTGGCCCTGACCCGGGCGGCGGCTCCGGTCATCTACCAGGCGGCGATGGGTCTCCCGCAGTCCGACGTCGTCACGCTGCCGGCTGACCCCATCCAGCTGATCCCGACCTACGACGCGGCCCTCGCCGCGTTCAATCAGCTTCCGCACGTTCGGGTGCTGTTCGACAGCGGCGCCGGCAAATCGCCCACGCAGACCTCGAACCCGGGCGATCCCTATCCCGGATTCGAGCAGAGCTTCTCGTCCTTGCCGATCCCGGGCACCACCGCGCGCACCTGGTACTTCGGGCCGACCGGAGTGCTCAGCGCCAACCTGCCGGCGAGCGAGGGGATCAACTCCTTCAGCGCGAACGCGCACGCTCTTCCACTCACCGATTTCGGCAGCAACACGGGCACCGGTGGGTTGTGGGGCAACGCGTCCCAGTGGCAATGGAACTGGCAGCAGAGTCCGTCGGGCACCGCGGTCTCCTACGTCTCGACGCCACTCACGGCGAACACCACGATTGTCGGTAGCGGCGCCGTCGACCTCTGGGTGCGATCGTCGACGCCCGATGTCGATCTGCAGGCCACGATCAGCGAGGTGCGTCCGGACGGGAAGGAGACTTTCGTCCAGAACGGCTGGATCCGCGCGAGCGAGCGCAAGCTCTCGACGGACTCGAACAACATCTTCAAGCGGCCGAGCACGGCACTCGAGCCGATCCCCACTTTCACGACGGCCGACGCCTCGCCCATGCCGGCCGGGCAATTCGTCAAGGTCGTCGTTCCGCTCTACTACGAGGGCCATGCGTACCGCGCGGGGTCACGCATCCGAGTGACGATCGCCGCGCCGAACGGCACGCAACCGGTGTGGTCCTTCGGCCAAACGGTGCCCACCGGCAGCGCGATTGTCTCGATCGCTTTCTCCAGGTCCATGCCGTCGAGCCTCGTCCTCCCGGTCGTTCCCGGCGTGACGGTCCCGACTCCGCTCCCCCCGTGTCCGAGTCTGCGCAACGAACCGTGCCGGCCGTACCAGGCGATCGTGAACAACACGGCCGCTCAGTAACACTCGCCGATCCCGCCTCCCCAAGATCCGAAGATCGTGGTGTTTGGGGGGATAGGGGCCGTTGACGGGCGCCCGCGTCATGTAAGACCATTCCGTGGGCCACGGAAAGGGCGGGACAGGATGACCACCGATGCAGGTGCTACGGACGGGAAAAGTCGGGCGGGGCTCGGCCCGCGAGGCGGGATGGTCGTGAGGGCATTGCGGTCGCGGGCGATGGTGCTGATGGTCGTCCCGTTGCTCGCGGTCGCCTTGTCCGGTTGCGTGAGCGCCGATTGGCAGAACCGTCTCTTCGGCAAGCGCCATGGCAGCGCCAGCCCCGACGACGGCTTGACCGCTCAGGGCGTCGCAACGCTGAACGCGAAGTGGCGGCTGCCTGCACCTTCGTGCACGGCTCCGCCCGGGTCGCCGCCCGGCGCCGGTGCGGCCGGCGGCGAATGGTTCGCGACTCCCGTCACGTTCAAAGGCGTGATCTACATCGGTTCCGCGCACGGCTGCCTCTTCGCGATCAACGAAGCCACCGGCACCGTCAAATGGAAGAAGTTCACCGCGTTCCAGCCGGTACAGACCTGCGTGCAGCCGCTCGGAATCGTCTCGAGTGTCTCGGTCGCCGACGATGGCAGCGGCAACCCGTGGCTCTACTTTCACTCGAGCGACGGCTACCTCTACAAGTTGAAGGGCAGCGACGGCTCCCAGATCTGGCGATCGCCGGTTCTGATCCCGAGCGCGACGAGCAACGACGTGTTCGCGTGGTCGAGTCCGACCGTGTTCAACGGCAAAGTCATCATCGGCGTCTCATCCAACTGCGATACGCCGTTCGTCCAGGGTCAGGTCCGGGCGTACGACGCCACCACTGGCGGGCTGCTCTGGACCCACAAGACGATCCCCGACGGTTTCGTCGGCGCGGGCGACTGGTACGACGCGGCCGTGGACACCTCCGGGAACGTCTACGTCACCACCGGATCAACGACCAACGCGGTCGCGCAGGCCCATCCCAACACGACCGCCGGCTTCGAGCAGTACAGCCTCCTCAAACTGAACGGCACTACCGGCAACCTGATGTGGAAAGCACCCGCACCGCAGTTCGCGAACGACCCTGACTACGCCTCGAGCCCGATCCTGTTCGATGGCGGTGGCGTGGCATTGGTGGGTGCGACGAACAAGGACGGCTGGTTCCGCGCCTACCGCCAGGACAACGGGAACAAGGTCTGGCAGGCGTTCGTCGGCACGTCGAACGCAGATGGCGGGAGTTCGTCGCTCTCGGGCGGCGTCTGGAATAACAGCGCTCTCTTCGTCATGGGGAACGCAACGCTCACCGGCGGAGTGTGGACGCACAACGGCAGTACCTGTGTCGAGAGTTTCCCGAACTGCTACGCCCCCGTCGGTGGCAGCAGTGCTGCGGGCGCGATACGGCGGCTGAACCCGGCCGACGGCAGCCTCATCAGTGTCGGTGGCCGGCCCTTCGAGCTCGCGCTCCCGTCGAATCCCCTCGCGCCGTGCACGCTCAACGGCAACTCGATCCTCGTGTGCGCCGGGGGTGAAAATCCCAGCACCGGTCACAACAAGGGACTCTTCGTCGTCGACACCACCAAGGCGGCGGCCATCCTGCGACACCTCGAAGACACCGTCAACGCGGGTGAGTTCGGCCAGCCGGTGCAGGAAAACGGAGCGATCCTCAGCGCCAGCGACGCCGCGCTCGTCAAGTGGGGTCAGTAACCACGAACCGGCGGGTACCCCTGGCGATTGAGATCGCTGCTCAAGGCTCGGGTCGCATCGGCGAACGAGTGCGCACGCGTGCGACGGAACTCATCGCGTGCGGCTGACTTGCGCGCGGCTCGACCAGCACTGACCTGAACGATCCCTCGGAGATCTAGGACGAGCTGCCGTGTCGCTCGGCGTTGGCCCACTCTTCGAGATCCGCGACCGCTTCGCCGCCCTGGGCAACGATGTTCAACAAGCCGACGAACTTCACCCAGCCGTCGGCGAGCGGGTCAGTCGGGTCGGCAAGCACTCGTCGGTTAGCTTCGCGCCGCGCTCCCGAGATCAGGTCATCCCACGAGTCGGCCAGGGCGATGAGCGCGCCGATATCGGCAAGCAGCGGCCGCTGAAGTCGGTCGGGCACCATGTCGAGCAGGTCCCGAATCACGGACAGCTTGCACGGGTCGCTCATCGTCGTGCCTCGCTTTCTCTTGAGCTTCCAAAACGCTGTCATCAGGCGCATGGACGTCTCCCCTCCGACCCGGATGTTCGAGGTAGGCCCCAGTACATCGCCCGCGCAGAAAAACGCGCCACCCACCGGATGGACAGCGCGTGTACAGCAACCAAAGTCATGGTTCTGCGACCGGTTGCAGGTCGGAGAGGCTGCTTGCAGGATCTCGTACTTGACATCGGCGCTGCATGCGGTCGCATGAGAGCCCGGCGCCGACGGCGCCGGCATCGCACACTCCGTCTTGATCGTAGGTACGACGTGAGCTTGTGGCTCAGGGTGTGGCGCGCACCGTTCGCTCGAGGATGCCGAGGGTGGCCTTCAGCGCGGATTCGGGAATGATCGGCCAGCCGCCTCTCGACTTCCACTTCTCACCGACCTGCGACCAGTCGTAGATCGACGTCACGATCGTGCCGCCGGCAACAGGTTCGAGCCGGTACCCGTAGTAGTGCCCGATGCTCGGGAATCCTTCGCCGGACACCTCCCACGTGATGAAGCGGTCCTGCTCGTAACCGGTGATCGTGACGGTCACGTCGTACTTGCCCATCGGAATGTCACCCAACGCCTCGCGGTCCATGTGGATCACGAACGTGTCGCCGACCGCGCGGGCACGCTCGCCAGTCGAGCTCTGCAACATGCCGGAAGCGTCGATCGCGACGTGACCCCGCGGATCGGACACCACCCTGAAGATGGACGCAGCATCGGCAGGGATGGTCCGCTGGACCTCGAAACGCTCGCTCATCGCCGGCATCATTACACGAAGTTCGTGTCCTTACGGCCAGCCGACCCCCGATGCGGGAGCGTCCACGACGAGGACGTGTTCGGTTCTGGCCTCGACCACGTCGTCGACGTGCTCGGGCCCGCGCCAATCCGCGACGAGCATGGCAACGTACGCCGGTCGGGTCCTCCGAGCATTGTCGCGCAGCACGACCGGTCGAGATCGATCCGCTCGAGCACCTCTACGGCAACGCGAAGGCGTGCAGATGGTTGTCGAGCGCGCCGACGTACACGCGGCCATTGGCCACTGTCGGCGACGAGAGAGTGCGTATCGGGAGAGGGGCGCCGAGCAGGGGCGTGCACGTCTTGGGCGTGCCCGAGCAGCCGATCGATCCGGCGGCGTCGTACGCGTAGAGCCGGTCCGAGGCGACGTAGACCACGCCGTTGGCGACCGCAGGCGACGAGTCGACCTGGGCTCCTGTGGTCGCGGTCCATAGCGGCCGGCAGGTTTTGGGAACACCCGTGCAACCGGTCTGGCCGGACGCGTCGAAGGCGTAGAGCTTGTTGTCCTGCGACCCGACGTAGACGACGCCGTTCGCAACAGCCGGCGACGAGTCGACCGGGGCGCCGGTTGTCGCGGTCCACAGCGGCACGCAGCTCTTGGGAACACCCCCGCATCCGTTCGACCCCGCCGCGTCGAAGGCCCACAGACGATGGTCGCGCGCACCGACATACGCGACACCGCCGGCCACAGCCGGCGACGAAGACGTCCCGCCTATGTACGCACGCCACATCTCCAGGCCGTTGAGAGCGTTCGCCGCGTAGAGGAAGTCGCCGGTAGCGGCGGCGTACAGCACGCCGTTCACGTCGACCGGAGATGAAGGAAAACTCCCGTTGGCGAAGAAGCTCGACAGGGGCTGGCATGTCTTGGGCGTGCCCGAACAGCCGATCGTGCCGGCTGCGTCCCACGCATTCACCTGGCCGGCGGTTCCCGATCCCGCGAACACTGTGCCGGCAGTGACACTCGGAGACGAGAGGTCGGGTCCGAGGCCGACCAGGGGCTGTCCGACCCCCGTCCAAAGCAGGGCTCCGCTCGCGGCATCGAGAACATGGAGCAGCCCGTCGCTGCCGCCCATGTAGACGGTCCGTCCCACCACCGCGGCCGACGCGTGCTGGGCAACGCTGCCGGTTCCGAGGTCCGCCGACCACACCTCGCGGAGCTGTCCGACGTTCCCGATACCGAGCCGGGTCTCCGAGGGGTTGAAGCCCGTGCGCGCCGGTCCATATCGAAACATCGGCCAGTCACAAGCCGACAACGCCAGCGTCAGGACGACGACCAGCAACACCGACGACCTCAACGAAATACGCGGACCGTTCCCCATACGCGCCTCCGCGCCGGACAGTCGTGCCTCAACAGTACTGACGCGCTCCCGCCGCCGGCGCCCGCGCGCGACGTCGTCGGTGCCGGATCGTCGAGCCTCGGTTCCGCAGTTTCGCGCACTCGTAACCGTCGCCGCACGCGAAAAAGCTCGGGCCAACTCTGTGCGCCGGCCCGAGCCCTCTCGTCCGCCGGATCTACGCGACTTCCAACCGGTCCATGACCAGGTTGACACCGGGAGCATTCCATGCGGTGTCTTCAGCCGCCTGGCGCGCCGCCCACGAGTCGGCCTTGCCGTCGAGGTAGACCGTGTGACCGACATTCGACACTTCGATGAGCGAGTCGTTGATGATCGCTGAGCGTTGGAATGCGCTCGTGATGCGATCGGCGACGTCGCTCGGGATGGGTGCATCGGTGAGCGCGATGCCGTTGTCGATGCCGAGGACACCATCGACCTTGCGGACGGCGTGCTCCGCGGCTTGGCGCTGATAGTGGTGTCGTACTTCGCCGCCGAGCGTCACCCAACCATCGCGGACGTCAACGGTGACAGAGCCCTTCGGAACGAACGAGTCACCATTGAGCGCTTCCGTGCTCGCCGCCGCGATCTGAGCGTCAGTGATCGCGTCGCCGAGCCGCCCGATCAGCAGCTGATTGTCGAGCAACTTGACGCCGCCGACGAGCATGGCATCCTCACCGGTGCGCGTCACCTGGTAGAGACTCGGCACGGTTCCGGTGAGTGTGACTTTGCCCTCGTCGGCGGAAACGACGACGCGCGTAGTGTCGACCTGCGGGTCCCACGCGAGCTGATCTTCAACATCGAGCTTCAGGAGGTTGTTTGGCTTGTGCATGAGAGGACTGACTCCCTTCGGGTTGAGTATGTATTGCGCGATCATGCGGAACGCGTGCGTGCGTGCGCATCACGCAGGCGCGTAAGCCGCAAACGTGTGAGCTGGATCACGCGGGCCCGTTGACCACGAGCATCGGCGCGCTCACGCTCGATAGCAGCGTGCGAATCGTGCCGCCGATCGGATGTGTGTCGCGCTTGCGACCGCCGACGACGAGGAGCCGCGCCGGATGTGCAAGGACGTACGACTGCAGTCCGGCCGGCGGGCTGATCGGATCCGCGATCGCCGCGGTCGAGACGTTCGTGGTGCCGTATCTCGCGACGTCGTCGGCCAGCCCTTCGAGATACTCCTCGGGATCCCCGGCCGGCCCGTGATGCCGCGTGTAGTGCGCGGGCCGCCGGAGGTCGGCCGGCACGGGTTCGTAGACCGTCACGATGCGCAGTCGACTCTGGAGCCTTGAGGCCCACGGTGCGGCGACCGCGAGGAGCGGTTCGGGGTCGCCGCGGCCGTCGACCGCGACGACGACGTCGCGCCCGCAGTCGTTGCGTGCCGCCCCCTCGCCCACAAGGACGAACGGCCAGGTCGCGCGCGCCATCAGTTCTGATCCGACCGAGTGCATCACCTTGGCGGCGAATCGCGAACGATCGTGGCCGGCGAAGCACAACACGTTTCCGGGCTCGTCGGCGACCCCGAGCATCACCGTGGCCGGGTCGGGGTCGATGATGATGTCGACCTTGGGTACGGAGCCGTTCGTCACCGACCGCGCGGCAGCATGCACATGGTCGAAGATCCATGCGAGCTGGTCGTCGGCAGGCGCGACCCCGACAATGCGCATCGCCACATGACCGAATTGCGCGATCGAGTTCGCGACCGGGAGCGCGCGGTTCGCGAAGTCTGAGCCGTCCAGCGGCACGACAATGGTCCGAAGCATCACGTCACCTCCTGTTCGAGCCCGCGCCGAATGACTCTGGGGTTGCGGAACGCCGACGCGTGCATCACGCGTGCATCTTCGACGCGAACCATCCGCGAGCGGTGACAACGCTCGCGGAGGTCCGGACGGAAGGTCGAATCAGCTCTCGGTGTTCGCGGCGGAGAGGTCGTCGACCTCCATGCGCGCAAGCTCGGCGTCGAGTACTGAGTACTCGGCCTCTTCGATCGCCGCGTACGCGTAGTCGATTGCGAACGCGGCGTCGTCGTCGGCCTGGTCGGCCTTGCGGTCGTCGACTGCCTTGCGGATCGAGGCGATGTGCTCGTTCCACGAACGCTGCAGGTTGTTCCACGACGCCGAGATCCGGCCCTTGCCCGCCTCGGCGCTCTTGCGCAGCGACTCGGCCCGGGCCTGCGCCGAGTCCCGGGCGCTCTTGACGTCCTGCTCGAGGTCGTCCTTCGTCTTCTCCCGGGAGGCGGCCGCGTGGTCCTCGAGCTCCTTGGCCCGGGCCGCCAGCCGGCTGAGTTGGTCTGAAAGTGCCATGTCGGAATTCCCTTCAACGGTTGCCATACGGGTCCTCGCAGCATGGCAACTCGAGGGGCGTTTGGGCTTCGGTCGAATGACTGCAAGCGTCAGATCGCAGTCGTTTGGCAGAAGCCGATCGCCGGCGAACGGCCGATGCTCGACCCCGATCTGGTCGTTGATTCCCGTCAGGAGTACGCCATGCTTCGCCGCCGCCGTGAACCGCAGACCATCGCTTCCGACGAAGGAAACGCGCTCGACGACTTCCACGAATGGCTGCTGAGCCTGCCATGGGTCGTCGAACGGCCCTACAGCCTCGACGCGCCCGGAGTTCGTTGCTTTGGTGTCGACTGCGAGCCCCTCGGCCGCCGTCAGCTCTGGTTGATCACCGGGCCGCAGCGCCAAGTCGATACCGATGGCATCGGCCTCGCCGTCATCGTGCCGACGGATACCGCCCACGACCTCGAAGACGGCGGTCGGGGCCGGATCGTGGCGCCGATGCCGCCCAGCCACGCGCTGGTGACGGTGCACGGCGAGTCCGTCGCCGGTCGCCAGGAGGTCGAAGCAATCGCCCTGACCGCGTACGGCTGCGCGATGTCGTGAGATGCACGCGACATCGGGTTTCATCCGGAGTCGGTTCGTCGACCTTCCCGGGCGCGGATCGTTCCACATTCACGTGCGCGGATCCGCGCATGGGCCCGCGGTCGTGCTGTTGCACGGGCTCGGCGCATCCGCCGAGCTGAACTGGTCGGCGACGATGCCGGCTTTGCATGGGGACTTGCGCGTTGCTGCCCCCGATATCCGCGGCCATGGCGAGACACGTGCGAGCGTTCGCTTCACACTCGAGGACGCAGCAGACGACGTGGTTGCGCTGGCCGACGCGCTGGCGCTCGAAACCTTCATCATCGTCGGCTACTCCATGGGTGGCGCGATCGCGCAGCTTGTACACCTCCGTCGTCCCGAACGGGTTCGCGGTGTCGTCTTGTGCGCGACGAGTCGAAGCTTCCGCAGCGCGTTGCGCGAGCGCGCGGTGTTTGTGGCGTTGCCGCCGGCTCGCCTCGCGGCCCGCGTGATACCCGGCGAGGTCGCGCAGGCGGCGGCTCGCCGTGTGGCCGCGCACCTCGTCGATGGCGCCTGCGATGCAGTCATCGATAGGAACCACACCTTCGATGTCGGACATACGTTCGAAGCCGCCGCGGCGCTCGGTCAATTCGACTCGCGGGACTGGATCGCGCGGATCGACGTCCCCGCCGCAGTCGTCGTGTACCTGCGCGACCAACTCGTTCCGACGAACCAGCAGTTCGCGCTCGCCCGTGCGCTGCCGCACGCG
>JAODBI010000120.1 GCA_025463875.1 Actinomycetes bacterium
GAATCTCGAACCGCTCTACCGGGGCCGGCGGTCGATCGGCGTCGATCTCAAGAATCCCGAGGGCGTGGAGCTGGTGCTCCGCCTGGTCGAGGGTGCCGACGCGTTGTTCGAGGGGTTTCGCCCCGGCGTGACCGAGCGGCTCGGCCTCGGTCCCGACGTGTGCCTGGCGCGCAACCCGAAGCTGGTCTACGGGCGGATGACGGGCTGGGGTCAGGAGGGTCCGATGGCGATGGCCGCGGGCCACGACATCAACTACATCGCACTCGCCGGCGCGCTCGCGCACTTCGGTCGCGCCGACAGCAAGCCGACGCCGCCGATCAACCTCGTCGGCGACTTCGGCGGCGGCGGCATGTTCATGGCGTTCGGGCTCGTTTGCGGAATCCTCGAGGCGAAGGCGTCGGGTCAGGGTCAGGTGATCGACGTGGCCATGGTCGACGGCACCGCCACCCTGATGTCGATGATGTGGGGTCTGAAGCAGCTCGGCGTGTGGAAGGAAGAGCACGGCACCAACGTGCTCGACACCGGCGCGCCGTTCTACGACACGTACGAGACGAAGGACGGCAAGTACATCGCGCTCGGTTCGCTCGAGCCGCAATTCTACGCGGAGCTCATCACGCGGCTCGGTCTCGAAGGAGAGGAGCTGCCGGCGCAGATGGACCCGAACGGTTGGCCCGCGCTGCGCACGCGGTTCACCGAGCTGTTCAAGACGAAGACGCGCGCCGAATGGGACGAGGTGCTACTCGGCAGCGACGCGTGTTACGCGCCGGTGCTGACGATGACCGAAGCAACCGACGACGCCCACATCAAGGCGCGCCACACGATCATCGAACGCGACGGTGTCCCGCAGCCCGCACCCGCGCCCCGCTTCTCGCGCACGGCGGGTGAAGTGCAACGCTCGGCGCCGTGGCCGGGCCAGCACACCGACGAAGCATTGGCCGACTGGGGAATTTCCGGCGCCGATCTCACCAAGCTACGGGAGAACGGCGCGGTCGCATAGCGCGATCACCGGTGTGAGCCGCGCCTCGAGCGTCTCCGGTTCGGGCGCGGTCACGGTGACGTGTCCGACCTTACGTCCCGGGCGCGCGGCCTTGGAGTAGTCGTGCAGGTGCGCGCCGGGAATGCGGAGGATCGCGTCGCGGTCGGGCATGGCGCCGATGCAGTTCACCATCGCACTCGGCCCGCGCGAAGTGGTCGCGCCGAGGGGCAGGCCGAGGATTGCGCGCAAGTGGTTCTCGAACTGGCTCGTCTCCGCGCCTTCGATGGTCCAATGCCCGGAGTTGTGTACGCGGGGCGCGATCTCGTTCGCGAGCACGGCGTCGCCGACATCGAACAACTCGACGCAGCACACGCCGACGTAGACAAGGTCTTCCAACAACGGGCGGATCGCGGCTTCGGCGCGATCCTGGAGCGCGTCGTCGAGGCCCGGCGCGGGAGCCCGCGTGAGCCGGAGAATCCCGTCGAGGTGATGGTTCTCGACCGCGGGCCAACACCTGATCTCGCCGTCGCGGCCGCGCACCGCGATGATGGAAAGCTCGCGGTCGAAGGTGACGAAGCCTTCGAGGATGCACGGGACCGCACCGACCTTCGACCATGCGGCATCGACGTCGGCCGGATCACGCAGCACGGCCTGGCCCTTGCCGTCGTAGCCGCCGCGCCGGGTCTTCAGCACCGACGGGAAACCGATCTCTTCGACTGCGGCGCGGAGATCGTCGAGGGAGTCAATCGCGACGAAGGGTGCGGTCGCGACGCCGAGATCGCGCAGCTTCGTCTTCTCCACGATGCGATCCTGCGCGACATCGAGCGCATTCGCGGGTGGACATACGGGTGCACCGGATTCGAGCGCGCGGGCGGTGGCCGCGGGCACGCCCTCCCACTCGTAGGTGACGACGGTCGCGTTCTCGGCCGCCCGCCGCGCGGCAACCACGTCGTCGAGTGCGCCGACGATCAGCTCGCCCACGGCACCCGCGGTCGCACCGGCTACGGGATCGAGGAATGCGAATTCGCAACCGAGCGGGATCCCGGCGAGTCCGAGCATCCAGCCCAGCTGGCCACCTCCCAATACCGCAACCCGCGCCTGCACGCGGGGAACGATACTGATCGGCTCACGCCTCGAGCGCGAACGGCACCATCTCGGGATCGACGAGTGCAGGTTCGTCGAGCCGCAACGACTCGATCTTGTCGAGCGGACGCTGCAAGGCGCGGTGACGGGTCGTCATCAATGCGGCGTACTCCTTGGCGACGCCGTCGAACCGCTGTTGTACGCGGTCGAGCTGCGTCGAGTATTTCTCCCACTGCAGCGAGAAGTCGCGCAACAGACCGAGGATCTCGTTGGAGGTGCGCTCGAGCCGGAAGTTGTCCACCGCCTGGCGGACCACTGCGAGGATCGCGTACAACGTGAGCGGTGAGCACAGCACGATCTTGTGCCGCATCGCGTCGTCGATCGCGTCGCGGTCGTTCTCCTGCACGAAGCTGTAGACCTGCTCGTTCGGGATGAACAGCAACAGACAGTCGACGGTTTCGTCACCCGCGTCGAGGTAGCCGCGCGTCGTCAGCTCTTTCACGCGGTCGCGTACGTCGCGCAGGAATTGATCGCGGTAGCGCGCCCGCTCGACGTCGTTGTCGGCTTCGAGGTGGCGGACGTAGTTGTCGAGCGGGAACTTGACGTCCATGTGCATCAGCAGCCCGTTCGGCAGGAGGAATGTGTAGTCGGGACGCCCCGCACTCGCCAGCGTTGCCTGCTTGCGATAGTTCACGCCTTCGAGGAAGCCCGCGAGCCGCAGCACGTCCTCGGCCATGCGTTCGCCCCACTGGCCCCGCACGCGCGAGTTGGCGAGCGCTTCGCGCAGTTGTCGGGTGTGCTCGGAGAGCGCGTTCAAGCCCTCGTGCTGGCGCCGCAGCTCGTTCGAGAGCTCGCCGAAGGCCTTGTGCCGATCGTGTTCGAGCTCGCGTACGAGCTCGTTCACCTTGCCGAGCTCGCCCGTCATCGACACGAGTTGCTGGTCGATGAGGCCCTTCTTGCCGTCGAGCTCCGATGTGGCGCGCATTCGTTCCTGTTCGAGCAATGTGCGATTGGCCTCGAGCAGGCGCGTCACGAGCTCGTTGGTGTCGGGCGGCGGCGGGGTCTGGACCCGGTTCCGGCGGCGCGCGACTGCGACGGCGTACGCGGCCGCACCGCACCCTCCTGCGAGCCCGAACACCACGCCGAGTAGCAATCCGATGACCATGAGTCGACCCTAACGAGAGGGTGAGACACTCACGCCGGCCAGGTCCAAGCCCTCGCCCGGCGTGGTTCGGGACGCGAACCGGGCGCGATCAGGACGCTACGAGGCCGACGACGGCGTCGCGGTGGTGTCGAGAATCGGGATCGAGCCGTCGCCGAGGACGGACGCGATGAGGGTGCGCACGGGTCCGCGCCGTTCCTGCTCGTAGCTGGTTACGTTCTGGTTGAAGCCGGCTCCCGAGTCAGCGTTCGCGGAATCGGCGAGAAACGGGCTGAGGGCGGTCAGCGCGGCGGCGTTGTTGCGCACCCGCGGCGACACGGAAGCGGTCGCGACGAGGCGCCGGGCGACGGCCTCCACGTTGTTCGCCGCGCCGACCTGGGCGGCGACTCCAGAATGCGCGCGGGTGTCGCGCCACTGCGTGAGGGCGCCGTCGACGTCACCGACGAGTGCGTGCACAGGACCTGCAATCGGCCGCAGCTCGAGGTCGACCTTCGTCAACAGGTCGTAACGATGGTCGAGCCGGGGCGCGAGCTCCGACCACGAGGAGTCGACGTTGCGTTTGGCCTTCTGGAGATCGGGACGCGCGCTGAGCACCGACGATCCGGCACCCACGATGGCGGCCACGATCAGGACGGCAAGCAGCACGCGTACGACGCGCAGCACGTGCATGAGGTCAGACGCTAGTCGTGCAGGGCCCCGATTCTGGTCATGGGGCGCCCGCGAATTCGGTGTTCGACCGGCCCGAATTCCCGATCCGGATTCGCGGCGAGTACATCCGCCGCACCGGGGACGGCGAAGACTTACCGGGATAGGGTCGCGGCAGCGGAAGGAGTGCGCGATGGCACGCATCGTCGTGATCGGCGGCGGGATCGGCGGACTGACCGGCGGCATGCTGCTGGCTCGTGACGGAAACGACGTCACCGTGTTGGAGCGAGACGGTGCACCACCGCCCGACACGCCCGACGAAGCGTGGAACGGCTGGGAGCGGCGCGGAGTCAACCAATTCCGCATGATTCACCTCTTCGCGCCGCGGTTTCGCAAGCTGCTCGAATCCGAGCTTCCCGACGTCGTGGCCGAGGCCGAGGCATTGGGTGCGATCCGGTTCAACCCCATGCGCCTCGTGCCGGAGGAGATGATCGGCGGGTACCGCGACACCGACGACGAGTACACGATGGTGTCCGCCCGGCGTCCTGTGATGGAGTCCGCGCTCGCGCGCGCATGCGCGCGCACGCCCGGGCTCGAGGTGCGCCGCGGCGTGACCGTCTCCGAGCTGCTCACCGACGGCGAGCCGGCGAACGGTGTTCCGCACGTCGTCGGTGTTCGGACCGAGGCCGGCGAGGAATTACGCGCCGATCTCGTCGTCGACGCCGCCGGCCGTCGCTCGTCGCTGCCGGCGATGCTGACGGCGATCGGTGCGCGCGCGCCCGAAGAGGAGCTCGAGGACTCGGGCTTCATGTATTACGGCCGTCATTTCCGTTCGGCCGACGGGACGATCCCGCCGCTCATGTGCGGGATCTTGATGCCGTGGGGGACCGTGTCGACGCTGACCCTTCCGTGCGACAACGGCACGTGGGGTCTCGGAATCATCGCGAGCGCGAAGGACGCGACGATGCGCGGCCTGAAGGATGTCGACACCTGGATGCGCACCTGGCGTTCATTCCCGTTGGTGGCGCACTGGGCCGAAGGCGCACCCATCGACGACGACGTCGCGATCATGGCCAAGATCGAGGACCGGCACCGCACGTTCGTCGTCGACGGTTCACCCGTCGCCACCGGGGTGCTCGCGCTCGCCGACTCGTGGGCGTGTACGAACCCGTCGCTCGGTCGCGGCGCGTCCATCGGCTTCATGCATGCCGTGGCGTTGCGTGATCTGTTGCGCATCGCGTCGATCGACGTTCCGATGGAGTTGGCCCAGCGCTGGCACGAGGTCACCGAGGCGACCGTCGAGCCGTATTACCGGGCCACCCTCGACTTCGACCGCCACCGGCTCGCGGAGATCGACGCCGGGATAGACGGCAAGGCCTACGACCCGGGCGATCCGCAGTACGAGATCACGCAGGCGCTCCAGTCGGCGGCGGGCAAGGACCCCGACGTGTTCCGCGCGTTCTTGAAGGTCGCCGGCGTGCTCGCGTGCCCGGAGGAGGTGCTCGCGCAACCGGGCATCTTCGACAAGGTCGTCGAGCTCGGCTCGGGTTGGCGTGAGGAGCCGGTGTTCGCGCCGACGCGCGACGAGTTGTTGGCGATCGTGGCCGGTTGACGAACGGGGAACCACATGCAGATCGATTCCAGTGGCGTGACGCTCGACGTACAGGTCGAAGGCGATGGTCGGCCGGTCGTCTTGTTGCACGGTTTTCCCGACACGAAACGGTTGTGGTCGAAGCAGGTCCCCGCGTTGGTCGACGCCGGTTTCCAGGTGATCGTTCCCGACCAACGCGGCTACGGCTCGAGTGACAAGCCGGCCGACGTCGCGGCGTACTCGATCCCGTTCCTCGCGATCGACGTGACTGCGATCCTCGACCGCCTCGGCATCGAGCGCGCGCACGTCGTCGGGCACGACTGGGGCTCCGCGGTCGCGTGGGCGACGGCCGCCTTCGCGCCCGAACGCGTCGACCACCTCGTCGCATTGTCGGTCGGTCATCCGACCGCGTTCTCGGGCATGGGCATGCTGCAACGAGAGAAGTCGTGGTACATGCTGCTGTTTCAATTCCGGGACATCGCGGAGCAGTGGCTCACGATGAACGACTGGGCCAACTTCCGCGAGTGGTCGAAGCATCCCGACGCCGACGCGGTGATCACCGATCTCGAACGCGACAAGTCGCTCACGCCCGGGCTCGATTGGTATCGAGCCAACATCACCCCGCAGTCGCTCATCGATCCCCCGCTGGAGTTGCCACCGGTGCAGGCGCCGACGATGGGACTGTGGAGCAGCGGCGACTTCGCGCTGCTCGAGGAGCAGATGACGGGGTCGGCGAAGTTCTGCGAGAACTCGTTCCGTTACGAGCGGGTCGAGGGCCCGGGCCACTGGATGCAGTTGGAAGCGCCCGAGAAGGTCAACGCGCTCCTGCTCGACTTCCTGCCGCGGTAGCCACGGCGGCCTTCTCGCCCGTCGATCTGGTCGCGGACAGTGACGGCGAATGGCGTTCTCCGTGCCGCCGTCACGTCTGCGTAACGCCGGCGCGACACGCCGCGCGGAACATGCAGTCGTGGAACATGAGCTCGGGGAGAACGCGAGAGCCGCCAATCATCGGCCCGGGCGCGATCAGGTCGGATGGAGTCTCGGGTGGATGTAGTCGTCGATGCGGCCGAGAGCGAGCCCCGTCAGGATGAGACGGAACGCACCGCGCTCATGGTGTCGGTGCTCGACACGTTCACGTTTCGCGCGGGTGACCGCGCGCTGGCGCTACCGAGCGGCTCGCGCAAGCTGCTCGCGTTTCTCGCACTCCGCGACCGGCCTGCGACCCGCCATCTCGTCGCCTCGACGCTCTGGCCGGAGTCCCCGCCCCAGGACGCGGCGAGCAGCCTGCGGTCGGCGCTCTGGAGGCTGAAACCCACTGCCAGTGCCGCGGTCATCGTCGAAGACCTCGACCTCGGCCCGCACCCGGATGTACGCGTCGACATCCGTGAGTCGCGAGCGCTCGCGCACCGGCTGCTCGATCCGACCTGCGAGATTCTCCCGAGCGACGAGACCGCGGCCGCCGTCGCGTCGCTGTCGGTCGATCTGCTGCCCGGCTGGTACGACGACTGGGTGTTGATCGAGAACGAGGAGTGGCACCAGCTGCGTTTGCACGCGCTCGAAGCGATGGCCGCGCACCTGACCCAGAAGGGCCGGTGGGCCGAAGCCGTCATCGCCGCGCTCGCTGCGATCCGGGCCGAGCCGCTGCGCGAGAGCGCACACGGCGCGTTGATCAAGGTCTTTCTCGCGGAGGGCAACCAGATGGAGGCCCTCGAGGGCTTCAACCGCTACCGCACGATGCTGATGACCGAGCTGGGCATCGAACCGACGGCGCAGTTGACGGGTCTCGTGAGCAATCTCGGCCGGCGGCACTCCGACCCCTGAGGCGGGTGCCTGCGCGCCGTATCGTTTCGGCGCACCCTCTTGCTACCTTGCCGGCATGGCTCGCTCCCGGGCCGCGTGCGCGACGCTCGCCGTCGCCCTGCTCGGGAGCGCCGGGTGGGGTTGGTGGTCCGGCGGTCGGGTCGCGGCGAGATTCGACGCAACGGTCGTCCACGTGGCCGACGGTGACACGATCGTGGTCGACGTCGCCGGTCGTACGGAGAAGGTGCGGATACTCGGCGCCGATACGCCGGAGGTTGCCGATCCTCGTAAACCCGTGCAGTGCTACGGCCCGGAAGCCAGTGCGTACACGAAGACGCGCCTCGCGCCGGGCACACGGGTGTCGCTCGAGACCGACACCGAGGTGCGCGACAAGTACGGGCGTCTGCTCGCGTACGTCTACGTCGGCGGAGTTCGTTACGACGACGAGTTACTCCGTCTGGGTCTTGCCCGCTTGTTGATCATCCCGCCGAACGGTGTGCACGCGCGCGCGATGTTGCAGGCCGAGCTCGACGCGCGGGCCGCAGGACGCGGACTGTGGAGCGCGTGCGGGGGCAGCTGACGGCCCGGGCGCTTACTCAGTCGTGGCGAGGATCTCGTCGACGATCTCAAGCGTCGTGCCTGGATGCAGGAATGCGAACCGGGCGACCGTTTCCCCGTGCCAGCGGGTCGGGACGACCATGCCTACCTGCTCCCGCAGCAGCCGTTCCGACCACGCGGTGTATTGCGCGTTGTCCCAACCGAGGCGCCGGAAGAGCACGACCGAGAGCTCCGGCTCGAGCACCAGCTCGAGGTGGGGGAGCGCTTTGATGCGAGCCGCGGCGGCGTGTGTGGTCGCGAGGACCTGCTCGACCGCATCGCGGTAGGCGTCAATGCCGTGTACCGCCACCGAGAACCAGAACGGGAGCCCCCGGGCCCGCCGCGTCAGCTGGTACGCGTAGTCGCCCGGGTTCCAGCCCTCGGTGTTCTCGTTCACCGTGTCGAGGTATGAGGCGTGCTGCCCGTGCACCGACTTCGCGAGCTCCGGATCGCGGTAGAGCAGCGCCGCGCAGTCGAGCGGCGCGTACAGCCACTTGTGCGGATCGACGACGAGCGAGTCCGATCGTTCGATCCCGACGAATGCTCCCCGCGCCGAGGGCGCGACGAGTGCGCCGCCGCCGTACGCGGCGTCGACGTGCATCCAGAGCTTTCGATCGTCGCAGATCCGGGCGATGCCCGCGAGGTCGTCGACCAGGCCCGCATTGGTGCTCCCCGCGTTGGCGACCACCGCGCAGACGGCCTCCGGGTCTGCAGACGCGTCGAGCGTCGCGCCGAGCGCTTCGCCGGTGAGGCGGTCCCGCACGAGTGGTACGAGGAGCGGATCGACGTCGAGCAACCGCATCGTGTTGCGCACGGACGAGTGCGTGTCGTCGGTGACGGCGAACTGCAAACGGCGGCGAGGGTCGCCGAGCCGGCGTCGACCGGATTCGCGCGCGACGGCGAGGGCGGAGAGGTTGGCCGCCGATCCGCCCTGCACGAAGGTGCCCCCCGCGCGCGCGGGCATGCCGGCCAGCCCGGCGATGAAACGGAGTGCTTCGTTCTCGGCCGAGATCGCGCCGGCCGACTCGATCCACGAGACGCCGCTCACGGAAGCGAGCGACACGATTGCGTCGAACAACATCGACGCCTTGGTCGGCGCGGCCGGAATCCAGGCGAGGAACCGTGGGCTGTCCGAGCGGATCACTGCGGGCGCGAGCGTCGACCAGAAGTAGTCGAGCACCTCATCGGGATCAGTGCCGCTCGCGTTGATCATCGGGCGGACGAGTTCGGGGAGGGCGGAGGGCGGAATCGTCCCGTTGAGCGGCGTCGGATCGAGGGCCACGAGCTCTCGGAGCTGCCCCAACACGGACTCCGCGAGCGCCTTCGTCGCGGAATCGAACTCGTGCATCCCTGCAAGGCTAATGCCGCAATCGGCCCATCCGATCCGGCGGCGGAGTCGGCGGGGACGCCGCCGCGAGCGTGGCTCGGAGATCGCCGAGATGGTCGCGCGGCGCCCGGCGGCGGGTGAGCAATCCGTGCGGCGCGCGGTTCGCCTCGTTCTCGAGGAGCCCGAGCCACGGCGACGGCTCCCGAGGCGCGCGGCGGGTGCCCACGAACCTCGCCCGCGCCCACGAGACATGCAGCTCGTCCTCGGCCCGACTGAGCGCGACGTGCAGCAGTCGGCGTTCCTCGGCCTGGGCTTCGGGCGTGGTCGCCCAGGAGATCGGCACCATGCCCCGCTCGATGCCGGTGACGAACACAAGGGTCCACTCGAGGCCCTTGGCTCGGTGGAACGTGACGAGATCGACGCCGTGCGCGCCCGTCGAACCGCCCGTGGCCGTGTCGAGCCAGGCCGTGAATTCCGACACGGCACCCGATCCGCCGACCGAGTCGAGATAGTCACGGCCGAGCTCGAGCAGCGCGTCGCGCTCGGAAGGATCGGCCGGAGCAGTTGCATCCCGCTCCGGAGGAGCGATGGGATCGCGCTCGGGAGGCGCGAGGTCCGCGCTCTTCGCGTCGACCGCGCGTCCGGTTTCGGGCTCGGCTGCCTCGCGCTCGGCGTTGTCGGCCGCGAGATCTGCGAGGTACTGACCGAACGGCAACCCGGGACGCGTGCGCTCGGCTTCGCGCAGCTCGCCGAGGAGTGCGCGCACCGGCACGCGCGCCGTGAATCGTTGGCCTTCGCCGATGCGGAACGGGACGCCCCGCTTCGTGAGCGCCGTCTCGAACCGCGACGAGTGCGCATTCGTACGGAACAGCACGGCGATGCGATTCCACGGAACGCCGTCGGCGTGCGCGTGCCAGCACGCGTGGGCGATCGCGTGCGCCTCGGCGTCGTCGTCGTCGAAGCCGGTGATCGTGGGTGGGGCACCGTCGGGGCGGATGGCCTCCGGTTGCCTCCTGCGGTCGCCCGCGGCGTTTCCGAGCGCGACCTCGGCGAGGGCCACGACCGCGGGGGTGCTCCGGTAGTTGCGGTCGAGCACGATGGTCGTGCCGCCGGGAAAGGTTCGTTCGAACGCGATCAACGGAGTGGCGTCGGCACCGGTGAAGCCGTAGATCGCCTGGGCCGGGTCGCCGACGACCGTCAGATCGTGTGTAGTGCCGAGCCACGCCCGCAGCAGGCGCAACTGCAGCGGTGTGGCGTCTTGGAACTCGTCGACGAACAGGTGGCGGAACCGCCATCGTTGCCCGGCGGCGAATTCCTCGTCGTGGGCGATCGCGTCGGCGCAGCGGCCGAGCACGTCGTCGAAATCGACGACGTGGCGCTTGCGTTTCTCGGACTCGTACGAGGCATACACCCGCGAGACCTCGCCGGCCGCGCGCGGAGGTCGCCGTCCGGCGGCTTCCGCCGCCGCCTGGTACCGGTCGGGGCCGATGAGGCGCGCCTTGGCCCACTCGATCTCGGCGGCGATGTCGGCGATCGCGACGGAAGCGGACGGTCCTCGTCCGCCCAGGATCGGGCCGAGCAGGGGGGCCTTGTGCTCGAGGACCTTCGGCGGTTCCCGGTTGCGCTCGGCCGCGTGGCGCCGGAGTTGCGCCAGCGCGATCGCGTGGAAGGTGCCCGCAGTGATCCGACCGTCGACACCGAGTCGTCCGATGCGCGACACCAGCTCGCCGGCCGCCTTGCGGGTGAACGTGACCGCGAGCACGTGCCTCGGATTCAGGCGGCCTTCGCGCGCCCCGTACGCAATACGACGCGTGAGCACGCGCGTCTTCCCGGAGCCGGCCGGCGCGATGATCGCGAGCGGCACCGCGACCGAGGTGACCGCGTCGTGCTGGCGCGCATCGAGATCGTCGAGCAACACGTCGCGCACGTCCAGGACGGTACACAGCGGGTGTGACGGGTGCCGGGGCCGGCGGCCATCCGGTACGGCATCTCACGTCGGTCAGCTCGTACGGGCCACTTGTACGGCGCGCCGGACGCGGTAAGGCCCCGAGTAGTCTTCGCCGCTTGCGCGGCTCCGATCTCCTCGGGGCCCTGCCTCCGGGACCGAATCTCCGGGCATCCCTCGCAGGCGCCCGACGGTCGGCTCTCCGGCCCGTACACCTCGCCGCAGCTCGTCGCCCCGGAGGGCGCCGCGCGGTAGCTCGGCGTACGCGCCGGTTCGCACGTACGTCCGTTCCGTCCCCGCAAGCGGTTTCGGAGTCCGACGCATCGGCGAACCGGTAAAGGGACCCTACGACCGAGCCCCACGAGCGTCAAGCAGAAGTTCGCGCCGAACGAAACCCCCGCGCCGTATGCCCGGGCTCGCAATTCGGGACGCGAAATTCGGGGCGTGCAATTCCCGGCGCGCAGTTCGCGCCGAAGACGTCCGCGCGCAGTTCGCGCAGCATTCACGAGACGCGTCGAATGTCGTCGCATCGACGCGCTATAGATGGTGATGATGGAGATCGAGCTCGTGCGAGGAACGCAGCGGCGCAAGCATGTCGAGGCTGTGCTGGTCGGCGATCGATTGCGGGTGTCGTTCCCGCGCTGGATGTCGGTCGACGAAGCCCAGGTCACTGCGCAGGAGCTCGCGGAGCGCATGCGCCGGCGCACCGATTCGTCGGCCATCGACGTCGCAGCCCGAGCTCGCCGGCTGGCGCGCGAACACGAGCTTCCCCGGCCGCGCAGCGTCCGGTGGGTCGACAACATGCGCCAGCGTTGGGGATCCTGCACGCCCGAGGACGGTGCCATCCGGGTGTCGTCCCGCCTGGCGCCTTACCCGTCGTGGGTTCTCGACTACGTCCTGGTGCACGAGCTCGCCCATCTCGTCGTCGCCAGCCACGGGCCGGCACACGACGAGCTCGTCGATCGGTTCCCGCTCGCCGAACGCGCCCGGGGCTTCCTCGTCGCGGTCGACCTCGATCCCGACGAAGGCGACGACGTTCCGCCGCTCCTGGCGGGCGACGTCCGCCCCTGACGCCGCCGCGCTCGCGCCCGAGCGCATAGAATTTCGGGGTGCCGTATCCCAGGAAGCTGTTGAACGACGGCGAAGAGCTGGCGCTCGATCTCCGGCCGCACTGGTGGTATTTCTCCAAGCACATCGGGACCGGGATCCCGCTGTTCATCGTGCTGATCCTGATCAGGACGGGGCTCCACGGCGACGTGCGCAACTGGGTGTTCCTCCTCTGGGCGCTCGTGGCGGTGGTGTGGGCGGGATGGCTCGGCGTGAAGTACCTGGAATGGAACTTCACCCACTTCGTCGTCACCGACGATCGCGTGATCTTCCGCACGGGCGTCCTGGCCAAGCGCGGGGTCGAGATCCCGATGGAGCGGATCAACAACATCAACTTCCACCAGGGGATCTGGGAACGCATCATCGGCGCCGGCGATCTCGACATCGAGTCGGCGGGCAAGGACGGCCAGTCGCACTTCGACGACGTGTGGCATCCGGACGGTGTGCAACAGGAGCTGTACCGCCAGATGGAGGCCAACGCCAAGAAGCGCGCCGGCTGGGGCAACCCCGCGGCGGCGCCCGGTCCCGCGGCGCCCGCCGCGCCCGCGGCGACCATCCCCGAGCAGTTGCACCAGCTCGCCGATCTGCGCGACCGGGGTGTGATCACGGCCGCCGAGTTCGAGACGAAGAAGGCGCAGCTGCTCGAGCGCATGTGACGCGCCCGCGGGTCGTCTCGTTGGTGCCGAGCGCGACGGAGACGTTGTTCGCGCTCGGCGTCCCGCCCGTGGGTTGTACGCGATTCTGCGACGTCGCGGACGTGCCGACGGTCGGTGGCACCAAGACCGTCGACGTCGACCGGGTCGTCGCCCTCGCGCCTGATCTCGTCGTCGTGAACGACGAGGAGAACCGCCTCGCCGACGCGGAGGCGCTCGTAGCGCGCGGCCTCTCGCTGCATTCGATGTCGCCCCGTTCCGTTGCCGACATCGGGGCGGCGGTGTGCGCGCTCGCGGCCGCGATCGACGTCGCCGCGCCGGCGCCGTTCGACGCGTGGGACGAGTGGGTGCTTCGCACGCGCACGCTCCCCCGACTCTCGGCCTTCGTTCCCATCTGGCGCCGGCCGTGGATGTCGCTTGCGGCCGACACCTACGGATCGTCGCTGCTCGCGCACGTCGGGATCACGAACATCTTCGACGCCGCCGAGGAGCGGTATCCCGAAGTCGCGCTCGCCGAGGTCGCCGAGCGCGTTCCGGACGCGGTGCTGTTGCCGAGCGAGCCGTACGCGTTCGCGGAGCGGCACGCCCGAGAACTGCGCGACGCCGTTCCCGACGCGCACACGACGTTCGTCGACGGCCGCGATCTGTTCTGGTGGGGGATTCGCACGCCGGCCGCGGCCGCGCGTCTGCAGGACGTGCGCTGATGGCTCGCGTGCGGGTACGGATCGACGATCTCGAGCGGGGTGACCTCCCCGCGCTGTCGGTCAAGACCGGTGCACCGTGCGCGAATCCCGTGGCGATCGTGTTGCGGCCCGAGCAGACGCCGTGGTCGCCGCTCGGGCCCAGGATCTCGGCCATCCTGCCGTTGGAGGCGTCTCGTGCCGCCGCGCGCCGGCTCTTCACGCGCGTGACGTGGGCGCTCCTCGTCGCGGCCGCCGCCGCGTTCGTCGCCGCCCTCACCGGTGCGGGTTCGGCGGTCCTGCTCTTGGCCGGCGCGGCCGTGGTCGCGTACGGAACACTGGTGTTCGCGGGCGAGCTGCGCTGGATCGGTTCCAAACCTTCGCCGGTCGTGGGGGAGGTGGTGCTGACGCGCGTCGACCGCGCCTTCGCGCGGGCCGTCGACGAGCAGTACGGCCGTTAGCGCCGCGAGCGGCCGGGCGCTCGGTGGGCGCCCGGTGCCTACTGGTCGCAGACTTCGGTGCGGCCGAGCTCGCGGAGGCGTGCGCGCAGCCGGATGGCGGCGGCGTCGAGCGCATCGAAATCGGGAGACGGATCGGCGTGCGCGAACGTCAACTCTTCCGGACTGTTGATCGGCACGACGTGGAGATGGGTGTGCGGCACCTCCTCACCGACGATCAACATGCCGATCCGGCGCGGCTTCCATTCGAGATCCTGGGCGCGGCCGATCTGTTGCGCGACGGCGAACAGGTGCGCGCCGAGCGCGGGCTCCAAGTCGATCCAATGATCGATCTCGGCGCGGGGCACGACGAGCGTGTGCCCGGGCATCATCGGCGCGATCGACATGAACGCCACCGCGCGGTCGTCCTTCCACACGAACTTGCCCGGAAGCTCGCCGGCGATGATCCGGCTGAAGATGCTCGGCACTCGTCCTCCGTCGCTCGCGTTTCACTCAACGGGGCCGGCGCCGTCGACCGCGCGCACGACGAGCGGCGTCGGCGTCAGCCCGGTCGCGGAAACGTAGCGCGAGCAGGCCCGCGTCGCGACCTCGTCGACCTCGTCGGACCGTACGAGCGCGACCGCGCAGCCGCCGAATCCCGCGCCCGTCAGGCGGGCGCCGTACGCGCCGGCGCCGACGAGCGCGTCGACCAGCACGTCGAGCTCCGGCGTCGACACCCGAAAGTCGTCGCGCAACGACGCGTGGCTCTCGTCCATGAGCCGGCCGCATCGGTCGAGGTCTCCGGTTCGCAGCGCGTCCACGAACGCGAGGGTGCGACGGTTCTCCGAGACAACGTGGCGCGCGATCGGGTCGTCGACGACCTGATCGATGGTCGCGTCGCGCAGCGTGTCGACGCCGAGACGGGTGGCCGCCGCTTCGCACGCGGCTCGTCGCTGCGCGTACGCGCTGCCTTCGAGACGTCGACCGAGACCGGTGTGGACGACGACGATCGCGACGGAATCGGGGAGGGGGACCGGCACGATGTCGAGATTCCGGCAGTCGAGCAAGAGTGCGTGGCCGGCGCGCCCGAACACCGACGCCATCTGGTCCATCAGCCCACACGGGACACCCGTCGCGGCCTGCTCGGCCGCCTGCGCGATCCACGCGACGGAATGGGGCGACGTGGTGTACCCCGCGACCTCGCCCGTGAGGATCGTGAAGGCCACCGCGAACGCCGCGCTCGACGAGAGTCCCGAGCCGACTGGAACGGTGGAGCTGACGTCGGCGTCGAAGCCGACCGCCGGCCGATCGGGTTGCGAGAGGAGTCGAAGTACGCCCGCGACGGATCGGCCCCACTTCGGAACGACGCGGCGGGGATCCTCGAAGCCGTCCGCCGGCATCTCGACGATTCCTTCGAGGGCGTCCGACCGGGCCACGACGATGCCGTCGCTGCGGGCAACCGCCCTGACGACCACCTCCCGATCGATGGCCACCGGAAGGCAGAAGCCGTCCTGGTAGTCGGTGTGGTCACCGATGAGGTTCACGCGTCCGGGAGCGCGTACGACGTGCACGGGCCGGAATCTACGGCGGTATCCTCGAGTGGATCAGCCTCCGGGAGGGCACATGGCTCGGTTCCAGAACTCCATCGCACTTGCCAAGTCGTCCTGGCAGGTCTTGCGAGACGACAAGCAACTCACGATCCTCCCGTTGCTGTCGTTGCTCTCCACGATCGTCCTGGCGGTCGCGGTGCTCCTCCCGATCGGCCTCATCGCCCGCGACGGAAGCGGCAACTACGACGGATCCAAGCCGCTCGTGTGGGTGCTCGGCTTCCTCGGCAGCGTCGCGCTCACCTACATCGTCGTGTTCTTCAACGCCGCGCTCGTGTTCGCGGCGAACAGCCGGTTCCAGGGCGAAGCCGTATCGGTCAGCGACGCGATTCACGCCGCGAGCGCTCGCTCGCACGTGTTGCTGCCCTGGGCGATCGTCAGCGCAACGGTCTCGGTTGTGTTGCGCGCGGTCGAGCAACGCGGCGGGATCATCGGCCGCATCGTGGGCAGCATCGCCGGCGTCGCCTGGTCGGTCGTCACGTTCCTGGTCCTGCCCGTGCTCGTGTTCGAGGGCATCGGACCGATCGCGGCGGTGAAGCGCTCGGGTCAGTTGTTCAAGCACACCTGGGGCGAAAACCTGATGACGAACGCGGGCATCGGCATCGTCGGGTTCATCGGCGTCGTCGCCGGCGTCGTTCCGCTCCTGTTGTTCCTCGCCGTCGGCGGCCCGATCGCCGTCCTCGGCATCGCGCTGTTCGTACTCTGGTGCGTCGCGGTGCTCCTGGTGACGTCGACGCTCACGGGGATCTTCCAGGTTGCGCTCTACCGGTTCGCGACCGGCGCGCCGGTTCCGGGCTTCGAGCCGGCACAGTTGTCGGGTTCGTTCCGCACGCGCGCCCGCACACCGGGACGCGGCCTCTTCGGCGGCGGTAGCGGCGGCGGCTTCCCGGCTGCGTAGCCGAGACGATTCGAAGCGCTACCCGCCGCGACCCGCACCGGCCGCGGCCCGGATCGACCACGCGACGGGGTCGAGTCCCGTACGGGCTCGGTAGCCCGCGACGGCCCGTTCCGCGATCTCCGGCGCCGAGATCGACGGGCAGACCGCGACGACGCACCCCCCGAAGCCCGCCCCGGTGAGGCGGGCGCCGAACGCGCCGGCGTCGACGAGGCATTCGACGAGCGCGTCGAGCGCGGGGATCGAGACCTGCATGTCGTCGCGTGACGACGCGTGACTCGCGAGCATGAGAGGCCCGAGCACGCCGAGATCGCGTTCGCGCAACGCCGTCGCGAACTCGCGCACGCGCTGCATCTCCGTGACTGCATGACGGCCGCGGGGAATGTCGCGGACCTGTTCGAGGGTCGCGTCGCGTAGGACCCGGATGCCGAGCTCTGCGGCGACCGCCTCACTTTCGGCCCGTCGTTGCGCGTAGGGCGATCCTTCGAGAGTGCGCGGTACTCCCGAATGCACGACGAGAACGGCGAGCTCCGCGGGCACGGGAACGTGCTCGATGTCGAGCGTGCGGCAGTCGAGGAAGACGGCGTGATCGGCGCGTCCGTGTACCGACGCCATCTGGTCCTGGACGCCGCACGGAACGCCGGTCGCGAGGTGCTCGGCGCGTTGCGCCGCGAGCGCGAGCCGGGTCCCTTCCAATGAGAATCCGGCCACTTCGCAGAGTGCGAGCGCGCACACGACCTCGAAAGCCGCGCTCGACGACAGCCCCGCGCCGACGGGCACGGTGGAAGTGATCGTCAGGTCGGCACCGACCGGCGATCGTCCGAGATCGGCGAGCACCCGGACCACACCCGCGACTGCTCGTCCCCACTGCGGTCGGGTGGCGGGCGGGTCGTCGGTTCCGTCGGCCGCGACGTCGACCTCACCGCCGAAATCCGCAGAGCGGGCCACCACCCGGCCGTCGTCGCGCGCGCGGGCCTGCACTTCGACGTCGCGGTCGATCGCGAGCGACACGACCCAGCCCTCGTGGTAGTCGACCTGGCCGCCAATAAGGTTCACCCGCCCCGGGGCGCGGAAGCGGTGTGCGGTGTGCGCGCTCACGCGTCGCGGAGCGCCTGCGCGGCGGCTTCCGGCACCACCGGGTTCGACAGCGTTCCGCTCCCGACCTCACCCGACGCGACGAAACGCGGAACTCCCGGCGCGCGCAGCGGCGGTGCGACGTGCGCGTGCAGGTGCCATTCGGCACCGCCGGCCGCCGGGGCCTGATGGAACCACAGGAGGTACGGAAAGCGGTAGCGCCGTTCGGGCGCCGGCCACAGACGGTCGTAGCGCGAGAGCACGTCGACGAGCAGCGCCGCGAGGTCGTCGCGCATCGTAGCGTCGAGCGCGGCAAGCGATCCGTGATGCGCGCGGCAGGCGACGCGCAGCCCGTACGCGTAGCCCGACGCGTACGGCACCCACGCGACCCAGTCGCCGCGTGTGGCGACGACGCGCACTCCCGCAGCGACCTCCGCTTCGATCTCGCCGCAGAGCGCGCAGCCGTAGGCGCGGGCAACGGCCGCCTCGCGTGCGGGCGCGGGAGGCACGAACGGGTAGCCGTAGATCTGGCCGTGCGGGTGGTCGATCGTCGCGCCGACCTCGCGGCCGCGGTTCTCGAACACGAGGACGTACTCGATCTCGGGCCGGGCGAGCAGCGCTTCGGTGCGATCGGCCCAGACGTCGATGACCTTCCGCACCTGGGCGACCGGCAGCGTCGAGAGTGATTCGTCGTGGTCGGACGAGAAGAGCACGACCTCGCACGCACCGACCGCGGGCACGGTCGTCGTGCCGGCGGCCTCGGTGCTGGCGAGGTCGACCGGCGCGTCGGGGGCGAGTGCGGGCCAACGATTGGTGAACCAGCGCACGTCGTAGGGCTCGGGCGCCTCGAGTCCGCCGACGCAGAACGGGCATCCGCTCGCCGGGAGGTTCGGCCGCGTCTGGCGACTCCCGACGATATTGACCCACTCGCGGGTGAGCGGATCGAAGCGCAGCTCACCTGCTGGGCTCGGGCTCGGCATCTCTCAATACTCTCTCAATGGTCACATCCGCGGCCGCCGCGGCGCGATCTGTAGATCACGCGATCACGCGATCACGCGCTGACCGCGGGAAGGACCTCGGCCGCGAAGCGCTCGAGGCCCTCGCGATCGAACGGCGCGCGCAGCGCGAGGATCACGTAGCTCGCGCCGGCGTCGACGTACGCCCCGACCTTGTCGACCATCTCCTCCACGCCTCCCGACAACACGCCGGGCTGGACCGCCTTCGACATCGTGCCGAACTGGCGGCGAAGGTCCTCTTCGTTGAACGCGAGCCCGACGTTGGCCGACTTCGTGATCTCGGAGGGGTCGCGGCCGAGGCGTTCACAGTGCGCGTCGAGCACGCCGGCCTTGTGCGCCCACACGTCGGGGGCGATGAAGGGCACGTTCCATCCGTCGGCGTACTGCGCGGCGATGCGCAGCGTCACCTTCTCGCCGCCACCACCGATCCAGATCGGCAACCGTGCCTGCTCCGGCTTCGGCTCACACCGCGCGTCGCGCATGTGGAAGAACTCGCCGTCGAAGGTCGTGCGTTCCTCCGTCAACAGGCCGCGCACGCACTGCACGTACTCTTCGAGCATCCGCAGGCGCTCTCCGGGCGAGCCGAAGGGCATGCCGTACGCGTCGTATTCGCCCTTCAGCCAACCACCGCCCAGGCCAAGGACGGTCCGGCCGTGCGCGACCTGGTCGAGGGTTGCCATCGCGTTGGCCAGCACCGCGGGGTGCCGGTACCCGGCCGAGTACACCAGCGATCCGCACGTCACGCGTTCTGTCGTCGCGGCGAGCGCGGTGTGTGCGGTGATCGCCTCCAGGCAATGCGCGTCGCCGGACGCGTCGGCCGCGTAGAAGTGGTCCCAGATCGAGATCCAGTCGAAGCCGAGCTCTTCGATCCGGCGCCACAGCGACTGCAGATCGTCGATCGAGGTGTGTTGGAGGCCGGTGTGCACTCCGAAGCGAACGGTCACGAAGCGCTCCCGACGTTCGGCAGTACCTCCTCGCCGATCAGATCGAGGTGATCCGAGTCGTCGAGGGTGTGGTACTGGAGATACACCGTCTCCGCGCCCTCGCGGCCGAACTCGAGGATGCGTTCGACAACTTCTTCCGGCGTCCCCGCGGCTGCACCCTCTCGCACCTGCTCGGGATCCTGCCCGCTCGCGATCGCGCGCCCCCGGATCTCCTCCGCGTTCCGCCCGGCGCACACGACGGTGGCAACGGTGAACTTCATCGTCGTCGGATCGCGACCGATCGCTTCGCACGCGGCGCGCACGTGGTCGCAGCCCTCACGGAAATACGAGACGGGGGCGAACGGCATGTTGAACTCGGCCGCGTAGCGCGCTGCGAGCCGCGGCGTGCGCTTGGTGCCCCAGCCACCCATCACGATCGGCGGAGCCGGTTGTTGCACCGGCTTCGGGAGCGCGGGGGAGTCGACGACGGAGTGGTGCTTGCCCTGGAAGGAGTAACGCTCGCCGACCGGGGTCTTCCAGAGGCCGGTGACGATCTCGAGTTGCTCTTCGAGCATCGCGAAGCGTTCTCCCGTCGGGGGAAACGGGATCGCGTACGAGGCATGCTCGGCGTCGTACCAACCGGCCCCGAGTCCGAGCTCGACGCGGCCACCACTCATCGCGTCGGCTTGCGCGACTTGCAGCGCCAACGGGCCCGGGAAGCGGAACGTCACCGGGGTGACGAGCGTGCCGAGGCGGATCCGACTCGTCTCGCGCGCGATCGCCGCCAGCGTCAACCACGCGTCGGTCGAACCCGGACCCGGGTCGCCCTCGCCGATGCGCTGGTAGTGGTCGGAGCGGAAGAAGGCGTCGAACCCGAGCTGCTCGGATCGCTGCGCGACGGCCAGCAGCTGGTCGTAGGTCGCACCCTGCTGAGGCTCGGTGAAGATCCGTAGCTGCATACGAGCGCGGAACCTAGCCGCCGGGCACCGTACGATGCCCGGAGTGCTGAACGTCGACCGCTGGCCGGAATTGCACGAACCGATCATGGTCGTCGCGCTCTCGGGCTGGGTCGACGCCGGCGTCGCGGGCTCGGGCGCGGTGAGCGCGCTCCGTGAGCAGCTCGCCGACGCCGACGAGTTCACGACGATCGATCTGACCGATCACATGGACCTGCAGCAGACCCGCCCCAACGCGCACTGGTCGGACGACGGTGAACGCGTCATCGACTGGCCCGAGATCACGTTCGTGACCGGAACGCTCGGGCGCGATGTCGTGCTGGTGTCGGGCCCGGAGCCTTCGCTGCGGTGGCCCACGGTCTCGGAGTCGATCGTCGAGGTCGCCCGGACGCTCGGTGTGCGCGACGCGTTCACCCTTGCAGGAATGCCGTCTCTGGTCTCGCACCGACGGCCGGTACCGGTGCTCGCGACCGCGACGCATCACTCGCTCGCGCAGGAGATCGCGCCGTTGCGTATGGCGTACGGAGGGCCGACCGGTTTGCAGACGATCGTCCAACGCGCGCTCGGCGACGCCGGCGTGCGCAGTGCCGGACTCTGGGCCCAGGTGCCGCAGTACGTCTCCGGTTCGCCGTCCCCGCCCGCAGTACGCGCCCTGCTGCGCCGGCTGGCCGAGGTCGCGCGGCTCGAGCTCGATCTGCGTCCGCTCGACGCGCGCTGCGACGCGTATGCCGCCCGCGTCGACGCGGGCCTCGCGACCCGGCCCGAGGTGCAGGAGGTCGTCGACCGGATCGACCGCGAGCAGGGGGCGTCCACCGACGACCTCGTGTCCGAGATCGAGCTGTTCCTGCGCCAACAGCCGGGGGAGTAACCCCCCGACTAGGCGCTTCGGGGCCGCGGCCGCGAGAATGCCGCCATGTCTGTTGTCCGCATCAACGCCATCACCGTCCCGCCCGAACGAGCCGACATGCTGGTCGAGCGCTTCGCCAATCGCGCGGGCGAGGTTTCCAAGATGGAGGGCTTCGAGGCCTTCGAGCTCCTCCGGCCGACCGACGGCAAAGACGTCTTCTACGTGTACACGCGCTGGCGTTCCACCGAGGACTTCGAGCGCTGGCTGAACAGCCCCGCCTTCGGCCAGGGTCACGCCCAGCACAACTCGCAGGGTCCCGCCGGAACGGGGAGCGACCTCCTCTCGTTCGACGTGGTCCAAGAGGAGTACGCGTGACCGCGGTCGATCCGCCGATCGATCCGATCGCACAACTGACGGGGCCGGGCGGGCCCTTCGAGATCGTCGTCGATGACGTCGTCGGGCATCCGATGCAGGTCTACAAGCAGCGCATGCGATCGCTGCGCGAGCTGATGGCGAACAACGCGGCGCGCGTCGACGTCGACTGGCTCGTGCAGGACGATCGCCGGTTCACCTACGGCGAGCACGACCGCCTGGCGCGCGTTCTCGCACACTCTCTCGGGGAGCTCGGCGTGCAGCGCGGCGATCGGGTCGCGCTCGTCTCCGCCAACGTCCCCGAATGGGTGATCACCTGGTGGGCCTGCGCGATCCTCGGCGCGACCCTCGTGCCGTTGAACGCATGGTGGAAGGCGGAGGAGCTCGAGTTCGGACTCTCCGATTCGGGAGCCAAGGTCCTCATCGCCGACTCCCGGCGGATCGAGACCGTGCGCGACCGCCTCGCGTCGCTGCCGAGGATCGAGCACGTCTTCGTCATCGACGGTCCGGGTGACGAGACGGTGCGTCCGTTCGTGGAGTTGATCGCCGACGCGGGCGATCCGGGGATGCCGGAGTCGCCGATCGACGAGGACGACGTGCTCGCGATCCTCTACACGTCGGGAACCACGGGTAAGCCGAAGGGCGCGACCGTCTCACATCGCCAGGCCATTGCGAACGTGCAGAACATCATCGTGATGGGCGTAGCCCAGGCCATGCGCGGAACTCCGCCGCCGGAAGCCGAAGCCGGCCTGCAGTCGAGCTCGCTGCTCGTCGTCCCGCTCTTCCATGTGACCGGCTGTTTGTCGACGATGATGCTGGCGTACGCGACCGGCGGCAAGGTCGTGCTCATGCCCGTCGGGCGGTTCGACCCCGAGATCGCGATGGAGACGATCGAGCGCGAGAAGGTGACGGCGATCGGCGGGGTGCCCACCATCATGTGGCGCATCCTCGAATCGCCGAACCTGGAGAAGTACGACCTCACGTCGGTGAAGCGCGCGTCGTACGGCGGCGCGCCGGCGGCGCCCGAGCTCGTCGAACGGATCGAGCGCGTCTTTCCGCACATGCGCAAGACGTTGACGACGGCCTACGGGCTCACCGAGACCGCGTCGGTCGCGACCGCGCATGGCGGCGACGACTACTTCGCACACCCCGGCTCGGTCGGGCGCGCGGCGCCGACCGTCGAACTGCGCGTCGTCGAGGACTCGGGTCACGACGCGCCGGCCGGTCAACGGGGCGAGATCTGGATCAAGGGACCCACCGTCATGGCGCATGGCTATTGGCGCCGGCCCGATGCGAACGCGGCCGCGTTCACCGACGGCTGGTTCCACACCGGCGACATCGGCTACCTCGATGCCGACGGCTTCCTCTATCTCGTCGACCGCGCCAAGGACATGATCATCCGCGCCGGTGAGAACGTGTATTGCGTCGAGATCGAGAACGTCCTGTTCAACCATCCCGACGTGATCGATGCCGCGGTCGTCGGAGTCGCGCACAAGACCCTCGGCGAAGAGGTCAAGGCGGTCGTGCAGCTGCGACCCGGCGCAACGACGACCGCGGAGGAGCTCCAGGAGTTCTGCCGCGGGCAACTCGCGAACTTCAAGGTGCCGGAGTACGTGGAGATCCGCACCGAACCCTTGCCGCGCAATCCCGCGGGCAAGGTCCTCAAGAATCTGTTGCGCGGCGGCGAGTCGGCCTTCGCGACTTCTGACGACCAAGCGCTCTAGTGCTCTTCGACATCCATCGCGTCTGGGGCTACAGCGCGATCGTCGCGAACTTCCTCGCGGGCGCGTACACACTCGGCGCGTGGCGCTGGCCGAAGTGGCGGACGCGCTGGCTCTGGTGGCCGACGATCGTCGCCGAGTCGATGATGATGATCCAGGTGTTCCTCGGCGTGCTCCTCGTGAGCGCGCAGCACTACGAACCGCCCCGCTTCCACATGTTCTACGGGTTCGTCGCGTTCATCACCGTGGGTCTCCTGTATTCGTACCGCTACGTCTGGAAGGCGCGCGGGTGGATGGAGCTCGCCTACGGCCTCGGCGGACTCTTCATCATGGGACTCGGCATTCGTGCCGTCCTGCAGGTCATGTGAACAAGCCGGCTCGAGTAAGCCGGTTCGAGTAAGCCGGCTCGAGCAAGCCGGCTCGAGTAAGGCAACTCGAGTAAGAATGAAGGCGTGCCCGCGCGCCGCCGAGTCATGCTCGTGTTCGGAGGACAGTCGGCCGAGCACGATGTCTCCCGGGCAACCGCGGTGGCCGTGGCCCGCGCCCTCGATCCGGCCAAGTACGACGTCGTGCCGGTCGGTATCACCACCGACGGTCAGTGGCACCTCGCTGAGGACGCGCAGAAGATGCTCGCCGCGGGCCGCGACGCGTTGCCGCCGGCGTTCTCGGTGGAAGGCGACGTCGTTCCCGTTCCGAGCGCGTCGGTGACGGTCGCGACGAACGTTGTCGACGTGGTCATCCCGTTGTTGCACGGGCCGTATGGCGAGGACGGAACCGTGCAGGGAGTGCTCGAGCTCGCGGGGCTCCCGTACGTCGGCGCGGGGGTACTCGGCTCCGCGGTCGCGATGGACAAGATCGCGATGAAGCGCATGTTCGCGGCGGCCGGTCTGGAGACCGCCGCGTCGCTCGCGCTGCGCGACGGCCACGACGTCGACGAATTCGTCGGTCGCGTCGAGACGGAGCTCGCGTTCCCCTGTTTCGTGAAGCCTGCGAACATGGGTTCGTCGGTCGGCGTGAGCAAGGCGCGCAACATCGGGGAGCTGCGCGACGCGATCGACCACGCGTTCACGTTCGACGAGTGGATCCTCGCCGAGGAGATGGTGCGCGGTCGCGAGATCGAGGTGGGGATTCTCGGCGACGATCCGCCCGTCGCGTCTCTACCGGGCGAGGTCGTACCCGCGGCCGACTTCTACGACTACGCCGACAAGTACGAAGACGGCAAAGCCGAGCTGCGCGCGCCCGCGCCGCTCAGCCCCGAGCAGACCACGGAGGTGCAGCGCCTGGCCGTGCTCGCGTTCGACGCGTGCCGGGTCGAGGCGATGGCCCGCGTCGACTTCTTCCTCCGCGACGACGGTGTCTTCATCGTCAACGAGGTGAACACGATCCCGGGATTCACACCGATCTCGATGTACCCCCGACTCTGGGAGGTGTCCGGCGTGCCCTACGCCGAGCTCCTCGACCGCCTGATCGATCTCGCCATCGCAAGGTCGCAACGCCGCGCCGACCGCCGCGGCCGACAGCGTTGACTACTCGTCGCTCGCGCTCCGCCTGCTTCCTCGTTGGGTCGGCCGCGACGATCCCCTGATTCCGGCAGGCTCCGCTGCCGCTTACGTGTCCTGGTCGCTCGCGCTCCGCCTGCTGCGTCGTTGGGCCGGTTGCGGCAGCCCGTGTCTTCGGCAGGCTCCGCTGCCGCTCACTTGTCCTGGTCGCTCGCGCTCCGCCTGCTGCTTCGTTGGGTCGGTTGCGGCAGCCCGTGTCTTCGGCAGGCTCCGCTGCCGCTCCCGGGTCGCGATCGGTACGATTCGGCCTCCCGGCCGGGCTCTCGTCCGAGGAGCTTCCCCAAGGAGTTGGTATGGCGGTCAGCGCGTACATCCTGATCCAGACCGAGGTCGGGAAGGCCTCGGCCGTCGTCGATGCGTGCCGGGCGCTCCCCGGAGTGGTGCAGGCCGACGACGTGACGGGCCCCTACGACGTGATCCTGCGCGCCGAGGCGTCGTCGATCGACGAGCTCGGAAAGATGGTCGTGTCACAGGTCCAGCTGGTCGACGGGATCACCCGCACATTGACCTGTCCGGTCGTCCACCTCTAGGTCGGATTCGCCCGGCGAATCGCTCGTCGAATTCCCCGGCCAATTTCAGCTGCGGTTTACGCCGGGACCATGGTGCGGCCTACCCTTACTCGTCTATGGCTTCTACGCCCGAGACCGCGCCGACCGCCAACCGCAAGCTGCTCGAATGGGTCGAGGGCTGGGCCGCAATACTCCAGCCCGAATCGGTCTACTGGTGCGACGGTTCCGACGAGGAATACGCGAACCTGTGCGCGCAGCTGGTCGCGTCCGGCACCTTCACGCCGCTCGATCCGGCGAAGCGGCCGAACAGCTTCTACGCGCGCAGCGATCCCGGTGACGTCGCCCGGGTCGAGGACCGCACCTTCATCTGCAGCGAACGCGAGATCGACGCCGGGCCCACCAATCACTGGCGCGATCCCGCGGAGATGCGCCAGGAGATGCTCGCGCTCTTCGCCGGCGCCATGCGCGGGCGCACGTTGTACGTCGTGCCCTTCTCGATGGGTCCGCTCGGTTCGCCGATCGCGCACATCGGCGTCGAGCTGACCGACTCCGCGTACGTCGCGGCGAGCATGCGCACGATGACCCGCATGGGCAAGGGCGCGCTCGACGTGCTGGGCGCCGACGGCGCGTTCGTTCCCTGCGTGCACTCCGTCGGGATGCCACTCGAACCGGGTCAGGCCGACGTCCCGTGGCCGTGCAACAACGAGCACAAGTTCATCGTGCACTTCCCCGAGACGCGCGAGATCCAGTCGTACGGATCGGGCTATGGCGGCAACGCCCTCCTCGGGAAGAAGTGCTTCGCGCTGCGCATCGCGAGTGTCATGGCGCGCGACGAGGGTTGGCTTGCCGAGCACATGCTGATCCTGAAGTTGACGAGTCCGCAGGGCGACGTCCGCTTCGTCGCCGGCGCGTTCCCGAGCGCGTGCGGCAAGACGAATCTCGCGATGCTCGTCCCGACGCTGCCCGGCTGGAAGGCCGAGACGGTCGGCGACGACATCTGCTGGATGAAGTTCGGCGCCGACGGCCGGCTGTACGCGATCAACCCCGAGTACGGGATGTTCGGCGTCGCGCCGGGGACGGGTCTCGACACGAACGCGAACGCGGTCGCGGCGCTCACGCGCAACACCGTCTTCACCAACGTCGCGCTCACCGACGACGGCGACGTGTGGTGGGAAGGGATGACCGCCGATCCGCCCGCGCACTGCACCGACTGGAAGGGCAACGAGTGGACGCCGGCGTCGGAGACTCCGGCCGCGCATCCGAACAGCCGCTTCACCGCGCCGCTCTCGCAGGTGCCGTGCGTGGCACCCGAGTGGGAAGACCCGAAGGGCGTGCCGATCTCGGCGATCCTGTTCGGTGGCCGGCGGCGCAGCACGGTGCCGCTCGTGACCGAGGCCTACAACTGGCAGCACGGCGTGTTCCTCGGTTCGATCATGGGTTCGGAGACGACCGCGGCCGCGGCCGGCGCGGTCGGCAACCTGCGGCGCGACCCGTTCGCGATGGTGCCGTTCTGCGGATACAACATGGGCGACTACTTCGCCCACTGGTTGAAGATGGGCGAGTCGGCCGACGCCGACAAGCTGCCCAAGTTCTTCTACGTCAACTGGTTCCGCAAGGACGCCGGCGGCAAGTTCCTCTGGCCGGGCTACGGCGAGAACAGCCGGGTCCTGGCGTGGGTGTTCGCACGGTGCGCGAACGACGCGGCGGCGCGCGACACCGCGATCGGCCGGTTGCCGAGCGCCGACGCCCTTCCCACCGACGGACTCCGGCTCGCGCCGGGTGCGCTCGACGAGCTGCTCTCGGTCGACGAGGACGAATGGCGCGCCGAGCTCCCGCTGATCGAGGAGCACTACGCGCAGTTCGGCGACCGGCTCCCCACCGCCTTGCACGACGAGCTCGACGCCCTCGCCAAGCGCCTCGCCGAGTAGGGGTCATCGTGGGCCTGGTCGGGTGGATCGTCGTCGGCTTCGTCGCCGGCGCACTGGCCCGCGCCGTCACGGGCGGCGGCTGGAACCTCGGCTGCCTCGGCACCATCGTCGTCGGAGTGGTCGGCGGCCTCATCGGCGGCGCGCTGTTCAACGCGGCGGGCGACAACGGAATCGGCGACTTCGGCCTGCGCTCGATGTTCGTCGCCTTCGTCGGCGCGGTGGTGCTGCTGGCCCTCGTCGGGCTCGTGTCGGGTCGAGGCGTCCGCGGCCGACGCCGCTACTAGCGGCCCGCCGAATCTCCGAGCCAAAGCTCGAGATCCGAACCTTTAGATCTCGGCGGTGGGGATTCCGAGGTCGACCTCGGAACCGGTGCGCACGTGCGTCGCGTTGCCGTCGGCGTCGAGGTCGAAGATGATCCGCTGGCCCTGGCGCAGCATCCGGAACAGTGATCCCTGCAGTGCGTCGGTCGCGAGCACGAGCTCCGAGCGATCGACGTCGAGCACGACAATTCCTTCGCGCGTCGCCGGGTCGTACATCTTCACGGTGCCTTGCATGTCGCTCCCGGGTGCTCCGCGCTCGTGCCGTTCCGGGCCGAGAACCTAGGCCTTGACGACCTTGCCCGCCTTCAGGCACGACGTGCACACGTTCACGCGCTTGGGCGTGCCGTTCACGATCGCCCGCACCCGTTGGATGTTCGGGTTCCAGCGGCGCTTGGTACGACGGTGGGAGTGGCTGACACTCATGCCGAAGATCGGCTTCTTGGCACACACGTCGCAAACAGAGGACATTGTCCGGAGCACCTTTGGATCGAGCGTCTGTAGAGCACGAAAAGGCTAGCACCCCGGTACTCTGACGCCCGATGCCGACGCTGACCTGCTTGTCTGCTGCCGACCTGCGCCAGGCGGTGCTCCGGTTCCGGGACGCGCTGCGCGCGCACCAGGAAGAACTCAACCGCCTCAACGTGTATCCGGTGCCCGACGGCGACACGGGCACCAACATGGCGCTCACCCTCGAATCCGTGAGCGCGGAGTTGAAGACGGCGGAGTCGATGGACGAGGTCTGTCACGCCGTGAGCCGCGGCTCGCTGATGGGTGCCCGTGGCAACTCGGGCGTGATCACGTCGCAGATCCTCCGCGGACTCGTCGACGGCTTCCGGGCGCTCGATACGGTCGGTGCGACCGACCTCCGGGCCGGTCTGCGCCAGGGCACCGACGCCGCCTACCAAGCGGTGATGCGCCCGGTCGAGGGCACGATTCTCACCGTCGTGCGCGAATCGGCGGAGGCGGTCGAGGCGCTCGTCGGCGACCTCACGCTCGCGTCGTTGCTCGAAGCTGCGTACGACGCGGCCTGCGCGTCGGTCGAGCGCACCCCGACGCTGCTCCCGGCCCTGCGCGACGCGGGCGTCGTCGACGCGGGCGGCAAGGGATTCACCCTGCTGCTCGCCGCGCTCTTGGAGGTCGTGTCGGGACGCGCGATCCCCGAACCCGAGATCGTCAACGCGCCCGCCGTCGTCACCGCGCACCTCGCGGGCGACGACGTATCGAGTCTGCGCTACGAGGTGATGTACCTCCTCGAGGCCGAGGACGACACGATGCCCGCGTTCCGCACCACGTGGGGTGCAATCGGTGATTCGATCGTGATCGTCGGCGGCGACGGCCTCTACAACTGCCACATCCACACCAACGACATCGGTGGTGCGGTGGAAGCCGGCATCGACGCGGGCCGGCCCCGCAAGCTCCACATCACCGACCTGATCGAGCAGGTCGAAGAGGAGCGCTGGGTGCGCGAAGCCGACGTGCTCGCCGACCTCGACGAGTTCGCCGACCAGACCGTCGTCACGACCGCGGTCGTCGCGGTCGGCGTGGGGGAGGGTATCCGTCGCATCCTCACGAGTCTCGGCGTGCAGCAGGTCGTCGCGGGCGGACAGTCGATGAACCCCTCGACCGCGCAGATCCTCGAGGCCGTCGAGTTGTGCCGGGCGGAGTACGTCATCGTTTTGCCCAACAACAAGAACATCGTTGCGGTCGCCAAGCAGGTCGACGAGCTCAGCGAGAAGCAGGTCGCGGTGATCGCGACACACAGCGTGCCGGAAGCGCTCGCCGCGCTCGTCGAGTACGACCCCAACGCGAGCGTCGACGACAACGCGGCCGCGATGCAGGACGCGCTCGGACGCGTGCGCACGGGTGAGGTGACGCAGGCGGTACGCGACGCCGC